>JBDTVC010000196.1:0-9152 GCA_040007475.1 Burkholderiales bacterium
GCGACGCGCCGAAGCCGCCGCAGAGCAAACATTCACGAACGGCAGCAATGGGCCGTCAGCGGACACGCCCTCGGGGGTCACGCGGCGCCCGTTCGTGGCCCTTGGGGTGGCGAACGCAGTGAGATTCGGGGTCAACATTTCACTTCCTCGTGTCGCCATGGCAGCGAAAATCCGAAGCATGCGCCTTGGCCTGGCTCGGACCGCAGCCACATGCGGCCGCCGAAGTGCGCGACGATCTGGCGGCTGATCGGCAGGCCCAGGCCGGTGCCTTGCGGGCGGTTCAGTGCGTCGCCGCCCTGGCGGAATTTCTCGAAGATCACGCCCTGCTGCGCCGTCGGGACGCCGGGCCCGTTGTCGTGCACCTCGACGATCGCCTGCGCCGGCTCGACGACCAGGGTGACGCGCACGAGGCCGCCCTGCAAGGGCACGAACTTCGCCGCGTTCGACAGCAGGTTGAGCAGCACCTGCAGCACGCGGTCGGGGTCGGCGAACAATGTCGGGGCGGCGTCCGGCATCTGCAGCTCGACGCGGGCGGCGCGCGCGCGGAACAGCTCGGCGGTCGTCTGCACGGCCTGCTCGAGCAGCGCTCGCAGATCGACCTCGACCTCGCGCCACTCGGCGTGCCCGGATTCGATCTTCGCCATGTCGAGCACCTGGTTCACGAGGCGCGTGAGGCGCTCGGTCTCGGCGACCACGAGCGTGAGGAACTGCTGGCGCTGGTCCGACGCCATCGCGGGGTCGTCGACCATCAGCTCGGCAAGCGCGCGGATCGAGGTGAGCGGCGTGCGCAACTCGTGCGTGACCGACGACATGAAATCGTCCTTCATGCGGTCCAGCCCCTTGAGCTGCTCGTTGGCGGCGCGCAACTGCGAGGCCTCGTCGAGGATGCGCATCACGTCGCCGACGCCCAGCGGCTCCTCCTGCACGCTGGCGGCCACCGCGGCGTGGGCCGACGCGCCGCCGATCGCGCCGGCGAGCTGGGTCTCGATGAACTGCACCAGCCGGGCATCGGCCACCCCTGCATCGATGCTGGCGGCACCATGGCGCTGCGCGTGCTCGGCGAGCAACCGCCGCGTCGCGTCGGCGCCGAGGAAGCGCGTGGCCACGACCACCAGGTCGGCCACGCGCGCCTGGCCGCGCCAGAACACCGGGCCGCTGGTCGCGTGATCGCGCTGCTCGAAGACATCGACGAACAGCAGCGCCTGCCCGGTCTCGCGCGCCGACGGGCGGCGCGCCAGCGACACCGCGACGTACAACCCGGCGTTGGCCAGCAGGCTCCACAGCAGCGAATGGGTCAGGCCGTCGAGCCCGCTCAGGCCCATCAGCTGCTCGGGGCGCAGCAGCGTCAACCCGAACGGCCCGTCGCGCACGAACGTGCCGTCCATCCAGCCCGACTTGGCGATCGACGGCAGCATCAGCGTGTACGCCCACAGCGTGAAGCCCGCGCCCAGGCCGGCGAGCGCACCGGCGCGCGTGCCGCCCTTCCAGTACATGCCGCCGAGCAGCGCCGGCGCGAACTGCGCCACCGCGGCGAAGCTGATCAGCCCGATGCTGACCAGCGCATACGCCTCGCCGGCGACGCGGAAGTACAGGTAGCCCAGCAGCAGCAGCGCGACGACCACCACGCGGCGGATGCCGAGCAGCACGCCGGTGAGGTCGGCGCCCGCGCGCGCGCCGACGAAGCGCAGGCGCAGCAGCAGCGGCATCACCAGGTCGTTGCAGACCATGGTCGACACGGCGATCGCCTCGACGATGATCATGCCGGTCGCCGCCGACAGCCCACCGACGAAGGCCAGCAGCGCCACGCCGTGCTGCCCCGCGGACAGCGGCAGCGACAGCACGAAGGTCTCGGGATCGGCCCCGCCGCGGCCGAAATGCAGCAGGCCCGCGAGCGCGATCGGCAGCACGAACAGGTTGATCAGCAACAGGTACAGCGGGAACGCCCACACCGCGCGCCGCACGTGCTGCTCGTCGACGTTCTCGACCACCATGACCTGGAACTGCCGCGGCAGGAAGATCACCGACAGCATCGACAGCAGCGTGAGCGCGAACCACTGGCCTCCGGCAAACCGGCTCTCGCCACCGAGGCCGAGCAAGGGCTTCAGGTCGACGCGGGCCGCGGCGCGCGCGAACAGGTCGCCCGGCCCGTCGTACAGCCCCCAGCAGACGAATGCGCCGACGACCAGAAAGGCCACGAGCTTGACCGCCGACTCGACCGCGATCGCCGCGACCATGCCTTCGTGGCGCTCGGTGCTGTCCAGGCGCCGCGTGCCGAACGCGATCGTGAAGCCGGCCAGCGCGAGCGCGATGTACAGCGTGCTGTCGCGCCACCAGGCCACCGCGCCGGCCGCCGCACCCGGTGCGGCCGTCAGCACCGCATAGCCGCTGGCGATGGCCTTGAGCTGCAGCGCGACGTACGGCAGGATGCCGACGACCGCGATCAGTGTGACGAGCGCGGCGATCGCGCGGCTCTTGCCGTGCCGGCTGGCGATGAAGTCCGCGATCGAGGTGATGCGGTGCACGCGGGCGATCCGGATCATCTTGCGCAGCACCGTCCAGGCCATCAGCATCGCCAGCGTCGGGCCGATGTAGATCGGCAGGAACCACAGGCCCGACCCCGCGGCGCGGCCGACGCTGCCGAAGTACGTCCAGGCCGTGCAGTAAACACCCATCGACAGCGCATAGACCCAGGCGTTGCCGATCAGCGAGCGCCCGGCCCGCGCACGCCGGTCGGCCACGTGCGCGATCGCGAACAGCAGCAGCAGGTAGGCGAACGAGGCACCGATGACGAGCGCGCCAGCCATCACGCGTCGTCACCCGACTCGCTGACCCACGCCGCCAGCGCGATCAACGCGCCCCACCCGACGAACAGCGCGGTCGGCATCAGCGGCCAGCCGCCCACCGCGATGTCGCGATCCCAGAGCGTGAGCAGCGGGAAGTTCAGCGCCAGCCATCCTGCGGCGCAAAGGGCCACGAGGCGCTGGGATCGCAGGCGGTCGCGCATCGCACGTCCTACAGCGCACGCAGGTGAAAGCGCAGCCGCAGCAACTCGCGAAAGCGCCGCACGATGGTCAGCGCATCGCGCAGCCGATCGCGTTCGAGTGTGCTGAGTTCGCCCGGCTGCACGAGGTTGTCGGGTGCCTGCCCCGCGCGCCGCTGCGCGAGCTGGCGGTCGAGCTTGAGGGCCATCAGCGCGTGCAGCGCCTCGGTCAGGTCGCGCGCCAGCCCGGCATCGAGGTGGCCTGCCGCGACCAGCGCCTGCAGCCGCGCGGCGGTGCCGGTCTCGCGCACGTGGTGCTGCAGCCCGAGCGCGCGCGCGCCGTGCACGATCGGGAAGGTGCCGAGCTTCTTCAGGTCGAGCGGCTGCTCGTCCTGCCGATGGGTCAGGCGCGCCCACCAGCCGCCCGGTTCGCTGAACTGGTCAGCTGCGCTCGCGAAGCGGGCGAGGTAGGCATCGCTGCCGACGAGCACGCGGTCGAGGTGCTCGCGGGCCTCGCGCAGCAGGCCGGCATCGCCGGCCACGGCGGTGGCGTCGAAGAAGACCGCGAGGTTCAGCGGGCCGTCGGGATCAGCGTCGTGGACCCAGCCCCGCAGCGTCTCGCGAAAGGCCGCGAGCGGCTGGCACCAGCGCGGCTGGCTGAGCATGATGCCGCCGGGGCACGGCGGGTAGCCGAGTTCGGCCAGCGCCGCACTGAATCGCGCCGTGATCCCGGGCAGATCGCGGGGCTCAAAGCCGTCGCGCAACAGCAGCGCGTTGTCCTGGTCGGTCTTCAGGATCTGCTCGCCGCGGCCTTCGCTGCCCATCACGATCAGGCAGCTGTTGGCGATGAGTTCGGCCGGCGCGAGCAGCGCCCACAGCCGCGCGAAGAGGCGCGCGTTCAGCTCGCTCACCGTGCGGGCAATGCGCTCGACATGGATGCCGCCGTGATGCAGCAGCGCGATCATCGCGTCGACGCGCATCGCCGCGCCCTTCAGGTCAGCGACGCTGCCTGCCTCGTCGATCTGCAGCGCGACGATGTGCGAATGGTTGGCGACGAAGCTGACCAGATCGAGCTGACCGAGCACGCCGAGCACCGCATCGCCATCGCGCACGAGCAGTCGGTGCACGCGGTGGCGCACCATCAGCCACAGGGCCTCGAAGAGTTCGGCATCGGCCGGTACCTCGATCATGTCGAAGTGAGCGACCTCGCGCACGGCCAGCTGCGCCGGCGGCTCCGGCCGCAGCAGCGCGTCGCGCAGGTCGGTGGTCGTGAACATGCCGAGCCGCGCGAGCGGCGTCTCGCCGTCGCGGACCAGTGCGTTGGTCAGGCCCTGCGCCGAGAGCACCCGGCACACCGACACCAGGTCCATCGCACCATCGACGTAGAACGGCTTGCGCAGATAGGCGTCACGCACGCGCGCCGTCACCAGCGACAGCCATTCGCGCTGGGTTTCGGAGGCCACGGTGTCGGGCATCTTCAGACCTCGAAGTGAAACGGGACCGCCAGCAGTGTGCTCGCGGTCCCGTGCGTCGGGCTTGATTCAGTTCAAGTCAATGGCCGGAGGCACCGGAGGCGCCGATGCCCGTCTCCGAACGCACCTGCTGGGCGAGGAACCCGGCGCGGTCGACCTGGGCGCGCTTGCTGCGGTCGAGCAGCGAGAAGATCCAGATGCCGACGAAGCCGATGGCCATCGAGAACAGCGCCGGCGAGGTGTACGGGAACAGCGCCGAGCCCTTCGGGTTGCCGAGCGTGGCTTCCCAGACCGACGGCGACACGATCGTCAGGCCGACCGACGAGATCAGCCCGAGGAAGCCGCCGATCACCGCACCCTTGGTGGTGCAATCCTTCCAGAGCACCGACATGAACAGCACCGGGAAGTTCGCCGACGCAGCGATCGCGAAGGCCAGCGAGACCATGAACGCGATGTTCTGCTTCTCGAACACGATGCCGAGCGTGACGGCCAGGATGCCGAGCGCGATCGTCGTGATCTTCGAGACACGCAGCTCCGACGCGCTGTCGGCCTTGCCCTTCTTGATGACGGTGGCGTACAGGTCGTGCGAGACCGCGGAGGCGCCCGACAGCGTCAGGCCCGCGACCACGGCCAGGATGGTCGCGAACGCCACGGCCGAGATGAAGCCGAGGAACACGTTGCCGCCGACCGCGTTGGCGAGGTGGATTGCCGCCATGTTGCCGCCGCCGAGCAATGCGCCCTTGGCATCGAGGAACTGCGGGTTCGTCAGCACGAAGGTGATCGCGCCGAAGCCGATGATGAAGGTCAGCAGGTAGAAGTAGCCGATCCAGCCGGTCGCCCACATCACCGACTTGCGCGCTTCCTTGGCGCTGGGCACGGTGAAGAAGCGCATCAGGATGTGCGGCAGGCCGGCGGTGCCGAACATCAGCGCCATGCCGAACGAGATCGCCGAGATCGGGTCCTTCACGAAGTTGCCCGGGCCCATGATCGACTGGCCGATCTTGGCCGCGACGTCCATCACCTTGCCATCCTTCAGTGCCAGGTCGGTCTTGATCTTGACCGCGCCAGCGAACATCGCCTCCGGGCTGAAGCCGAAGTGCCACATCACCGACAGCGCCATGAAGCTCGCGCCGCCGAGCAGCAGGCAGGCCTTGATGATCTGCACCCAGGTGGTGGCCGTCATGCCGCCGAACAGCACGTAGACCATCATCAGCGCGCCGACGATGACGACGGCGATCCAGTACTCCAGGCCGAACAGCAGCTTGATGAGCTGGCCCGCGCCGACCATCTGCGCGATCAGGTAGAACGCGACGACGACGAGCGTGCCCGAGGCCGCGAAGATGCGCACCGGCTTCTGCTCGAAGCGGAACGCGGCGACGTCGGCGAAGGTGAACTTGCCGAGGTTGCGCAGCCGCTCGGCCATCAGGAAGGTGATGACGGGCCAGCCGACGAGAAAGCCGATCGAGTAGATCAGCCCGTCGAAGCCGCTGGCCATCACCGCGGCCGAGATGCCGAGGAAGGATGCGGCCGACATGTAGTCGCCCGCGATCGCCAGGCCGTTCTGGAAGCCGGTGATGCCGCCGCCGGCGGTGTAGAAGTCAGCCGCGGACTTGGTCTTGGCCGCGGCCCACTTGGTGATGAACAGCGTGAACAGCACGAAGATCGCGAACATGCTGATCGCGGTCCAGTTGGTCGGCTGCTGGACGGCCTGGCCGAGGTCGGCGCCGGCAGCATAGACCACGGCGGAGACACTGCCGAGGGCAGCGAGCGTCAGCACCTGGCGCTTGAGGTTGGAGAAGCGACTCATTTCAGCACCGCCTTCGAGATGGCAGCGGTCAGGTCGTCGAACTCGCTGTTGGCGCGCCGCACGTAGATGGCCGTGATGATGATGGTGAACAGGATCACGCCGAAACCGATCGGGATGCCGACCGTCATCACACCCTCCCCGAGGCGTTGCGACAGGAACGGCTTGTTGAACGCGACGAGCACGATGAAGCCGTAGTACACGACCATCATCGCCAGCGTGAGCCACCAGCCGTAGCCGGTTCGCTTGGCCCTCAGCTCCTTGTATTTCGGGTGGCTCGCTATCCGTTGGACCAGATCGTCTTGCATGGCGTCTCCTTGTGTTGTGGTGCGGCTGCTCCAGCCTTGGCGCGGATGTTGCGCCCTGCCGCTGACCACGCTCTGACACCAACCCAACAGGGACTGACGCGGGACTGACCCGAGACTTACGCCCGGCGGCTGGCCTCGCGTCCTCACGGGTCTCGTGGCGCGTCGCAGAACTCACTACGCTGACTTCGTTCGCTGCGTTCAAACAGCCGCGACGAGTCAGTCAACGAAGCGCGCTGCGCGCGCCGCCACGAGCCCTGCGCTTCTCGGCGCCTCAGAGGCGCGCCTACACCTGCCCGCACGCGCCTTTGCAGCCACCGTGGGAGCTCTTTCACCGAAAGGCAAACCCCGTGGGCTTCGCGGCAGGTGCTGCCCGGCGGGGGCGATTTCGGGGGCGACGAGCAGCGCAGGGCCGGGGTCGGCGCGCGCCAGCGCGCTTCGTGCTCTGACTCGCCGCGGCTGTTTGAACGGAATGAGCGCAGCGAATGAAGTGAGTTCGGCGGCGCGACCCCGGACCGAGCAGCGCAGTGCAGTCGACGCGCAGCGGCGACCGCCTCCGCATGAGCCCCCGACGGGTAGCGCCTGCCGCGACGCGCTGAAGCAGCGAAAGAGCAGCGACACGGACGACAGCAACGGGCCGCATGCAGCCATCCGGCTGAAGATGCAGTTTCATCCTAGCGCACGATGCCCGGCCGCGGCAGCCCCGCGGCATGCCAGTCGGGACCGTCGAACCACGCGTCGCCACGCAGGAAGGCCGCGACCATCGGCAGGGCGTCGAAGCCCCAGAAGAGTCGACCGTCGACCTCGATGGTCGGCACGCCGAAGACCCCGCGCGCGAGGGCCGCGGCGGTCATGTCTTTCACCGACTGCTTGACCGCCGGGTCGCTGGCATCGGCACGCGGCTGCAGCTCGTGCGTGAGCGCGGCCAGCCGCACCGGATCATTCGCGTCGACACCGCCCTGCCACACGTGCCGCAGCACCGCTTCGCACGCACGCCGGTTCGGCGTGCCGCCGCTGGGCGCACAGGCATGCAGCAGTCGCAGCAAGGCCAGCGGGTTGAACGGGTGCTGCGCCGGCGTGTCGATCGCGATGCCGTGCTGGTGCGCGAGCCAGTGCACGTGACGGAAGGTCCAGGCTCGCTTGGGCTCGATCTCGGCCGGGCCCTTCTGGCCCCAGTGCTGGAGCAGGCCGGCGAACAGGACGGGCCGGTAGCTCACCTCGATCGACAGGCCTTCGAGCGCCTGCGGCAGCCGCTCGAACGCAAGATACGCGAACGGCGAGATGGGGTCGAACCAGAAGGTCAGGTGCTTCATCGTTGCGGTTGCACTTCGCGCCGCTCATTCAAGGCAACCCAGACCACGCGCTTGTGCTCGTCACTCATCGACGACCACGCGGCGATCTCGTCCAGCGTGCGCGCACAGCCCTCGCACCACCCGGTGCGCGCATCGATGCGGCACACGTTCGTGCACGGGCTCGGGACGGGTTCGACCGGCATCAGGCCTGCACCACGTCATGCACCGGCGCGCCGGTGAGTCGGGTGAGTTCGTCGGGGCTGAGGCGGAACACGCCGTTCGGGTGACCGGCCGCGGCCCAGATCTCGGTGAAGCGGAACAGTTCGCGGTCGATCAGCAGCACCGGCCGCTCGGCGTGCCCGACCGGGGCGACGCCGCCGATCGTGAAGCCGGTGCGCGCCTTGACGAAATCCGCATCGGCGCGCCCCACGGCGCCGACGATCGCGGCGACCTTGCGCTCGTCCACACGCTTGTCGCCGGAGGTCACGACCAGCACCGCGGCTTCATCGAGCTTGCGGCGGAACACCACGCTCTTGGCGATCTGGCCGATGCCGATACCCAGCGCATCGGCCGCCTCCTGCGCGGTGCGCGCAGCGACCTCGAGGAACACCGGCGCGTGCGGATGACCCTGTTCGGTCAGCAACGCAGACACGCGCCTGAAACCGTCGGGCTTGTCGTTGTCGCTCATGCGGCCACTGCTTCCTTCACCCGCTTCGCCAGCAGCGCATTGCCCGAGCGCGACACTGGCTTGCGGCCGAGCACATCGGAGATGTAGGCCGCGGCGTCGATCAGCTTGTCGATGTCGACGCCGGTCTCGATGCCCAGACCGTTCAGCATGAACAGCACGTCCTCGGTGCCGACGTTGCCGGTCGCGCCCTTCGCGTACGGGCAGCCGCCGAGGCCGGCGACGCTCGCGTCGAAGGTGTGGATGCCCATCTCGAGACAGGCGTAGATGTTCGACAGGGCCTGCCCGTAGGTGTCGTGGAAATGGCCGCTGACTTCGCCGATGGGGAAGTGCTTCAGCGCCCGCGCCATCGCCGCCTGCACACGCTTGGGCGTGCCCACGCCGATCGTGTCGGCGATGCCGCAGTGGTCGACGCCGATGCCCTTCATCAGCAGCACGACGCGCTCCACCTCATCGGGCGTGACCTCGCCCTGGTACGGGCAGCCGAGCGCGACCGACACCGCGCAGCGCACCTTGATCCGATGCGCGTGCGCCATCGCGACCACCGGACGGAAGCGCTCGATGCTTTCCTCGATGCTGCAGTTGATGTTGCGCTGGCTGAAGGCCTCGCTCGC
>JBDTVC010000197.1:0-9145 GCA_040007475.1 Burkholderiales bacterium
GCGACGCACCGAGCCCGCGCACGACCTGCCGCCCGCGAACGGCAGCAACGGGCCGACAGCAGCCATCCACCTGAACCGATGCGGCTTCACTTCAGGCAATCGTCGAGATCTCGAGGTTGTCGATCAGCCGAGTTGCACCGAGCTTTGCGGCGGCCAGGGCCACCAGTGCGTCGCCCGACTCAGCAAGGCCCAGGTCCGCCTGGCGGCGGATTGCTACATAGTCCGGCTGCCAGCCACGCGAACGCAGCGCATCCAGCGCGGCATTCTCGAGCGCCTGCCAATCACGCGAACCGCCTTGCACTGCGACGGCAATGCCTCGCAGTTCGCGCGACAGTTCTACGGCCTGTGCCCTCTGCGCCTCGCTCAGGTAGCCATTGCGCGACGAGAGCGCCAGACCGTCTTCGGCGCGCGTCGTCTCGGCCGCGACGATGTCGATCGGCAGCGCGAGCTGCCGCACCATCTGGCGAATGACCATCAGCTGCTGGTAGTCCTTCTTGCCAAACACCGCGGCGCTCGGCTGCACGCAGTTGAAGAGCTTGAGCACGACGGTGCACACGCCGGTGAAGAAGCCCGGCCGGAAGTGGCCCTCGAGGATGTCGGCCAGTTCGGCCGGTGGTTGTACCTTGTAGGCCTGCGGCTGCGGGTAGAGCTCGGCCTCGTTCGGGGCGAACACGACGTTGCAGCCCACGCTGCGCAGCAACTCGCAGTCGCGCTCGAAGGTGCGCGGGTAGGTGTCGAAGTCCTCGTGCGGCGCGAACTGCAGCCGGTTCACGAAGATGCTGGCGACCACCGGGCCGCCATGCTCCTTGGCCAGCCTGACCAGAGACAGATGGCCCTCGTGCAGGTTGCCCATGGTCGGTACGAAGACGGAACGTGACGTGCCGGCCAGGGCGTGCCGCACGTCGGCGATGGTGTGGACGATTTGCAAGACGGACCTCGATCGATGTCGGTGGCGGTGAATCAATAGCCGTGAACGGCTTCATCAGGAAAGCTGCCGTCCTTGACGGCCGCAACATAGCGCCGCACGGCCTCTTCGACGCCGCCGCCTTCGCCGATGAACTTGTGCACGAAGCGCGGCAGCTTGCCACGCGTGATGCCGAGCGTGTCGTGCAGCACCAGCACCTGGCCGCTGCAGCCGGCGCCCGCACCGATGCCGATCACGGGGATGCTCAGCGCCTGCGTCAGGTCGCGTGCCAAGGCGCTGGGCATCAGCTCGAACACGACCATCGCGGCACCGGCTTCGGCGAGTTCGTGCACGTGCTGCCGCAGCAGTTCGGCGGCGGCCTCGTCGCGCCCCTGGACGCGGTAGCCGCCCAGCGCGTGAACGGATTGCGGCGTCAAGCCCAGGTGTGCACACACCGGAATGCCGCGCTCGACCAGCGCACTCACCAGCGGCGCGGTCCAGCCACCGCCTTCGAGCTTGACCATGTGGGCGCCGCTCTGCATCAGCCGCGTCGCACTGCGCACGGCCTGCGCGGCCGACTCGTGGTAGCTGCCGAAGGGCAGGTCGGCCACGATCCAGGCGTGGCGGTTGCCTCGCGCCACGCACTGCGTGTGGTACGCCATCTCGTCGAGCGAGACGGGCACCGTGCTGTCGCGCCCCTGCAGCACCATGCCGAGCGAGTCGCCGACGAGCAGCACGTCGACACCGGCGTCGTCGAGCACGCGCGCAAAGCTCGCGTCGTAGCAGGTCAGCATCGCGATCTTTTCGCCGGCCGCGTGCATCGCGCGCAGGCGGTGCAGCGTCATCGGCTTGCGATCGCTCATGACGCGGCCGGCCCGGCTTGCACGGTCATGCCCAGGCGCTCCAACAACGCGCGGTCGCGTGCGGCCTGCGGGTTGCTGGTGGTCAGCAGCCGGTCGCCGTAGAAGATCGAGTTCGCACCCGCCGCGAAGCACAGTGCCTGCAAGGCCTCGTCCATCTGCTCGCGCCCGGCCGAGAGGCGCACCATCGCGCGCGGCATCGTGATGCGCGCGACCGCGATCGTGCGCACGAATTCGAAGGGGTCGAGCGGTTCGGTGCCGGCCAGCGGCGTGCCGGGCACTTGAACGAGGTTGTTGATCGGCACCGACTCGGGGCAGGGGTCGAGGTTGGCCAGCTGCGCGATCAGGCCGGCCCGGTGCGCGCGGGTCTCGCCCATGCCGACGATGCCGCCGCAGCAGACGTTGATGCCCGCCTCGCGCACACGGCCCAGCGTGTCGAGCCGGTCCTGGTAGGTGCGGGTGCTGATGATGCCGCCGTAGAAGCCGGGGTCGCTGTCGAGGTTGTGGTTGTAGTAGTCGAGGCCGGCGTCCTTGAGGGCGTGGGCCTGGGCGCTGTCGAGCATGCCGAGCGTCATGCAGGTCTCCAGACCGAGCGCGCGCACCTCGCGCACCATCTCGCTGACGCGCTCGATGTCGCGCGCCTTCGGGCTGCGCCAGGCCGCGCCCATGCAGAAGCGCGTGGCGCCCTGGGCCTTGGCGGCTTGCGCGGCCTGCACCACCTCGGACAGAGGCATCAACTTGCTGGCCTCGACCCCCGTGTCGAAGCTGGCCGACTGCGGGCAATAGGCGCAGTCTTCGGGGCAGCCACCGGTCTTGATCGACAGCAGCGTGGAGAGCTGGACCTCGTTGGGGTCGAAGTGCTCGCGATGAACCCGTTGCGCCGCGAACAGAAGATCGGTGAACGGCAGGTCGTAGAGCGCGTCGACATCTGCAACGCGCCAGGCTGCCGCCCGCTCAGGGAACTGGCGCTGTGCAGCCGCGCGAATGGCGGACAAGGGAATCGTGGTGATCGTGGTCATGCTGTCTCCCGGGAACGGTCGGTGGGGGAATGCCGAAGACGGGCGCGGATCGCGGCTTGCGCGAGCAACGCGGCGACGAGCCGCTTCGGATAGAGAGCGCCGCGCCGTTTGAACACGTTGGCCGTGCTTCGACGCGTGGTCGCGCGAGCCCGGCTCGTGGTGGGATGGGAGGGCATTATGCTGCAATGCAGCACGCAAAACCTGGGCTCGTCGGCGCACGTGTGACGGGCTGTGCCGCTGGCCCAAACAAGGCTGGTGCGGCTGCTCGATCGACCACGCTGAACGCATCGCCGGCCGATCGGCGAAAATCCGCGCATGACCTCCACCACGCTTGCTCCACCCGCCACGACCGCGGCCCCGAAAATCGGTTTCGTCTCGCTCGGCTGCCCGAAGGCGCTGACCGACTCCGAACTCATCCTGACGCAGCTGCGCGCGGAGGGCTACGACACCTCCAAGACCTTTGCGGGCGCCGACCTGGTCATCGTCAACACCTGCGGCTTCATCGACGACGCGGTGAAGGAGAGCCTCGACACGATCGGCGAGGCGCTGGCCGAGAACGGCAAGGTCATCGTCACCGGCTGTCTCGGTGCGAAGGCGGGTGATGCGGGCGGCAACCTCGTGAGGCAGATGCACCCGAGCGTGCTCGCGGTCACCGGCCCGCACGCGACCCACGAGGTGATGGACGCCGTGCACCTGCATGTGCCGAAGCCGCATGACCCGTTCGTCGACCTGGTGCCCGCGCAAGGCGTGAAGCTGACACCGCGCCACTACGCCTATCTGAAGATCAGCGAAGGCTGCAACCACCGCTGCTCGTTCTGCATCATCCCGAGCATGCGCGGCGACCTCGTCTCGCGCCCGATCGGCGACGTGCTCGGCGAGGCGCAGCGCTTGTTCGAGGCGGGTGTGAAGGAACTGCTCGTCATCAGCCAGGACACGAGCGCCTACGGTGTCGACGTCAAGTTCCGCACCGGATTCTGGGATGGACGGCCGGTCAAGACCCACATGACCGACCTGTGCGAGAGGCTCTCGGAGCTCGCAGCGACACATGGCGCGTGGGTGCGGCTGCACTACGTGTATCCGTATCCGCATGTCGACCAGATCCTGCCGCTGATGGCCAGCGGCGGCATCCTGCCGTACCTGGACGTGCCGTTCCAGCATTCGCACCCGGACGTGCTCAAGCGCATGAAGCGGCCGGCCAACGGCGAGAAGAACCTGGAACGGCTGCAGCGCTGGCGCGAGGCCGCACCTGAGATCGTGATCCGCAGCACCTTCATCGCCGGCTTCCCCGGGGAGACCGAGGCCGAGTTCGAGCACCTGCTCGAGTTCATGCGCGAGGCGCGCATCGACCGCGCAGGCTGCTTCGCCTATTCGGCGGTGAACGGCGCGACCGCGAACGAGTTGCCCGGCATGCTGCCAGTCGAGCTTCGCGAGGAGCGCCGTGCGCGCTTCATGGCGGTGGCCGAAGAGGTCTCGGCCGCGAAGCTGCGCGAGCGCATCGGCGCCACGATGCAGGTGCTGATCGACTCGGCCCCCGCACTCGGCCGCAAGGGCGGGGTGGGGCGCTCGTATGCCGATGCGCCCGAGATCGATGGCAGCGTGAAGCTGCTGCCGCCCGAGAAGGCGTCGAAGACCTTGAAGGTCGGCGAGTTCACGCGCGTCAAGATCATCGGCACGCAGGGCCACGATCTCGTCGGCCAACCGATCTGAGCGGGGCCCGACCGTGACGAAATCCAAGCAACAGATCACCCAACTGATCCACCACCCGTACCAGCCGCCTGCCGGCTTCGGTGCGACGCAGCCTGGCGTGCACAAGGCCTCGACCGTGATCTTCGCGACCACGGCCGCGCGGCGCGCGCGCAACTGGAAGGAGAAGACCGGCTACACCTACGGCCTGCACGGCACGCCGACGACCTTCACGCTCGAGGAGCGCATCGCCACGCTCGAAGGCGGCCTGCACACCGTGCTCGTGCCGAGCGGGCTGGCGGCGATCACGCTGACCGACATGGCGCTGCTGAAGGCGGGCGACGAGGTGCTGATCCCCGACAACGCCTATGGCCCGAGCCTGGAGTTCGCGCGCCACGAGCTCGCGCGCTGGGGCATCACGCACCGCCTGTTCGATCAGGCCGATCCGCAAGCGCTCGCGGCCATGCTCACGCCGGCGACGAAGCTGGTCTGGCTGGAGGCGCCGGGTTCGGTGACGATGGAGTTCCCGGATCTGCCGGCGCTGATCAAGGCGGCGAAGTCGGGCGGTGCGCTGGTCGCGCTGGACAACACCTGGGGCGCGGGCATCGCATACAACGCGTTCGCGCTTGGGGTCGACATCTCGATCCACGCGCTGACCAAGTTCCCGTCCGGCGGCGGCGACGTGCTGATGGGCGCGGTGACCACACGCGACCCCGCGTTGCACCTGCGCTTCAACGCGACGCACATGCGCATGGGCTGGGGCATCGGCGCCAACGATGCGGAGCTGGTGCTGCGCTCGCTGCCGTCGCTGGCGCTGCGCTACGAGGCACAGGACCGCGCGGGGCGAACCTTCGCGCAATGGTGGGCAACGCGCCCCGAGGTGGCGCAGGTGCTGCATCCGGCGCTGCCGGGCTCGCCGGGGCACGAGCACTGGGCGAAGCTCTGCACGCAAGCGGCGGGGCTGTTCTCGATCGTGTTCGACGCGCGTTACAGCCCGGCCCAGGTCGATGCCTTCGTCGACGCGCTCGAGCTCTTCAAGATCGGCCACTCGTGGGCCGGCCCGATGAGCCTGGCTGTGCCCTACGACCTGAAGACGATGCGCGCGAAGCCCGCATGGGCCGGCACGCTGGTGCGCTTCTCGATGGGGCTGGAAGCGATCGACGATCTGATCGAAGACGCCGAGCAGGCGCTCACCGCGCTCAGCCGCCCGATCGGGCCCTGAGCCGCATCTTCAGGCCCACCGGCATCATCGTGAATGCCATCTGCTCGACGGCTTCTTCGCCGTCGGGCGTCGTCACGTCGACGATGTCGAAGTGCGCGAGCAGCATCGCCGTCGCCATCTTGATCTCGAGCAGTGCGAGGTAGCGCCCCGGGCAGATGCGCGGGCCGGCGCCGAAGGGCATCGACACGCGCTTGGCCGAACTCGCTTCGCCCGGCTGATTGAGCCAGCGCTCGGGTTCGAAGGCCTCGGGGTTCGGGAAGTGCCTGGCGCTGACGCTGTCGCCGCGCATCAGGCACCACACGCTGGTGCCTTGCGGCACGCGGATGCCAGCGATCTCGGTGTCCTTCAGGGCCTCGATCACCTGAAACGGCGCGACCGGCTTGAGTCGCATCGTCTCGTGCGCGCAGGCCTCGACGTAGTCCAGCGTGGCCATCACTTCGGGCGTGAACAGCGCGACATCGCCGGCGCGTTCGCGCACCTCCTGCTGCGCGCGCTGCAGCGCGGCCGGGTGGCGGTGCAGCAGGTAGATCATCCAGGCGAGCGTGTTCGCCGTCGTATCCTCGCCGGCAAGCAGCATCGTCAGCACGTTGCCGGTCACTTCGCGGTCGCTCACGCCGCTGTCGCCCGCATCGGCGGCGACGATCATCGCCTCGAGCAGGTTCGGCGGGTCGGCGCGCCGCGCCGGGTCGGCGGTCAAGCGCTCGCGGGCCTGTGCAATGAAGCCGGCGATCGCGGTATTCACTTCGGCGACGCTGCGTTCGAGCCGCCGATCGGCCGGCGAACGCACGATGCGCCACCACGGGATCAGCGAGAACAGTCGCCTGTAGAGGGCGGGGAAGATCTTGTCGAGGTGGCGCTGGATCACCTCGTCGTCGGACTCGAGCGTGTTCACATCCGCGCCGAAGGCCAGCCCCGAGATCGCATCGACCGTGAAGCGCATCAGCTCGGACTGCAACTCGAGCGCCGTGGCACTCTGCGCGGCCTTCAGCCAGCGCCCGCGCAGCCGCTGCGTGACCTTCAGCAGCGCAGGGAAGTACGCTTTCACGTGGGTCGGGTCGAAGCCGGCCATCACCATGCGCCGCTGGCGCTTCCAGGCGTCGCCGTTCGCGGCGAACACGCCCGGGGTCAGCCCCATCTCCTGGCCGATGGTCTCCATCAGGCGCGTGCGCCGGAAGCCGTCGGGCCGGTCGCGCAGTGCGGCGCCCAAGGCCTCGGCGTCAGAGATCACGAGCAGGGTGCGTGAGCCGAGCCTGAAGTGAAAGAACGACCCGAACTCGCGCCCCCAGGCTTCGACGCTCTGGTGCAGCCGCTTGCGCCGGATCCGGAACAGGTGGCCGACGATCGGCAGCGCGCCGCTCGGGCCGGGCAGGTCGGTGATCTCGCGCAAGGCATTCACTTCATTCCCGACTCGGCTTCGACGAGACCTTGTGCCTCATCAGACGTCCCTTTTCGCGCTCCCAGTCGCGCTTCTTCTCGGTGTTGCGCTTGTCGTGCTCGGCCTTGCCTTTGGCGAGCGCGATTTCGGCCTTCACGACGCTGCCCTTGAAGTGCAGGTTCAGCGGCACGAGCGTGAAGCCCTTCTGCTCGACCTTGCCGATCAGCCGCTTGATCTCTTCCTTGTGCATCAGCAGCTTCTTGGTGCGGTCCGCCTCGGGGCTGATGTGCGTCGACGCACTGCGCAGCGCGTTGATGCGGCAGCCGATCAGGTAGAGCTCGCCGTCGCGGATCACCACGTAGCCATCGGTCAGCTGGACCTGGCCGGCACGGATGGCCTTGATCTCCCAGCCTTGCAGCACCATGCCGGCCTCGTGCCGTTCTTCCAGGTGGTAGTCGAAATGGGCGCGGCGGTTTTCGGCAATGGACATCGGAGGCATCTGGGGGCGAATGCGCCCCATACAATTTCGGCATTGTATGAAGCGATTTGTGCCAACCCTCTCCGCGCGGGCCGCCGCGCCGGGCCGCCCCAAGCAAGGCCCGACCCTCGCGGAGGGTCGCTTGCCGTATTCGGCGAGCGGGGTGCTGTCGTGAAGCACGTCAAGAAGTCCGTTCTGCTGTGGTACTCGCCGCACGAGATGTACACGCTGGTCACCGACGTCAAGGACTACCCGGCCTTCCTGCCGTGGTGCGAGCGCGCCGAGGTGATCGAGGAGCGCGCGGATGGCGTCGAGGCGCGGTTGCACCTGTCGTACCTCGGCGTGCGGCAGGCTTTCACGACGCGCAACGTGCACACGCCCGATGCGCGCGTGGAGCTCGAACTGGTCGATGGCCCGTTCTCGGCCCTCGCCGGCACCTGGGATTTCGTGCCGTTGCCGAGCGACGGTGGTGCGAACGCCAAGGCGTGCAGGATCGAGTTCGAGCTGCGCTACGCCTTCGCCGCCGGCGCCCTCGAGGCGCTCATCAGCCCGGTGTTCGATCGCATCGCGAACACCTTCGTCGATTCGTTCGTGAAGCGGGCGGAGCAGGTCTATGGCGTCCGCTGAGGTCCACGTGAGCGTGGCCTTCAGCCCACGGGCGGGCGTGGTCGACGAGGTGGATCTGTGCTTGCCGGCGGGATCGACGGTGGCCGATGCGGTGCGTGCCAGTGGCATGCAGGCGCGGCATCCCGAGCATGAACTGTCATCGCTGCCCGTCGGCCTGTGGGGTGCGTTCTGCGAACGCGACGACGTGCTGCGCGATCGTGATCGCGTCGAGCTGTACCGGCCGTTGCGGGTCGATCCGAAGGAGGCGCGGCGGCAGCGCCAGCAGGTTCAGCGAGGCGCCAGGCGCGGCGACTGAGGCGGCTGCTACTTGCAGTCCGACGCCATGATTTCGCGGGTGCGCTCGGCTTCCTGAGCGCGGGCCTTGTCGTCGAGGAACTCGCGTTCACCCTTCTCGTTGGTCCGCGAGATGCGCACGCCGCTGTCGAGCGAACGCATCTGGGTCTTGGCGCGGGCGCAGTTGGCGGCGCGCGCCTCCGCGGACTTCGCTTCGTCGGCCTTCTTCTTGTCGAGCGCGTCCTGCTCGGTCTTCTTGCGCTTGGCCTCGAGCTCGGGGTCGACCTTGGGTGCAGCGGGAGCCGATGCGGCTGATGCGGCGGATTCGGACGCAGCCGGGATCGTGCGCCGCGCCGCGGCTGCGGCGGCCGCAGCCGGGCGCTGAAGAATGTCCTTCTCGGCGATGCTCGGCGGCGGCGGTGTGTCGCTGTACTGCGTGTGGCCGTTGGCATCGCGCCACTTCCATTGCGCAGCGGCGGGCAGCGCCAGGGTGGCGCCGATCACGGCGGTGAGCACTACAGCGGTCCAACGGAGCATGGCGGTCATTTCGAGCCTGGCGATGGGCGCCAAGTCTACGCGCCGGGCGTGAAATCGGGCACGCGTTGTGTGTCATTCCGTGGCTTAGTTGGCGGCTCCGTATAATTCGCTTTTGCGTCAGGAGCTTTTCCCATGCGCCTTCTAGGCAAAGCGCTCACCTTCGACGA
>JBDTVC010000198.1:0-9021 GCA_040007475.1 Burkholderiales bacterium
CGTCAGCGCGGTGATCACGATGGTCACGCTCGGCAACGGCGCGACGCAGGCGATCGAGACACAGATCACCAGCCTGGGCACGAACCTGCTGCTGGTGAGCCCCGGTCAGCGCGGGCCGGGCGGCGGCGGTGGCGGCGGCGGGGTGCCGCAGTTCACCGAGGCCGATGCCGAGGCGATCCAGGCGCAGATCGGCGGCGTCGCCGCGGTGGCACCGCAGGGGCGATCCAGCATCACGGTGGTGGGCAACGGGCGCAACTGGGTCACCAGCGTGACCGGCAGCACCAATGAATGGTTCGAGACCGGCAACTGGAAGCTCTCCGCCGGCCGCATCTTCGAGCCCGACGAGCAGCGCGCCGGCGCGGCCGTGTGCATCATCGGCGAGACGGTGCGGCGCGAGATCTACGGCGGCACGGCCGGGCAGACGGGCCTGGGCGAGGAACTGCGCGTCAAGCAGTTCTCGTGCGACGTGATCGGCATCCTCGTCTCCAAGGGCCAGAGCGGCATGGGTGACCAGGACGATGCGGTGCTGGTGCCGCTGCACACGCTGCAGCGCCGCGTCACCGGCAGCCGCAAGGTCAACCTGCTGCAGGTGTCGATGGAAGATGGCAGCGACAGCGCGCGGCTCAAGGCCAGCCTGCGCCAGCTGATGCGCGAGCGCCGCAAGCTCAGCGAATCGGAAGACGACAACTTCAACATCTTCGACACGCAACAGATCGCCGAGACGCTGTCGAGCACGATGGGTGTGCTCACCGGGCTGCTCGGCGCGGTGGCCGCGGTGAGCCTGCTGGTCGGTGGCATCGGCATCATGAACATCATGCTGGTGAGCGTGACCGAGCGCACCCGGGAGATCGGGCTGCGCCTGGCGGTCGGTGCGCTCGAGAGCGAGGTGCTGCTGCAGTTCCTGATCGAGGCGATCGTGCTGTCGGCGCTGGGCGGTGTGATTGGCGTGGTGATCGCCACCGGCGCGTCGTATGGCTTGTCACTCGTGATGGGCGTGCCCTACGGCTTCGACATCTCGATCAACCTGCTCGCGCTGCTGTTCTCGGCCTTCATCGGTGTCGTGTTCGGCTACTTCCCGGCACGGCGGGCGGCGCAGATGGACCCGATCGAGGCACTTCGGCACGAGTAGGTCTTGCGGCCGTCATGTGCGCCAGCGCACCGACTGGCGCAGCGCGCCAGCGCAAGCTGTAAACAAGACGTGGCCGCACAGTGCACGTTCAACTCACGAAGGCATGCACATGAACACCACCACCCCGACCCTGGCCCTGATTCGCAACGTGGCGATGGCCGCCGCACTCGCCGGCGGCTTCGGCTTGGCTCAGGCCGCCGCCGACGCGGCCAGCGCGCCGGTGTCGACCGCCGTCAAGAAGACCGAGCGTGTGATGTCCGACAGCTGGATCACGACCAAGGTCAAATCCGAGATCACGGCCAGCAGCCTCACGAAGGGCTTCAAGGTGCATGTGAAGACGCTGCACGGCGTCGTGATCCTGAAGGGCAAGCTTGCGAGCCAGGATTCCATCGACCAGGTCAAGGCGATGGCCGAGAAGGTCAAGGGCGTGAAGAGCGTTGATGCGTCGTCGGTCACGGTCGCGGCGAAGTAGGTGGACGTCGTGACCTCCGGTGTTCGCCGGCACGCCGGCGTCGCGGTGGTGGCGCTGTCGGCGCTGATGCTCGCGACCTTCGCGGCCGAGGCGCAGGTCAGCGTGGGCATCGACATCGGGATCAACGTGCCGACGTATCCGCGTCTGGTGCGCGTGCCTGGCTATCCCGTGTACTACGACCCGCAGTTCAGCGGCAACTACTTCTTCTACGACGGTCTGTACTGGGTCTATCGCGACGACACCTGGTACGACAGCAGCTGGTACGACGGCCCGTGGCAATCGGTCGCGCCCGAGCGCGTGCCGTTGTTCGTGCTGCGCGTGCCGGTGCGCTACTACCGCCAGCCGCCGGTCTACTTCCAGGGTTGGCGCGCCGATGCACCGCCGCGCTGGGGCGAGCACTGGGGCCCCGCGTGGCAGCAGCGCCGCGCCGGCTGGGATCATTGGAACCGCGCGGCAGCACCGGCGCCCGCGCCTTTGCCTGTGTACCAGCGGAGGTTCCCGGGCGAGCGCTACCCGCGCACGCCGGAGCGGCAGACAGCGCTGCGGGTCGAGAACTCGCGCTTCCAGCCGAAGGAGGCGGTGGCCCAACAGCACTGGCGGCAGTCTCAGGGCCGTGGCGGCAATCCGCCACCTGCGCCGCAGCAGCACGCGCAGCCGGCGCCGCGGCAGCACATGCAGCCGGCACCGCACGAGCGCGCCCAACCGGCACCGCGCGAGCGCGCCCAGCCAGCACCCGGTGGGCACGAACGCGGCGGGCCGCCAGGCGACCGGGGCCGTGGGCCGAAAGAGCCCGAACACGGTGACGAACGCCGCTGAGCGCGCATCGCCGCAGGACAGGAGACAGCCCATGGGAATCAAGGACAGCCTGCGGCCGAAGTGGAAGACGTCGTCGTTCGGTCGCCCCCCGGAGACGACCCCGGCGGAGCTGTCGGCCTTGCGAACGCACCTCGATCAATGCAAGCAGTCGCGCGGTCGGCTGTTCACGCTGCGCCGTGTCGTCGAACGGATGGACGGCCTGGTGGTCCGGTACCTGATCACGATCGTGGTCGTCGTCTTCCTCGCGATCCTGCTGATGATGCTCGTCACGTCACAGATGCACTGAGCGCGACGCGGCAACGTCCGTCGCGGGTCGTTGCAACAGGGCCGAGAGATCGGTGTCGGCCAGCTCGCCGATGTGCTCGATCGTGAAGTCCGCCGCCTGGCAGCCCGCGAGTTGCGCGGGGTCCAGCGCGTAGTGACCCTGCCGCGGAAAGATCGTGGTCAGGCGGTCCTGCCAGATCGACTTCATCGCATCGAGGATGCGCAGCTTGTCGTCCACCATCACGTAGTGGCGCGCGGGGTGACGGCGCTCGACCCTGTCGAGCATCCGTTCCTTGTGGGCGCAGATCAGCACCCGGCCCCCGACGGCATCCCACAGACCCGATCGCCGCAACTTGCGCGGCTGGAGCACGACGTCGCCATCGGTCAGGATCACGGTCCGGCCGAAGCGGCCGAGGTGGCCGATGACGTCGAGCGCACGTGGATACAGCCGCTCGGCGAACGGGTAGTCGAGCATGAAGCCGGCGACCGAGAGCAGGCGGTGCTCGGTGTCGCCATCCTGGTCGGGCTCGACCGAGGCTTCTCGGTGCAGGCGTTGCAGCGCGCCGAGGTAGTCGACATACCCCAGATCAGCACGCAAGGCGTCGAAGATGCGCCAATAGAGCTGCGCACGGACGGCGCCGAGTTCGTTGTCGAGATGCTGCCGCAGGTCGGCGACGAAGCGGTCGGCGTCCAGCAGCGTGTTGTCGACGTCGAGCAGGAAGACCAGACCCTGCGTCACGCCCGGTGCCCGCGCTGGCAGATCGTTCGGTGTTCCATCGTCGTCGTCTCCGTGGCTGACCGCGGAGCGGCCATTGCGCGTCAGAGCGTGCCTGCGTGCCGGGCCGGGTGTCTGTGCGCTGGGGGACGGACCGGTGGCGCGCGAATGGCGCAGACTGCCTGTCGTCCACACCACCCGGAGGAACCCCTCATGCCCCAAGGCGTCCCCACGCTCGCGCCGAACCAGCTCCGGCAGATGGACGCCTATTGGCGTGCTGCGAACTACCTCGCGGTGGGGCAGATGTACCTGTGCGACAACCCGCTGCTGAAGCGGCCCCTCGCGCTCGCGGACGTGAAGCGCATGCTGCTCGGGCACTGGGGCACGACGCCGGGTCAGAACTTCATCTACGTGCACCTGAACCGGGCCATCAAGAAGTACGACCTGGACATGATCTACGTGTCGGGCCCGGGCCATGGCGGCCCCGCCGTGGTGGCCAACACCTACCTCGAGGGCAGCTACAGCGAGGTGTACCCCGACATCGGCCGCGACGAGGCGGGGCTTCAGAAGCTCTTCCTGCAGTTCTCGTTTCCCGGCGGCATCCCGAGCCATGCGTCGCCCGAATGCCCGGGCTCGATTCACGAAGGCGGGGAGCTCGGCTACTCGCTGAGCCACGCGTTCGGCGCGGTGTTCGACAACCCGGAGCTGATCGTCGCCTGCGTCGTCGGCGATGGCGAAGCCGAGACCGGCCCGCTCGCAACCGCCTGGCATTCGAACAAGTTTCTCGACCCGGTCGGCGACGGCGCGGTGCTGCCGATCCTGCACCTGAACGGCTACAAGATCGCCAACCCGACCGTGCTCGCGCGCATCGGCCGCGAGGAGCTGGAGCAACTGCTGCGCGGCTACGGCTGGACGCCGCATTTCGTCGAGGGCTTCGAGCCGGCGCTGATGCACGAGGCGATGGCGACCGCGATGGACGCCGCGATCGAGCAGATCAGGGCGTTCCAGCAGGATGCGCGCATTCATGGCAACCGGCAGCGCCCGCGCTGGCCGATGATCGTGCTCGCGTCGCCCAAGGGCTGGACCGGGCCGAAGGTCGTCGACGGCAAGGC
The DNA here is from genome assembly GCA_040007475.1 of Burkholderiales bacterium. GTDB lineage: Bacteria > Pseudomonadota > Gammaproteobacteria > Burkholderiales > Burkholderiaceae_C > LMDS01. The sequence continues at coordinate 4,509 of JBDTVC010000198.1, forward strand.
CATCGAGGGCACGTTCCGCGCACACCAGGTGCCGATCTCCGATCCGGCGACGCACCCCGGCCACCTCGAGTTGCTCGAGGCGTGGCTCGAGAGCTACCGGCCGCAGGAACTGTTCGATGCACGCGGCCGTTTGATGCCGGAACTGGCCGACCTCGCGCCCCAGGGCACGCGGCGCATGGGCGCGAACCCGCACGCCAACGGCGGGCTGCTGCTGCGCGATCTGCGCATGCCCGACTTTCGCGAGCACGCGGTCGATGTGCCGGCGCCGGGTGTGCGCGGCATCGGTGACACGCATGTGCTCGGCAAGTTCCTGCGCGACGTGGCGACGCTCAATGACGCCCAGCGCAACTTCCGCGTGTTCGGGCCGGACGAGACGCTCTCGAACGGGCTGGAGGCGTTGTTCGAGGTCACGTCACGTCAGTGGGACGCGACGACGCTGCCGGGCGACGAGTTCCTCGCACCTGCCGGCCGCGTGATGGAGATGCTCAGCGAGCACCAGTGCGAGGGCTGGCTCGAGGGCTATCTGCTCACCGGGCGGCACGGCGTCTTCAACTGCTACGAGGCCTTCATCCACATCGTCGACTCGATGTTCAACCAGCACGCGAAGTGGCTGAAGGTCACGCGCGGCATCCCGTGGCGGCGGCCGATCGCCTCGCTGAACTATCTGCTCGCCTCGCACGTCTGGCGCCAGGACCACAACGGCTTCACGCACCAGGACCCGGGCTTCATCGATCACGTCGTGAACAAGAAGGCCGAGATCGTGCGCGTGTACCTGCCGCCGGACGCGAATTGCCTGCTGTCGGTGATGGACCACTGCCTGCGCAGCCGCCACTGCGTGAACGTCGTCGTCGCCGGCAAGCACCCCGCGCCGCAGTGGCTGACGATGGAAGCCGCGGCGGCGCACTGTGCCGCCGGCATCGGCATCTGGGAGTGGGCCGGCAACGAGGGCGCGTCGGGGAATGACCAGACGCCCGATGTGGTGATGGCCTGCTGCGGCGACGTGCCGACGCTCGAGACGCTGGCAGCAGTCAGCATCTTGCGCGAGCACCTGCCGGAGCTTAAGGTTCGCGTCGTGAACGTCGTGGACCTGATGAAGTTGCAACCGCAGACCGAGCACCCGCACGGCTTGACCGACCGCGCCTTCGATGAACTCTTCACGACCGACAAGCCGGTCATCTTCGCGTTCCATGCCTACCCGCGGCTGATCCACCAGCTCACCTACCGCCGCACCAACCACGACAACATCCACGTGCGCGGCTACAAGGAGGAGGGCACGATCACGACGCCTTTCGACATGACGGTGCTGAACGACATCGACCGCTTCCACCTCGCGATGGACACGATCGACCGCCTGCCGCAGACCGGCGAGAAGGGCCTGCATCTCAAGCGCCGGCTCGAGGCCAGGCTGGTCGAGCACAAGCGCTACATCACCGTGCACGGCGAGGACATGCCGGAGATTCGCGACTGGTCGTGGGGTGTCCGCGCATGACGGCGCCGGGCCTCGTCGCGACCGCGCAGGCGCTCGTCGCCGGCGACAAGGGCCTGCTCGCGATGGACGAGAGCGTGCCGACCTGCCACCTGCGCTTTGCCGCGCTGGGCATCGCGCAGACCGTGGAGGCGCGACGCGCGTGGCGCGAGCTGCTCGCCACCGCGCCGGGGCTGAGCGAGGGCATCGGTGGCGCGATCCTCCACGACGAGACGCTGCGTCAGCGCACGCGCAGCGGCGTCCCCTTTGCTGCCGTGCTCGCCGAGGCCGGCATCGCGCCGGGCATCAAGGTCGACAGCGGCGCGAAGGATCTCGCCGGTCATCCGGGCGAGAAGGTCACCGAGGGGCTGGACGGCCTGCGCGCCCGCCTCGCCGAGTACGCCGGCCTTGGCGCGCGCTTCGCCAAGTGGCGTGCGGTCATTCGCCTCGGCAATCGATTGCCCAGCCGCGCGGGCCTCGTCGCCAATGCGCACGCGCTGGCGCGCTATGCGGCGCTGTGCCAGGAGATCGGCCTGGTCCCGATCGTCGAGCCCGAGGTGTTGATGGACGGCGACCATTCGCTGGCCCGCTGCGCCGACGTGACCGACGAGGTCCTGCGTGTTGTCTTCTCGCAATTGCGCGAGCAGGGCGTGATGCTGGAGGGCCTGCTGCTGAAGCCGAACATGGTGCTGCCCGGCTCGGACAGTGCGTCGGCCGAAACGGTCGATGCAGTGGCCGACGCGACCGTGCGCTGTCTGCTGCGCGCTGTGCCAGCGGCCGTGCCCGGCGTCTGCTTCCTGTCCGGCGGACAACCCGCGGCGCTCGCCTCCGCGCGGCTGAATGCGATGAACGCGCGCTACGGCACGCGCCTGCCCTGGCCGCTGACGTTCTCGTTCGCACGCGCGCTGCAGCAGCCCGCGCTCGAGATCTGGAAGGGCGAGGACGCCAATATCGCGGCGGCACAGCAAACGCTGATCCACCGTGTGCGCTGCAACCGTGCCGCGCGCCGTGGCGGGTACGACGCGGCATCCGACGCGCCCCGGGCATGAACGAGAACATCTCGAAGATCCTGGAGCGCATCGCCGCGCTCGCCCGCTCGCGCAGCCCGTAACCGACGAAAGGACCCGTCCGAATGAGTCATGAAGCCGAACGCAACCTCCGACCCGAAGACTCGAGGGCCCGCGGCGCGCCGAGGACCACCCATGCCGTGTCCCGGGTCGGGCTCGACGCCGATGGGCGCGTGACCAGCGTCATGTGGGGCCAGGTCGATACCGAACGCAACGCCTGGGCCACCGACGAGACGATCGCACCGGTCGCTGACGTGGTCGCGGCGATCCACAACGGAGATGCGGTGTTCGCGTTGTTTCCGTCGCTGCACGGCCACCTGCCTGACCGCCGTTTCGTCGTGGTCGACTACGCCGATGGTCGCGAGACGATCGCGCTCGTCGGCGATCCGACCTTCGAGCGCGAGGTTCACGACATGGACCGGATCGTCCGCAGCCGCTGATCTGAGCCGATCCGCCGCAGGTCAGCCTGCCGAGACGAACCGGTCGGCCCGAGCGGCGCCGAGCACCGCTGCGAGGTTCGACCCGATCAGGTCGACCGGCGGCCGATCATCCAGCCAGCCGTTGGGGCGGGTGAACCAGCTCGCCACGTCCCAGCCGTCGAACGCCGGCGCAAGCTCGGCGAGAACGTGCCGCGTGGCCGGCTTGATGCTCAGGTCGTGCATCTCGAACTGGAACATCGGTACCCAGAAGGTGTTGCGCCAGGCGAAGCCGAAGACCTCGCGCGCGACGATCAACCGAGCCAGGGTCACGAAGTCGCCGCAATGGCGATCCTCGAGCAGGCGCGCGAGGTCGTCGCCGCGGGCCGTCCCGCCTGTCGCGCGGTAGGCGGCCAGCATCGCGATGAACCTGGCGCTGCTCGATCCGCTGGACTCACCCGGCCCGTCGCTGCGACGCGGCGGGTCAGGCGACAACGACGATGGCCGCGCGGACTGCAGCAATTGGCGGGTCATGGCGAGCCTTTCTGAAGGGAGGGGTGCGCCGGGCTCAGTCCAGCAGGTCGGCGTACGACTTGCGGCCCGCCGCATAGCAGCCGCAAGCGGCCGCTTCGAGCCCCGGGCGGTCCAGCACGGTGAAATCGCCGCGGTGGTATTCGATCAGGCCGTCGCGCTGCAGGACGCCGGCGGCCACGGTGATACCGACGCGGCGCACGCCGAGCATGTAGGCGAGGAACTCCTGCGTGACGTGAAAGCTCTCGGAGTGCGCACGGTCCTGGCTCATCAGCAACCAGCGCGCCAGGCGCGGGCCGATCAGGTGAAAGCGCAGGCACGCAGCAGACGTGGCCAGTTGCGACATCAGCACGTAGAGGTAGCGCTGCAGGCCGCGCTGCAGCGGCGTGCTTCGCGCCAGCTCCTGCCGGAAGGCCACGGCATCGGCGCGCCACGCGGCGCCCGCGCCCTGCACGAGCGAGTGCAGCGGCGCGGTGGCGACGCCCAGTGCGAGCTCCGCGCCGAGCATGCCTTCGCGCCCGACCATGCCGACTTCCACCCCCGGCGCGCCATCGATCATCGCGACCAGCGAGATGAAGCCTTCGGTCGGGAAGTACACATGGCGGAGAGGCGTGCCGGGCTCGCTCAGGACTTCGGCCAGCACGAGCTGCACCGGTTCGCAGATCGCCAGCAGGCTGGTGCGTTCCCTTCGGGGCAGGCGCTCGATCAGGTGATTCTGGACGGTGCTCAAGGGATTCCCATGCGATGCGTGGGGCACTCTGCACGCTCGGGTGTCAGGCGACCGTCTGCCAGCGCACATAGCGCGGCATCGCCGGGCAAGGTCAGGTGGCCATCACGCTCGGCAGCAGGCGCTCGTATTCGAGCTTGACGACCGAATAGCACTCACAGGTGCGCCGCTCGAGCGCGGGCCGGTCGAGCACCGTGATGCGGCCCCGGGAGTAGCGGATGCAGCCGGCCGCCTGCAGCTTCAGCGCGCCTTCGGTCACGCCCTCGCGCCGCACGCCCAGCATGTTGGCGATGAGCTCCTGCGTCAT
>JBDTVC010000199.1:0-9013 GCA_040007475.1 Burkholderiales bacterium
CGTTCTTGGATGTGGCCCCGGGACCCGCGCGGAAATAACCGTCGAAATCGACGGCTTGCGCCGAGCCGGCGCCGAGTGCGGCGCCGAGGGCGATAGCGTGCAATGCAAATGAACGATTGGTCTTCATGTCGTTATCTCCTGATGTGGTTGTGTGTAGGGTGATGCAGCGTCGACGCTGTCTCGTTTTTCGGGAAAGTGAATGGGCTCAGGTGCAGCGGTTGACGATGTTCTCCAGCCGCTCCTGATGGCCCGAGCGCGCCTGCGGGCTCAGACCGCGCTCCTGGGCGATCCGCGCGACGGCCTCGAGGCCGGCGCCCGCCAGAATGGTCGAGCCGAGTTCGCCCTGCCAGCCGGCATAGCGCGCGCTGCGGGCCTTGTCGAGTTCGGCGCTCTGGTACAGATCGGCCGCACAGAGGAAGGCGCGTGCGAGGGTGTCGATGCCGCCGATGTGCCCTTCGTAGAGGTCCTGCGGATCCAGGCTCTGGCGGCGCAACTTGGCATCGAAGTTCATGCCGCCGGTGTTGAAGCCACCACCGCGGATCAGCTCCAGCAGCGCTGGCACCAGTGCGACGTGGTTGTTCGGGAACTGGTCGGTGTCCCAGCCGAGCTGCTCGTCGCCGCGGTTCGCGTCGAGCGAACCGAAGATGCCGAGCGCGAACGCCGTCGCGACCTCGTGTTCGAAGCTGTGGCCCGACAGCGTGGCGTGGTTGACCTCGATGTTGACCTTGACCTCGTTCTCCAGCCCATAGCGTTTCAGGAATCCGAAGACGGTGGCGGTGTCGTAGTCGTACTGGTGCTTGGTGGGCTCCTTCGGCTTGGGCTCGATCAGGATCGCTCCCTTGAAGCCGATCTTGTGCTTGTGCTCTACCACGCTCGCCAGAAAGCGGCCGTAAGCCGCGAGCTCGTGCTTCATGTCGGTGTTGAGCAGCGTCTCGTAGCCTTCGCGCCCGCCCCACAGCACGTAGTTGTCGCCACCCAGACGGGCCGTCCATTCGAGCGCGTGCTTCACTTGCGCGGCGGCGACGGCATAGACCTCGGGGTCGGGGTTGGTCGCGGCACCGCTCATGTAGCGCGGGTGCGAGAACAGATTGGCGGTGCCCCACAGCAGCTTCACGCCGGTGTCATGCATCTTGCGCGCGGCGCTTTCGAGCAGCGCGTCGAGGATCGCGTTGGTCTCGCGCAGGTTCGCGCCTTCGGGCGCCACGTCGCGATCATGGAACGTCCAGTAAGGCAGGCCCAGGCGCGAGAAGAAGTCGAAGGCCGCATCGAGCTTCAGGTGCGCCGCGCTGACGGGGTCGCCCTGGAACCAGGGGCGATCGAACAAGGGCACGCCGAGCGAGAACGGGTCTTCGCCGCGCCAGCAGAAGCTGTGCCAGTAGCACACCGCGGGGCGCAGGTGCTCCGCCAGTGTCTTTCCCATCACGACGCGCTTGGCGTCGTACCAGCGGAACGCGAGCGGGTTGCGGCTGTCGGGGCCTTCGTAGCGGATCGGGTCGAAGTTGGAATAGACGCTCATGAAGCAGAGATCCTTGATCACGCGAGTTGACGGAGCGGCGCATAGGCCGCGCGAAAGCGTTGCAGTCGTGCGTGCAGGACAGCCGTGTGGGAGGGGTCGGGTGCGAAGCTGCGCGCGATCGCGGGCGTTCTGATGACGTTCGGCACTCCACGGCTCATCAGCGCCAGGCGGGCCGCGCCGAGCGCCGGCCCGACCTCTGCGCCGAGCGGCCGGTCGATGCACACGCCCAGCGTGTCGGCCATCAGTTGCAGCCACACGTCAGAGCGCGCGCCGCCGCCGATCGCCAGCAGCCGATCCGGCGCGCTGCCCGCGTCGCGCAAGGCGGCGAGCCCGTCGGCGAAGGCAAAGGCCACGCCTTCGAGCACGGCGCCGGTGAGGTCATCGCGGCTGGTGGCGTGCGTCAGGCCGATGAAGCCGGCCTGCGCACCCGGGTCTGCATGCGGCGTTCGTTCGCCGGACAGGTAGGGCAGGAACAAGGGCCGCGCGGTGTTGGCGAGGGCACTCGGGTCAAGGCCGGCCAGCAACTCGGCCGGCGTGCTGCCGGCGATGCCCGACCACCAGCTCAGCGCGCTGCTCGCCGAGAGCATCACCGCCATCTGATGCCACACGCCGGGCAAGGCGTGGCAGAAGGTGTGCACGCCCTGATCGGGGTTGGCCTGCGGGCCGTCGGTGGCGACGAAGATCACGCCCGAGGTGCCGAGCGAGAGGAAACCGTTGCCGGGCGCAACGACGCCCACGCCGACGGCACCGCCCGCGTTGTCACCCGCACCGGCGGCAATGCGCACATCGTTCGGCAGGCCCCAGCGTTCGGCCCACATCGGCAGCAGCGTGCCGACCGTGTCGGGCCCTTCGTGAACCGCGGGCATCTGCTCGGTGCGCAGGCCGCTGGTGTGCAGCATCTCGGGGCTCCAGGCGCGCTGCGCGACGTCGAGCCAGAGCGTGCCCGAGGCATCCGAGCAGTCGGTACTCTGCACGCCGCTCAATTGCCACACGAGCCAGTCCTTGGGCAGCAGGACCTTGGCGGTGCGGGCGAACAGGTCCGGCTCGTGCTCGGCGACCCACATCAGCTTCGGCGCGGTGAAACCGGCCATCGCCCGGTTGCCCGTGATGCGGCGTGTGGCGGGCTCGCGGGCTTCGAGCTGTGCGCATTGGGCCTGGCTGCGGCCGTCGTTCCAGAGAATGGCCGGGCGCAGCACCGCACCGCCCGCGTCTATCAGCGTGGCGCCATGCATCTGCCCCGCGACGGCCAGCGCGTGGACCTGCTCCCACGCCGCGCCGGCACGCACGCGAAGCTCGCGCATCGCGCGGTTCGTTGCCGCCAGCCAGTCCGATGGCTCCTGCTCGCTCCACAACGGATGCGGGCGCGACACCTCCAGCGGCGCGCTGGCCTCGGCGAGCAGGTCGCCGTTGTCGCCGAGAACGACGGCCTTGACGCCCGACGTGCCGAGATCGATGCCGATGGCGTTCATGCCGATGTCCTCTGTGCGACCCGGGTCACCGGCCTGCCGCCGATGATCATGCCCAGGACCTCGTCTTCGGTCACGTCGGCGGTGCCGTAGGTGCCCACCACCTTGCCGTTCTTCATCACGCACAGACGATCGGACAGGCCGAACACGTCGGGCATGTCGTGCGTGATCAGAAAGATGCCCACGCCGTCGGCCTTGAGGCGGCGCACGAGGTCGTGGACCATGCGTGTCTCTTCGGGGCCGAGCGCGGCGCAGGGCTCGTCCATGATCAGCACGCGGGCCTTGAAATACAGCGCGCGCGAGATCGCCACCACCTGGCGCTGGCCGCCGGACAGCGCGCGCACCGGCACGCGGATGTTCTTGAAGTTCGGATTAAGGCGCTGGAAGGTCTCGCGCGCGGCCTGCTCCATGCGGTCGTCGTCGAGCAGGCCGAAGCGCGTGAGCAGCTCGCGGCCCAGGAACAGGTTGGCCACGCTGTCGAGGTTGTCGGCGAGTGCAAGCGTCTGGTAGATGGTCTCGACGCCGAGCGCCTGCGAGTCTGCCGGCGACCCGATGTGCGCGGTCCGGCCATCGATGCGGACCTCGCCGCTGTCGATCGGATAGGCGCCCGCGAGCATCTTCATCAGCGTGGACTTGCCGGCGCCGTTGTGGCCCAGCACCGCGACCACTTCGCCGGCCTGCAGTTGCAGGTTCACGTCCTCGACCGCGCGAACGCCGCCAAAGCTTTTGTGCACGCCGGCGATCTCGACCAGCGCGGCGCTCATGCGAGTCTCTCCCCGGTGTATCGGCGATACAGCACATCGAACACGACCGCGACGATCAGCACCTGGCCGATGATCACCATGCGGTTGCCGATGCTCACGTCCATCAGCAGCAGCCCGCTCTCGAGGAACTGGATCATCAACGCGCCCAGCACCGAACCCAGCACCGTGCCGCTGCCGCCCGACAGCGCCACGCCGCCGATCACCGCGGCGGCGATCACGTACAGCTCCATGCTCGTGCCGAGCGAGTTGGTGCCGGCGTTCAGCCGCGCCACCGCCACGACCGACGCCACCGTGACCATCACGGCCAGCAGCAGGAACAGCTTGATCATCACGCGCTTCACCGGGATGCCCACCAGCAGGGCCGCCTCCGGGTTGCCGCCGATCGCGAACACATAGCGCCCGAAGCGCGTGCGGCGCACGATGAAGCTCACGACCATCACGACCACGCCCCAGATCACCACCGGCACCGGAACGCCCTGCGCCTCGGGCTTGCTGCCGAGCTGGTAGGCGTTCATCGTCGCGACGAAGCCGAGCAGCACGGCCGAGAAGCCCGCGGCCAGCGCGATGTCGAACCACAGCGGTCGCAGTGCAAAGCCGATGCGCCGCCGGCGCCCGCGCCGCGCGAAGCTGCTCCACGCGATCAGCGCCACCAGCGCCGCGCCGAGCGCCCAGCTCAATGCCGGGCCGAGCGAGCCATCGAGGCCGCCGCCGAGCGCCAGGAACACCGGGTCGCTGACCGGCTGCGTCTTGCCATCGGCCACCAGGAACGCAGCACCGCGGAACGACATCAGCCCACCCAGCGTGACCACGAACGAGGGCACGCCCAGCACGGCCGTGAGCCACCCGTGGTACAGGCCGATGAGCAGCGAGAGCGCCAGCCCGGCCAGCACGGCCGGCACCCAGTGCCAGCCTTTCGAATACATCAGGAAAGCGATCAGCACGCCGACGCAGCCGAGCACCGAGCCGACCGACAGATCGATCTGTCGCGCCACGATGATCAGCGTGATGGCGGTGGCGACGATGCCCACCACCGCGGTCTGCTGCGCGATGTTGTAGAGGTTCTCCGGCGTCAGGAAGTTGCCGGTCACAAGGTGGAAGACGATGGCCATCGCGGCCAGCACGGCGGCCATCAGCGTGAGGCGCACGTCGAGCGCACTGACCTGGAGTTTCGCGTTCATGGCATGGGGCGGGACCGCACGGGTGGCGGCCCCGCTGACAAGGGTTGAGGAACGACCGCGCGGTTACTTGCAGGCGGCCGGAGCGCTCTCCTTGGTCGTGCCCTTGCACGCCTCGTCCTTGCTGATCCAGCCGGCCTTGATGACCACGTCGAGGTTGTCCTTCGTGATCGACACCGGCTTGAGGAACTTGGACTGCAGGGCCACCTTCTTCTCGCCATCGGCCCAGGTCACGGCACCATCGACCTTCTTGCCCGAGGCCAGTGCCACGGCGGCGGCGGCGGCTTCCTTGCCGAGCACGCGTGCGTCCTTCCAGACCGACACGGTCTGCGTGCCGAGCGCGACGCGATTCAGCGCCGCGTGGTCGCCGTCCTGCCCGGAGACCGGCACGCCCTTGATGCCCTTGGCCGACAGCGCCGCGATCACGCCGCCGGCGGTGCCGTCGTTAGAGGCCACCACCGCGTCGACCTTGCCGCCGCTCTTGGTCAGGATCTGCTCCATGTTCTTCTGCGCGACCTCGGGCTTCCAGCCGTCGGTGTATTCCTCGCCGACGATCTTGATGTCGCCGCTCTTGATGGCCGCGGCCAGCACCTCTCCCTGGCCGTCGCGCAGGAAGTTCGCGTTCGGGTCGGTCGGCGAGCCCTTGATGAAGACGTAGTTGCCCTTGGGCTTGACCTTGAACACGCCGCGTGCCTGCTCGCGCCCGACTTCCTTGTTGTCGAAGGTGATGTAGAACACACCGGGCTGCTCGATCAGGCGGTCGTAGGCGACGACCGGCAGGTTCTTCGCCTTGGCCTTGGCCAGCGCCGGCACGATCGCGTCCTTGTCCATCGCCAGGATGATCAGCACCGTGGCGCCCTTGGTGATCAGGCCGTCGACGTCGGCGATCTGCTTCTCCGGCGAGCCGCCGGCGTCGGCACTCACGTACTTGGCGCCGAGCTTGGTGAGCTCGGCCTTGATCGCGGCTTCGTCGGTCTTCCAGCGCTCTTCCTGGAAATTCGACCAGCTGACGCCGACCACGGCCTGTGCCGAGGCGAGCGTGCTGAACGCGGCGATGAGTGCGCCAGTGATGATCGTGTGGGTAGATTTCATGGGTCTTGTCTCCGGATCTGTCTTGGTGGAAGTGATCAATGCATGCCGGGGCCGAGCGGTGGCCGGCGGGTTGGTCTCAGATTGCGGCCCGTCTCGCCGCAGGTTTATTCGATGCGTCTTCAAAACCGTGGCGAGACGCCGCGGCGACGACCTCAGTGGACTGGTCCAGCCGCTGCAAGACCAGCGCGGCAGCGCCGCGCGCCCAGGCTGCACTGCCTGCGTGGCTGATGATCAGCGGCACTTGGCCGCGGTGCGGCAGGGCCATGGCCTCCTCCATCGCGGCACGAAGCGAGGCCTCGAACAACTCGATGGCCACCGCACGGCCGCCGTCGAGTACCACGAGCTGAGGCGCCAGCAGGTTCACGAGATTGCCAATCCAAGTGCCGAGCAGCCGCCCTTGCTGCTCGAAGATCGCCAGCGCCTGCCTGTCGCCGTTGCGTGCGGAAAGCGCGAAGCGCTCGTAGGCCCCGTCGATCCCGTGAGCCGCGAGGACGCCGCGCGGCAGCAAGCCGGCCTCCTGGCCCTGTTCCACGATCGCGTAGTGCGACACGTAGGCCTCCAGGCACCCGCGCTTGCCGCAATGGCACTGGCGACCGCCTGACTCGATCTGGATGTGCGCCAACTCTGCTGCCAGGCCGGCACGGCCCCGATAGAGCTCGCCGTTGACCACGAGGCCGAGGCCGAGGCCCTGTTCCAGCGTGATCACGGCGACGTTGGCTACCGCGCCCGCCTGTCCGAACCATTGCTCCGCCATGGCCCGGATGTTGGCTTCGTTCTCGATGAAGACGGGCACATCCAGGCGACTCGAGATCGACGTGGCAAGTTGCCGCACGACCTTCGGGCCGACCGATTCGAACAGGGCCGACCAGTGCACTTCGTCAGCGATCGAATCCACGAAACCCGGCAGCGCCACACCGACTCCGGCCAATCGCGCTGGGCCACCGGCCTCCGCAAGGCAGGCGCGGACGTCCTTCACGATCCGGTTGACGAGGTCGCGCTTCGACGTCGGCGTGAGCAGCGGTGACTGTCTAGTGTGGCGTACGGCCCCGACGAAATCGGTCAGCGCGACGGTGATCTGATACAGCGAGATGTTGACCCCGACGACCCAGACAAAGTCGGGATTGAGAGCGAGTTCGCCTTCGCGTCGACCACCGCCGGCAGAGGGACGAGCACCGACCTTGATCAAGGCCCCATTCGCCAGCAGCCGACGTGTGAGTCCCGACACCGCCGGCTGACTCAGCCCGGTGGCCTCGCAGATCTCGGCACGTGATGCAGGCGTGGCGCGCAACCGAACGGCGTGCAGCACCTTGTACAGGTGCAACTGCGAGATTTGGCGCGAACTGAGTTGTGCCATGAATGCCGGTTGAGCCAAAAGGCAAGCGACTTATATCGGGCATTTTTATTTCGTCAAAATATTAATGAATCGGGTGTTTCCCGAGGATCGAAGCTGCGGGCATCAACCGTCCGGGTTCTGTCGCAATGAGGTGATGCGATCGACATCCAGTTGATCGCCAAGGGCGCCATCATCGTTCTCGCGCTCGGCTTCAGCGGGGGCAGGTAGGGCGTGGCGACGCAGTCGCGGCTCGGCGCCCTAGGGCCTGTTAACGCTATGGGAGAACTCGCGTGACTCAGCAAACAGGCGCCCGCAAGGCGCAAAGCGCAGGCGTAGCCGCGCCTACGACGAGCATTTGCAACGCGGCGGGCGCCTGTTTGCTGAGATCACCCGCAGGGCCGGGGGTGCCGAAGGCCACAGGGCCGCGTTGCGCGCTCGTTGTGTGCCAGAGGCACACGGCCTCGCGCACGCCTTGCCCTGCGGCCTTCGGCACCCCGGCGCGAGCCCTCCCATAGCGTTAACAGGCCCTAGTCGCTGATCCAGCGGTCCTCGGACGCCTTGAGGTGCGTGCGTATCGCCGCCTGCGCTGCCAGCGGGTCGCGCGCCTCGAGCGCACGCAGCACGGCTTCGTGTTCCTTCAACGCCAAGCCCCAGGTGCGCGTGCTCTCGTAGCGAGAACTCAGCTTGGCGGAGATCGGGCTGTGCCGCTCGTCGAAGAGATCGGATATGAGGCGCACCATGACGGAGTTGCCGCTCAGCTCCGCGATCGACAGATGGAACTGCCGGTCGCGCTCCAGCGGACTGCGCCGCGCGGCTATCTCCGTGCGCATGCCGGCGATGATCCCGCGCAAGTGCACCAGCGCGTCGTTGGTGACACGTGCACAGGCCAGCACCACCACCGCGCCTTCGATCGCCGCCCGTGCCTGCATCAGCTCGGTGGGGCTGTCGCCCAGCGCCTCCGTGCTTTTCGGCGGGCGATCCAGCGGCGGGTTGCAGACGTAGACACCCGATCCGCTGCGGATCTCGACGGTGCCTTCGACGTCGAGCGCGATCAGGGCTTCGCGCAACGAAGGCCGCGACACCCCCAGTTGCTGGGACAGGTCGCGCTCGGGCGGCAGGCGTGTGCCGGCCTCGAAGCCGCCCTGCTGAATCAGCTCGCGGATCTGGTCGGCGATCTGTTGATAGAGCCGCCTCGGCTCAACGGGTTTTAGCTGCGGCATTGAAGACTCGGGCGGTGGCGAATTGGCCTGACCATGATAGTCCGCAGAAGTGCGAGACATACCACATTCGGGATAGTCCCAAGGGTGCGCTGCTATCTGGTCAGGCCAAATGTTAGTTGCGATGTCAGGTGGCTTGACACACAAGCGTGTGCCAGCAGGCCGCACCGACAGCGTTTTCGACCCCTCCAAAACAGGATCATCGTTTGGAATCGTCTCGCCCGATCATCGCCGCCGATGCCGACAGCCCTGTCCGGGCCGACGATGCGCTGCTGCGTCTGAGCGGCATCACCAAGCGCTTCCTGAGCGTCACGGCGCTCGCCGACGTTGATTTCACGTTGCGGCGCGGCGAGGTGCACGCAGTCTGCGGCGAGAACGGTGCCGGCAAGTCGACTCTGATGAAGATCATCAGCGGCCAGCTCCAGCCGGACGAAGGGCAGATCCACTTCA
>JBDTVC010000200.1:0-8998 GCA_040007475.1 Burkholderiales bacterium
CGCACGCGCCTTTGCTCGCGCAGACGGTTGCATGCAAGGCGGTCATTCACGAACGACGGCAACGGGCCGACAGCGGACTTGCGGCAAGCGAGTTTCATTTCAGTCCGGGATCAGGCGGCGGCCGAAGCTGACGACGTCGTCCTGCGCGTACCCGAGCTTGGCGTAGAACGCGAGCACCTCGGCATTGGTCGAGCGGACCTGAAGATTGATCTTGGGGCAGCCGCGCGCCGTCAACGCGCGTTCGGCCTCGGCCATCAGCAGCCGGCCCAGACCGCGGCGGCGGTGGCTGTCGGCCACCGCGAGGTAATTGATCCAGCCGCGGTGGCCGTCGTAGCCGACCATCGCGGTCGCCACGAGCACGCCAACGTCCTCGACGACGAAGAACATCTCGGGCTGGACCGTGAGCTTGCGCTCGATGTCTCGCCTCGGGTCGTTCCAGGGCCGGGTCAGGCCGCAGGCCTGCCACAGCGCGATCGCCGCGGCCTCGTCGTCGGCTCGGTAGGCACGCATCTGCATCGGAGAAGCCGGCACGGGCCGCCGGTAGTGGTTGTCGAATTCGGTTTGCGCCACGGGCACGAAGCCGTGGCGTTGGTAGAAGCGGTTCGAGTCGCTGCCGCGCAATGCACCCACGCGCACCGGGCGCGCCGCGGCGTCGGCCTCCGCCAGCACGCGCGCCAGCACGGCCGCACCCGCGCCGCGCCCTTGCGCACCCGGCCGGATGCACAGGTGATCGAGCAGCCACCCGTCGGCGTCCGCCTTGACGACGACAAAGCCCACGCGTTCGCCGTTGACCTCGACGTGGCGCGTCGCCGCGGGCACGAAGCCGCTCGCGAAGCGCTCGCGCGCCCGCAGCGGATCAAAGCGGCCGATGCGCTCCAGGCTCTCGCGCGTGGCCTCGATGCACAGCGCGATCAAGGCCTCCAGATCGGTCGCCAAGGCATCGACGAGCACCAGCCGCATCAGCCCCCCAGCGCCTTCACGCCGAGCTTGAACGCGATCATCGCGCGCAGCTTGTTCGGCACCACCGGCTTGATCAGCAGGTGGAAGTCGTGCGCCTGAGCCTCCTTGTCGTGGCCGGTCATCGTGCTGCCGGTGACGAGGATCGCCGGCACCCCATTGCCGAAGCGCTCGCGCAGCGCTCGGATCGCGTCGACGCCGGTGCGGCCCTCCTCGAGCCGGTAGTCAACGATCAGCAGATCGGGCTTCACGAGCGCCAGGTCGCTGGCCTGTGCCCAGGCCGTGCTCTCGGCCACGCTGTCAAAGGCCGCGATCGATGCGCCCCAGCCCTTGAGCAACACCTCCAGCCCGGCGCGCACGGCCGGCTCGTCCTCGACGATCACGATCAGACGCCCGGCCAGCGTGATCCCGACCGGCCCCTTGCCCGGCAGCACCTGCGCCGACGCGCGCGGCGCCTTGCCGACCGGCAGCTCGAGCGTGAACACGGTGCCGTGGCCGACCTGCGAGCGCATCGCCAGCGGCGCACTCATCAGCGCCGCGAGGCGCTTCACGATCGCCAGGCCCAGGCCCAGGCCCTTGCGTTGCTCGGGGCTCACCGCGCCGGTGTGCGGCACCTGGTAGAACTCGTCGAAGATCTTCGCCTGCTCGGCCTCGCGGATGCCGGGGCCGCTGTCCCACACCTGCAGCAGCACCCGGTCGCCGCGCTGGCGGCAGCTCACGAGCACCGAGCCGTCGTCGGTGTAGCGGATCGCGTTCGAGACCAGGTTGCGCAGGATGCGTTCGACGAGCAGCGGGTCGGCGAACACCACGCGATGGCCGCCCCGCAAGCGCAGCGCGAGGCCTTTTTCGAACGCGCTCGGCTCGAAATGCAGGCGCAGCTTGCGCAGGATGTCGCCCACCTCGAAGTGCTGGTCGTGCACCTCGATGCCGCCGCTGTCGATGCGGGTGATGTCGAGCAGCTCCGAGAACAGGCCTTCGAGTGCGTCGACCGATTCGTTGATGCTGTTGACGAGCTGCGCCACCTCGGGCTCGTGAACGCGCTGGCGCAAGGCCTCGGCAAACAGGCCCATCGCGTGCAGCGGCTGGCGCAGGTCGTGGCTGGCAGCGGTGAAGAACTGCGTCTTCGCGCGGTTCGCGATCTCGGCCTCGCGCCGCGCGGCCTCGGCGGCCAGCGTTTCGATGCGCAGCTGCACCGCGAGCTCGTCGGCCTGGACCTTCAGGTCGATCGCACGTTGCAGCGCCTGGCGGTAGCTGTTGGCCAGCACGAAGGTGAAGCTGATGATCAGGATCAGCTCGCCCGACAGCAGGTAGTGGAAGCGGTCGCCGACCATCGCGATGCGCGCCAGCAGCGGCAGGAAGACCAGCGCGGCAAACGCGAGGTAGAGCCGGCGCTGGATCGACAGCACGGGGATGCCGACCGCGCAGAACGTGTACACGATGACGATCAGGCCGGTCTGCTCCAGCGCCGTGCCCTGGTCGTAGAACAGCCAGCCGGCCAAGCCCCACATCGCGGCGGACAGGACCGCACCGACGTTGGCCCGGAGCGACCAGCGCCGCCAGTCGGCGAGCGTCCAGGCATCCGACTGCGTGGCCGCACGCCGGTAGAAGCCGATGGCCACGACACGGACCGCGCACATCAGCGCGAACGCCGCCATCCACGGCACCAGCAGGCTCGTCGGCGCCACGCCCCAGAACAGCATCGCGACGACACCGACCCCGGCCATGTAGCCGGCCAGTGCGGCCGGCATGTAGCCGTAGGTGAAGCGCACGGTCTCGGCGAGCTTGCCGCGCGCCGCGTCGTGGACCGGTGCGTTCACCGCCCCGAGTTCCGCCAAGCCGCCACGCCACCCTGGCTGGACATCTGGCTCACCGCGAGCACAGCCTGCGTGCGCGAGCTCACGTTCAGCGCGCGCAGCACCGCGGCGACGTGGTCCTTCACGGTCTCGACCGAGAGGTGCAGTTCGCGCGCGATCAGCTTGTTCGGCAGGCCCTTGAGCAGCAGCGCGAGCACGTCGGTCTGGCGCGGCGTCAGGCCGATCTCGGCCAGCGGCAGCGGCGCGGGCTGGTACGGGGCGCCCTGGGCCTGCTCGCGCACGACGCGCAACACGCTGGGCACGGTGTCTCCCGCGAGCCCCGCCGGCTCCGGTTCGGAGCCGAGCGTCATCGGCGGGATGTAGATGCCGCCGCTCATCACCATGTTGAGCGCCTCGAACAGCGCGTCGTTGCTGGCGCGCTTGGGCACGAAGCCCATGGCGCCGAGGTCGATCGCCTTGATCACGTCGCTGTGGCGGTCGGAGGCCGAGACCACGACGACCGGCAGCGCCGGATAGGTCTTGCGGAACTCGACCAGCACCTCGAAGCCATCGGCGTCGCCGAGGAACAGGTCGAGCAACACAAGGTCGAAGTCGGAGTCGGCCTTCAGGATCTCGCGTGCCGCCCGCGCGCTGCCGGCGCCCACCACGGTGGTGTCGCTGCCCAGCGTCTGGATCACGCTTTGCAGCGCTTGCAGGATCAGCGGGTGGTCATCGATCAGCAGGACTTTCATCGCTGGTCACCTCAGTTCATGAATAGCGCCGTGCGATCGACTCGGCCACGCAGACGGGCTTGTCGGCACCCTCGCGCTCCATCGTGACTTCGCAGGTGATCTGCGCGCCGCCTTCGAGCGGCTCGTACTGCGTGAGCTTGAAGTGGCCTCGCAGCCGGCTGCCCGAAGGCACCGGCGCCGGGAAGCGAACCTTGCCCAGGCCGTAGTTCACGCCCATGCGCGTGTCGAGCACGGTGAACGCCGAGGCGGCCATCTCGGGCAGCAGCGAGAGGGTCAGGAAGCCGTGCGCGATGGTCGTGCCGAACGGGCCCTTGGCCGCGCGCTCCGGATCGAGATGGATCCACTGGTGATCGCCGGTGGCATCGGCAAACAGCTGGATGCGCTGCTGCGTCACCGTGATCCAGTCGCTGACGCCGACCGTCTGCCCGACGAGAGCCTGCAGATCGGTGATGTGGTCGAAGCTTCGCATGAGGTTCCCAGGAGGTTTGGTTCGGTTCAGTGGCCCAGCCACTTGGTGATCGGCTGCCATTGCTCGATGTCGCGCTCGAAGCGGTTCGAGCTCACGTCCCACAGCGTCAGGCCATGGGCGGCGAGGTGCACGTAGTTCTGGGTGTCGCGGATGAAGCCGAGCAGCGGCACCTTCAGGCCGTCGAGGAAGCCGCGCAGCTGGTCGGTGGCGATCGTGCCCTCGCGCGTGCGCATGCCGACGATGGCGACCTGCACCCGTTCGCTGCGCTTGTGCGCCAGCAGCTCGCGCACGAAGGCGTGGGTGGCGTGGATGTCGAAGATGCTGGGCTGCAGCGGGATCAGCACCTTGTCGGCCAGCCGCATCACCTCGTCCAGCCGCTTGCCGTGCAGGCCGGCCGGGGTGTCGAGCACGACATGCGTCGTGCCCTTGGGCGGGCGCACGACCTCGTCGTGTGTGACCTCCCAGGGGCTGATTGGCGCCAGGTGCGCCGGGCGCAGCGCAAGCCAGGTGCGGGCCGACTGCTGGCGGTCGACATCCCCGAGCATCACCGCGTGCCCGCGGGATGCGTAGTAGCCGGCGATGTTGGTCGACAACGTGGTCTTGCCCACGCCGCCCTTCGGATTGGCCACCACGATCACCGGCATGCGCGTCTCCCCGTCGTTGGAATCCTGCTTTGCGGTTATCTTAGCCGCATGCCCGACCTCGACGTCCTCGTCATCACCGCCCATCCGCAGATGGAGCACTCCCGCGTCAACCGCAAGCTGATGCGGGCGGCCCGCAAGCTCCCGCAGAACCAGGTGCTGGTGCGCGACCTGTATTCGCTCTACCCCGACTATCTGATCGACGTGCCCGCCGAGCAGGCACTGCTCGCCCAGGCGAAGCTGATCGTCTGGCAGCACCCGATCCAGTGGTACAGCATGCCGCCGCTGATGAAGCTGTGGGTCGACGAGGTGCTGGCCTTCGGCTGGGCCTACGGCCCCGGCGGCACGGCGCTGCGCGGCAAGGACCTGTGGCTGGTCGGCACCACCGGCGGCCCGCAGGAGTCGTATCACCCGGACAGCTACAACCGCTACTTCTTCGACGCCTTCCTGCCGCCGTACGAGCAGACGGCCACCCTGTGCGGCATGCGCTTCCTGCCGCCGCTGATGCTGCATGGGGCGCACAAGGTCGAGGACGACGAGATCAAGTCGCACATGGCGATCTACACCCAGCGGCTGGGCAGCTACCCGCACTGGCCGGAGCTGGACGAGCTGCTCTACAAGCTGCCCGGCCCGGTGCCCGAGGACGCGCGGCCGGACGACGACGAACCCGAACAGAAGGCGGCCTGATGGAACACACCTCCTGGCTCACCAGCGGGCTCGTCTACCTCGCCGCGGCGGTGCTCGCAGTGCCGCTGGCCAAGTTCCTCGGCCTCGGCTCGATCATCGGCTACCTCGCGGCCGGCATCCTGATCGGGCCGTGGGGGCTGAAGCTCGTCACCAACCCCCAGGACATGCTGCACTTCTCGGAGTTCGGCGTCGTGCTGATGCTGTTCCTCGTCGGCCTCGAGCTCGAGCCGCGCCGCCTGTGGTCGCTGCGCAAGCCGATCTTCGGCTGGGGCAGCGTGCAGTTGTTCGGCTCGGCGGCGCTGATGCTGGGCGCGGCCGTGGCGTTCGGGCTGGACTGGCGCATCGCGCTGGTCGCGGCGCTCGGCCTGGCGATGTCGTCGACCGCCATCGGCCTGGGCGTGCTGAACGAGCGCAGCCTGATGCACACCAGCTCGGGCCAGAGCGTGCTCAGCGTCGCGCTGCTGCAGGACGTGGCCGCGATCCCGATCCTGGCCCTGTTGCCGCTGCTGGCCACCGCACAGGAGCACGCCGATGGCAACGGCTGGATCAGTGCGGCCAAGGCGCTCGGCGTGATCGCCACCATCGTGCTCGGCGGCAGGCTGCTGATCCGCCCCGCCCTGCGCTGGATCGCCAACAGCCGCACGCCGGAGATCTTCACCGCCGCGTCGCTGCTGCTCGTCGTCGCGACCGCGGCGCTGATGCAGACGGTCGGGCTGTCGATGGCGCTCGGCGCCTTCCTCGCCGGCGTGCTGCTGGCCGAGAGCGAATACCGGCGTGAGCTCGAGACCGACATCGAGCCGTTCAAGGGCCTGCTGCTCGGCCTGTTCTTCATCGCCGTGGGCATGAGCATCGACTTCGCCGTCGTGCTCGCGCAGCCGCTGCTGATCGCCGGCGTGGTGATCGGCTTCCTGGTACTCAAGGCGTTCGTGCTGTGGGGCATGGGCCGGCTGATGGTGCTGCCGAAGGCCGAGCGGCCGGTCTTCATCATCCTGCTCGCGCAGGGCGGTGAGTTCGGCTTCGTCGTGTTCCAGACCGCCGCGCAGGCCGGCGTGATCGATGCGAAAGTCTCGTCGTTCCTGGTCGCCGCGGTCGCGATCTCGATGCTGGTCACACCGCTGCTGCTGGTGGCGGCCGACAAGTGGCTGATCCCGCTGATGTGCGGCAACCAGCGCGCCGACGTCGCCGAAATCGACGAGCCGCAGAACCAGTCGGTGATCATCGCCGGCTTCGGCCGCTATGGGCAGGTCGTCGGCCGGATGCTGTACGCCAACGGCATCCAGCCCACGGTGCTGGACACCGATGCCGACCAGATCGAGGCGATGCGGCGCTTCGACTGGCGCGTGTTCTACGGCGACGCCACGCGGCTGGACCTGATGCGCACCGCCGGCGCCGCGACCGCAAAGATCCTGGTGCTGGCGATCGACGATGTGGAGCAGAGCGTCGAGGTCGCGAAGATGGTGCGCGAGAACTTCCCGAATCTCACGGTCGTGGCCCGTGCGCGCAACGTGCAGCACTACTTCGAGCTGCTGGACCAGGGCGTCACGCTGATCGAACGCGAGACCTTCGACGCGGCGCTGATGAGCGCGCGCAGCGTGCTCGAGCAGCTCGGCTGGGAGCGTCACCAGGCGCGCAACCTTGCCGGCCGCTTCCGGCGCCACAACATCGACGTGATGCTGCGCATGGCGCCGCACCGCAAGGATGCCGACAAGGTGCTGGCCGCCGCCAAGCTCGGCCGCCAGCAGCTGGAGCAGCAGTTCGCACAGGAGCGCGAGCAGGCGGCGAAGCGGCAGGTGCGCGGTGGCTGGAGCAGCGACGACGAGACGCGCGGGTCTCCGCCGACCTGACCTGCGGTCGGCGCGATCGTCGCTTACTCGGCGGCCACGACCTCGCCTCCGCAGCGGAACGCGGACACCGTGCCCGCCAGCACGACGGCCTCGTGTTTCAGGCTCTCGGAGGCCGCGGCCGACTGCTCGACGAGGGCCGCATTCTGCTGCGTCATCCGGTCGAGTTCCATCACGGCCGCATTGACTTGCTCGATACCGCCAGACTGTTCGGCCGACGCGGCCGTGATCTCGCCGATGATGTCGGCGACGCGTTGGACGCTCGCGACGATCTCGTTCATCGTGGAGCCCGCGCCCTGGACGAGTTCGGTGCCCGACGCGACCTTTTCCACCGAGGTCCCGATCAGCACCTTGATCTCCTTGGCCGCTTCCGCCGATCGGTGCGCGAGCGAGCGCACCTCGGAGGCGACGACCGCGAAACCGCGGCCCTGTTCGCCGGCGCGGGCCGCTTCGACCGCGGCGTTGAGCGCCAGGATGTTGGTCTGGAAGGCGATGCCGTCGATCACGCCGATGATGTCGGCGATCTTCTTCGACGACGCGTTGATCTCGTCCATCGTCGAGACCATGCGCGTGACGACATCGCCGCCGCGGCGCGCCACGTCCGAGGCCGACGACGCGAGCTGGCTGGCCTGTGCAGCCGCCTGCGCACTCTGCCGCACCGCGCCGGTCAACTCAGTCATCGACGAGGCCGTGTGCTGCAGGTTGGACGCGGTTTGCTCGGTGCGCGCGCTGAGGTCCATGTTGCCGGTGGCCACTTCCGAGCTGGCCGTCTGGATGCTGTTCGCCGACTCGCGCACCTTGCCGACCAGCGCGCGCAGCTCGCGCTGCATCGCCTGCAACGCGAGCATCAGCTTCGCCGGTTCGTCCGTCTCGTGGACGGTCCATTCGGCGCCGAGATCGCCCTTCGCGATCCGGCTGGCAACGCCGATCGCCTCGTCGAGCGGCCCGCAGACCGAGCGCAGCGTCAGCCACATCAGGGGCAGGAACAGCACCAATGTGCCGCCGACCAGCACCAGGCGCAGCGTCGAGGCCATGGTGGCGTCGTCGGCCATCACTTTGCGGGTCGCGTCGAACTTGGCCTGCTGTGCCTGAAGCAGGTTGCCCGTGTTCTGCTGCAGCAGCTTGAGCGTGTCGTCGGCCTTGCCGGCGTAGGCCAATGCGACCGACGCGTCCATCGTCGCGCCCTGCAACTGGGCGGCGATTGGCGTGATCACCGCGGCATAGTCGGCGAGCAGCTTGTTTTGCGTCACTACCATGGCGGCGATCGCCGCGTCGCCCGTGTTCGCGGCGACCAGGCGTTCGCCGACCTTCGCGAGCGTGGCCAGCTCCTGCTTCCAGAGTTTGACGACGTCCTCGACGCCGGTCGGGTTGGCCGAGGCCATCGCCATCATCGTCGCCTCGAAGCGGCGCAGGTTGCTGAGCGATTCACGCAGGTTGCCGACCTCGGCACTCGCCGCCGTCGACTCCTGAAACAGCCGCGAGGTGGTCTCGTTGCCGGTCTTGCTGGAGGCCAGGCCCCAGAGCCCGACGCCGATCAGCGACACCGTGACCGTCGCCATCACCAGGCCAAAACGGGAACGGACAGAGAGTTTGCGCAATGAGAGCATGAGGATTCTGATGAAGTGTCGCCCAGCAGATATCGGCGCAGCCCTGCCAGACTGAAACCAGCTGCCGCCAGCCGAATCCCCTGCACACGCTATTGCCAAAGCGTTTGCATTAAGATGCGCGCATGGAACGCCAGACCCGCCAACGCCAGGCCGTGCTCGACGCGATCGACCACGCCGGCCGCGCGCTGACGCCGAACGAGATCCTCGCGCTCGCGCAAGCCTCGGTGGCGAGCCTGAACCTGTCGACGATC
>JBDTVC010000201.1:0-8963 GCA_040007475.1 Burkholderiales bacterium
CACCGTCGTGCTCCAGTGCAACAACTTCGAGGTCGTCAACATGGGCGTGATGGTGGCGTGCCAGGACATCCTGGCGCGCGCCAAGGTCGAGGGCGCCGACATCATCGGCCTGTCGGGCCTCATCACGCCGAGCCTCGAGGAGATGCAGCACGTCGCCGGCGAGATGCAGCGCGACGACTACTTCCGCATCAAGAAGATCCCGCTGCTGATCGGCGGCGCGACGACGAGCCGCGTGCACACGGCGGTGAAGATCTCGCCGCACTACGAAGGCCCGGTGGTCTACGTGCCCGACGCGAGCCGCTCGGTCAGCGTCTGCAGCGATCTGCTCAGCGACGACCGTGCGACGGCCTACATCAACGAGCTCAACGCCGACTACATCCGCGTGCGCGAGCAGCACGCGAACAAGAAGGTCACGCCGCTGGTCACGCTTGCCGCAGCGCGGGCCAACAAGACGCCGATCGACTGGGCCTCGTTCAAGCCCGTCAAGCCGAAGTTCACCGGCCGCCGCGTGTTTCGCAACCAGGATCTTGCGGAGATCGCGGCCTGCATCGACTGGGGCCCGTTCTTCCAGACCTGGGACCTCGCCGGCCCGTACCCGGCCATCCTCACCGACGACATCGTCGGCGAATCGGCGCGCCGCGTGCTGAGCGACGGCCAGCGCCTGCTCCGCCGCGCGATCGAAGGCCGCTGGCTCACCGCCAACGGCGTGATCGGCCTGTACCCGGCGAACACCGTCAACGACGACGACATTGAGATCTACGCCGACGAGTCCCGCAGCGAGGTGCTGATGACGTGGCGCGGCTTGCGCATGCAGAGCGTGCGGCCGGTCGTCGACGGCGTGATCCGGCCGAACCGCTGCCTCGCCGACTTCATCGCGCCCAAGGGTTCGGGCATCGCCGACCACATCGGCCTGTTCGCGGTGACGGCCGGCATCGGCGCCGAGAAGAAGGACAAGCAGTTCATGGACGACCTGGACGACTACAGCTCGATCATGTTCAAGGCCCTCGCCGATCGATTGGCCGAGGCCTTCGCCGAGCGCCTGCACCAACGCGTGCGCACGGAGTTCTGGGGCTATGCGGCCGACGAGCAACTGAGCAACGCCGAGCTGATCGCCGAGAAGTACGCCGGCATCCGGCCCGCGCCCGGCTACCCGGCGTGCCCGGACCACACCGTGAAGGCCGAGATGTTCCGCGTGCTGGCTTGCGCGGACATCGGCATGGGCCTGACCGAGAGCCTGGCGATGACACCCGCGGCCAGCGTCAGCGGCTTCTACATGGCGCACCCCGACGCGGCGTACTTCAACGTCGGCAAGATCGGCGACGATCAAGTCGCCGACTGGGCGCAGCGCAACGCGCTCGATGCGGCCGCCGCGCGCCGCGCGCTGGCGCCGCTGCTGTAGCGATTACATCCGGAAGCAAGCGCGGCGCAAACCGTCGTTGACCGACCGCTCGCCGACCGCTGGTCCGGTGCGATCTGCCGAGCTTTGACGCTTTTCGCGCCCCTTTCGTACTGAAATGGCCTCACGCCGCATGGCACGCGCTCTGCGTTCCCGAACCGACGGACCAACCGTCGGGCGGAGGCGATGTGAGAGAGCACAAACAAGCATCGGGTGCGATGCGCGTCAAACGCGCGTCATGCATGGCACTCGTGACACTCACGTTGGCGATCACGCTGGCCGCGTGTGGAGGTGGCAGCGGGAGCGACTCCGGCACGACGACCCCGCCAACGGGCAGTGCGCCCGAGATACCGGCCTCGCGCGCGGAGGCCGCGCGCTTCCTCACCCAGGCCACGTTCGGCCCGACCGATGCCGACATCGATCGCGTGATGGCCCTCGGGTACGGCGCGTGGATCGACGAGCAGTTCACCAAGCCGCAGTCCTCCAACCTCGCGGGCTGGGATGCCATCGATGCGGCCGCCAAGGCCGTGAACCCAGCGAACACCGCGGGCGGCGACGGCACCGTCAACGCGTTCTGGAAGCTGGCCGTCAGCGGCGACGATCAGCTGCGTCAGCGCGTGGCGTTCGCGCTCTCGCAGATCTTCGTGATCTCGCTGCAGGACGGCGGCGTGGCGAACACGCCGCGCGCGGTCTCGGCCTACCTCGACATGCTCGGCGACAAGGGCCTGGGCAACTACCGCGATCTGCTCGAATCGGTGTCGCGGCATCCGATGATGGGCACCTACCTCACGTCGATCCGCAATCAGAAGGCCGATGCGAAGACCGGTCGCGTGCCCGACGAGAACTACGCCCGCGAGGTGATGCAGCTGATGTCGATCGGCCTGCACCAGCTCAACCCGGACGGCAGCCTGCAGCAGGCGGGCGGCCTGCCGATCGACACCTATGGCCAGGCCGACATCAGCGGCATGGCGAAGGTCTTCACCGGCTGGAGCTGGAACTGCCCGGACTGGCCGGACAACGGCTGCTTCTTCAGCGGCACGGCCAACGGCAACACCGACCCGGACCGCAGCTTCAAGACCATGCTCGGCTACCCGCAGTACCACAGCATCGAGGAGAAGAAGTTCCTCGGCGTGACGATCGCGGCGCAGTCTAAGGGCGACCCCGAGGCGAGCCTGAAGACTGCGCTGGACACGCTCGCCAACCACGCCAACGTCGGGCCCTTCATCGGCAAGCAGCTGATCCAGCGCCTGGTGACGAGCAACCCGAGCCCGGCCTATGTGGCTGCGGTCGCGGCTGCGTTCAACGGCAGCGGTGGCACGCGCGGCGACATGAAGGCGATGGTGAAGGCGGTGCTGATGAACCCGGAGGCGCGCACCGTCTCGATCACCTCGGGCAAGGTGCGCGAACCGGTGCTGCGCCTGTCGGCCTTCTTGCGCGCGTTCCCGTTCACGTCGGACACCGGGCTCTACCTGGTCGGCAACACCGACAACCCCGGCACACAGCTGAGCCAGTCGCCGATGCGTGCGCCGTCGGTCTTCAACTTCTACCGGCCCGGCTACGTGCCGCCGGGCACCGAGGCGGCCAAGGCGAACCTCGCGGTGCCCGAGATGCAGCTCGCCTCCGAGACCACGGCGGCCGGCTACGTGAACTACATGCGCGACAACATCGGCAGCGGCGTCGGCGCATTCAACGGCACCGTGGGCGGCGTGCTGCGCAACCGGCGCGATCTGCAGGCCGACTTCACGGCGGAGCTCGCGCTGGCCGCCGATTCATCCAGCCTGCTCGATCGCCTGAACGCCAACCTGATGTACGGGACGATGCCGGCCGCGCTCAAGACGGAGATCCAGGGCGCGGTCGACAAGATCGTCATCCCCGTGCTCAACGGCACGGGGTCGAACCAGGCGCAGATCGACAGCGCCAAGCGCACGCGAGTGAACGCGGCGATTTTCCTCACCCTGGCTTCGCCCGAAGCCCAGGTCCAGAAGTGAAGCGGGAGCTGCACAACATGACCACCCTCGACGCTTCGCGCCGCCTCTTCCTGCGCCAGGCCGGCGCGCTGTCGGCCGCCGGTGCGGCGGCCGCACCGATCGCGCTCAACATGGCGGCGATCGGCTCGGCCGCGGCGCAGTCCGCGAGTGACTACAAGGCCCTGGTGTGCATCTTCATGTTCGGCGGCAACGACTCGTTGAACATGATCCTGCCGACCGACACCGCCTCATGGACCAACTACACGACGGTGCGCAACCAGGCGCCCGATTCGATCGCGCTGATGGGGCCCGGTACCGCGGCGGTCCCGGGGGCGGCGGTCGGTTCGCCGGCGCGGCTCGGTGGCGTGCTGCCGATCGTCCCGGCCACGGCGCGAGCGGCGCCTGGCGGCGGCACGCAGACCTTTGCGCTGCACCCGATGATGAGCGCGCTGCAGACGATGTTCAACACCGACAAGCGCCTGGCGATCCTGGCCAACGTCGGCCCGCTGATCCAGCCGACCACGAAGGCGCAGTACAGCGACCCTAAGTTCCAGAAGCCGGCCAGCCTGTTCTCGCACAACGACCAGCAGAACACCTGGCAGTCGTTCAGGCCCGAAGGTGCCACCGTCGGCTGGGGCGGGCGGATGGCCGACCTGCTCGCGTCGCAGAACGGCCGCGCGATCTTCACGTCGATCTCGGCGGCCGGCAACGCGGTGTGGTTGTCGGGGCAGACCATCCAGCAATACCAGGTGGGCAGCAACGGCGCCATCCGCCTGGGCTCCGACTCGGCCGGCAAGGTCTACGGCTCGACCGACGTGGCCGCCTCGCTGCAGCGCATCGTCGCGAGCACGCGCGGCGGGCATGTGTTCGAGACCGACCTCGCGGCCGTCTCGCAGCGTTCGATGGATGCCGAGCTCACGCTGCGCACCGCGTTGAAGGCGCCGAGCGATCCGCTGTTCGGCACCGCGCCCGCGAGCGGCGCCTACAACGCCAATGCCGACCCGAAGCTGCAGTACGACAACCCACTCACCGGGGCGAAGGCCTTCAACAGCCTCGCGCAACAGCTACAAGTCGTGGCCCGCATGGTCGATGCCAGCAGTGCAGCCGGTGTCGGCGCGAAGCGGCAGGTGTTCTTCGTCAGCATCGGCGGCTTCGACTCGCACGACAACGAGAACCGCAACAACGCCGACCTGATGGCGCGCCTGGCGCACGCGATGCGCTACTTCGACACCGCGCTCGGCGCGATGGGTGCGCAGAGCAAGGTCACGGCGTTCACGGCGAGCGACTTCGGGCGCACGTTCACGAGCAACGGCGATGGCACCGATCACGGCTGGGGCGCACACCACTTCGTGATGGGTGGTGCGGTCAAGGGCGGTGACATCTACGGCAACGTCCCGGTGCTGGGGGCGAAGAACGCGAACAACAACAACTTCGACAGCAGCCCGAACCAGATCGGCAACGGCAGCCTGCTCCCCGAGACCTCGGTCGATCAGCTCGGCGCGACGCTGGCGCGCTGGTTCGGTGTGTCGGACACCGACGCGCTGGCGGTCTTCCCCAACCTCGCGAACTTCGACGCGAGCGCGCGCAACCTCGGCTTCATGGCCTGAGTCGTGCGGCCGGTCACTGGACGGCGAGCACGCGCCGGTACTGGATCGCCTCGGCGAGGTGAACGGCCGTGATGGCAGCGGCGCCTTCCAGATCGGCGATCGTGCGCGCCACGCGCAGCACGCGATGGAAGCCGCGGGCCGACCACCCCAGCCGCGCGGCCGCAGACTGCAGGAACTTCGCGCTCGTCTCGTCGAGCGCGCAATGCGTGTCCAGCGCGTCGCCCGCGAGGGCCGCGTTGGTCGAGCCTTGCCGTGCGAGCGCGCGCTCGCGCGCCGCGGCGACGCGGGCGGCCACGACGGCACTCGACTCGCCGGCCGCGGCGGCCGACAAGGCCTCGGGCGGGACGGCAGGCACCTCGACCTGAACGTCGATGCGGTCCAGCAGCGGCCCGCTGATGCGACCCTGGTAGCGCGCCACCGCGTCAGGCGTGCAGCGGCAGGCGCGCAGCGCACTGCCCAGGTGGCCGCAAGGGCAGGGGTTCATCGCTGCGACGAGCTGGAAGCGCGCCGGGAACTCGGCCTGGCGCGCGGCACGCGAGATGACGATGCGACCGGTCTCCAGCGGTTCACGCAGCGCCTCCAGCGCCGCGCGCTGGAACTCCGGGAATTCATCGAGGAACAGGACGCCGTGGTGCGCGAGCGAAATCTCGCCCGGCTTCGGCGGTGTGCCGCCGCCGACCAGCGCCACCGACGAGGCCGTGTGATGAGGCGATCGACAGACACGCTGACCCCAGCGAGCCGGCGAAAACCCGCCGGTCAGGCTCAAGACGGCGGCTGACTCGAGCGCGTCGTCCTGCGTCATCGCCGGCAGCAGGCCCGCGAAGCGCTGCGCGAGCATGGACTTGCCCGTGCCGGGTGATCCGACCATCAGCAGGCTGTGGCCGCCGGCCGCGGCCACCTCGAGAGCGCGCTTGGCGCCGGATTGGCCCTTCACGTCGCGCAGATCGGGCAGGTCGTTCGACGCGGTGGCCGGCTCGGGTGTTGCAAGCACCAGCGGCGTGGGTGGCGTGGCACCCGCCGGCGCCAGCGCCGCGACGACATCGAGCAGGTGGCCGGCACCATGGATGGGCAGGCCCCCGACGAGTGCGGCCTCCCGGGCACTCGGCCAGGGGAGCACCAGCGCCCGCGCGGTCCCGGTCGGGTTTCGCTGCAACGCCAGCGCCATCGCGAGCGCGCCCCGCACGGGGCGGAGTTCGCCCCCGAGCGAGAGCTCGCCGGCAAACTCGAAGTCCTGGAGCCGCGCAGCGTCCAGCTGGCCGCTCGCGGCGAGGATGCCGAGTGCGATCGGGAGGTCAAAGCGGCCGGATTCCTTGGGCAGGTCGGCCGGAGCCAGGTTCACGGTGATCCGCTTGTTGGCCGGGAACTCGAGCCCGCTGTTCTGGATGGCGGCACGAACCCGCTCGCGCGATTCCTTGACCTCGACGTCGGCCAGGCCCACCAGCGTGAAACTCGGCAGACCGTTGGCCAGGTGGACCTCGACGGTGACCTCGGCCGCGGCGAGCGCGTGCAGCGCGCGGCTGTGGATGACGGCAAGCGACATGTTCTCTCCCCCGGCGCATTGTGCCCGCGCCGTCACGGGGGTTAGACGCACCAAGATAGAGCGTTAGTCCAAAATGCGCCTATTTGGTGCGTTCTCTCGCATCGCACCCCGCATCCCCGGGCGAGCCCGGTGCAAGGCGGCCCTGTGGGGCTTGGCACAGAAGCTGCAAAACGTGTCGCAGTCTCACCTCGTGCAATCACACAACCCTTTGGGAACCCGGCAATGAACAAGACTCTCCTCGTGTTGGCATCCACGCTCGCCATCGCTGCGCTGCCTCAGATGGCGTTGGCACAGACCGCCGCTCCGGCGGCCCCGGCCGCCGCCCCGGCTGAACCCGAGGCCAGCCCGTTGTCGTTCAACGTGAGCTTGACCAGCGACTACCGCTATCGCGGCATCTCGCAATCGCGCCTGAAGCCGGCGATCCAGGGCGGCGTTGACTACGCCTTGCCAGCGGGCTTCTACATCGGTGCCTGGGCGTCGAGCATCAAGTGGATCAAGGACGGCGGTGGCGACGGCAGCGTCGAGATCGACCTGTACGGTGGCTACAAGGGCGAGATCGCCAAGGACTTCACCTACGACGTGGGCGTCCTCACGTACCAGTACCCGCGCAATCACCTCGCCACCAGCGCCAACACGACCGAGATCTACGGCGCGCTCACCTACGGCCCCGCGACGCTCAAGTACTCGCACAGCGTGTCCAACCTGTTCGGCTTCGTCGACAGCAAAAACAGCGGCTACATCGACCTGAGCGCCACCTTCGAAGTCGGCCCGGCCATTCAGCTGATCCCGCACGTGGGTCATCAGCGCGTCGCCGGCAGCGGCAACAGCGACTTCTCGTACACCGACTATTCGTTCACCGTGGGCAAGGACTTCTCCGGCTTCTTCCTGAGCGCTGCCGTGGTCGGCACCGACGCGAAGAAGATCGGCGGCGTGCCCGTGTACAGCTACAACTCCGGCGAGAAGGACCTGGGCAAGACTGGCCTGGTCATCGCAGTCAAGAAGACCTTCTAAATCCACCCACACACTGGAGAGACGACCATGAAGATGGTGACCGCCATCGTCAAGCCCTTCAAGCTTGACGAAGTCCGCGAAGCCCTCAGCGCCATCGGCGTGCAGGGCATCACGGTGACTGAAGTCAAGGGCTTCGGCCGCCAGAAGGGCCATACCGAGCTGTACCGCGGCGCCGAGTACGTGGTCGACTTCCTGCCCAAGGTGAAGATCGAAGCAGCGGTGGACGACGCCATCGTCGACCGTGTCATCGAGGCGATCGAAGGTGCTGCGCGTACCGGCAAGATCGGCGACGGCAAGGTGTTCGTCTCGCCGCTCGAGCAGGTCGTGCGCATCCGCACCGGCGAGACCGGCAAAGACGCCCTTTGACGCCAACAAAATAGAGACGACCCATGAGAAAACTCATTGCAACCCTTGCCCTCGGCCTCGCGGCCCTGGGTTTTGCGGGCCCTTCGCTCGCTGAAGACGCGGCTTCCGCGCCCGCCGCTGCGTCGGCCGTTGCTGCGGCGCCGGCTTCGGCACCTGCCGCGGCCGACGCCGCCTCCGCCGCGTCGGCGCCTGCCGCCGCGGCTTCGACGCCTGTCGCCAACAAGGGCGACGTCGCCTGGATGATCGTCGCCACCCTGCTCGTCATCATGATGACGGTGCCGGGCCTGGCCCTGTTCTACGGCGGCCTCGTGCGCAGCAAGAACATGCTGTCGGTGCTGATGCAGGTGATGGTCACGTTCTCGCTGATCGTGGTGCTGTGGTGCGTGTACGGCTACAGCCTGGCGTTCACCGAGGGCAATGCCTTCATCGGGGGCTTCGACCGACTGTTCATGAAGGGGCTGTTCAACCCGGCGGACGGCACGTTCGCGATGGGGGCGACCTTCAGCAAGGGTGTCTACATTCCGGAGCTGCTGTTCACGGCGTTCCAGGCCACGTTCGCCGGTATCACGTGCTGCCTGATCGTCGGTGCGTTCGCCGAGCGCGCCAAGTTCTCCGCCGTGCTCGCCTTCATGGTGCTGTGGTTCACCTTCAGCTACGCCCCGATCGCGCACATGGTCTGGTTCTGGATGGGCCCTGACGCCTACACCGGCAAGGAAGTGGTCGACGCGATGAACGCGAAGGCTGGCTACCTCTGGAACATGGGCGCGCTGGACTTCGCCGGCGGCACGGTCGTGCACATCAATGCGGCGGTTGCCGGCCTGGTCGGTGCAGTCATGATCGGCAAGCGCGTCGGCTACGGCAAGGAGGCGTTCACGCCGCACTCGCTGACGCTGACGATGGTCGGTGCTGCGCTGCTGTGGGTCGGCTGGTTTGGCTTCAACGCCGGCTCGGCGCTCGAGGCGGGCAACACTGCGGTGCTGGCCTTCATGAACACGTTCAGCGCGACCTCGGCTGCAGTGCTGGCCTGGTGCATCGGTGAAACGCTGATGAAGGGCAAGGCCTCGATGCTCGGTGCT
>JBDTVC010000202.1:0-8958 GCA_040007475.1 Burkholderiales bacterium
GTTTTTTTTGGACCCCGATCACCAGCATCGCCTTGTCGAGCTCGCGCCTGAGCCCGTCGCGCTCCCGGGTGAGTTGCGCGATCCGCAGCGTCTCGGCGCGGTTGGCAGGGATCTTGGGGCCGCGCTGTTGCGGTGCCAGGGCGGCCAGATCGGCGGCCTCGCGCTGGCGCCGCCAGGTGCTCAGCGACGATGAGTACACGCCCTCTCGGCGCATCAGCGCCCCGACCTCGCCGGGGCGGGTGCAGCGGTCGGCCGCTTCGAGAATGCGGCGCTTGTCGGCGTTGGAGAATTGCCGGCGCCGGGCGTGCGGCACCACCTCGGCGTCGAGTGCAGGACGCACCGACGGCGGCGCCGATCCGCTCGCCTCTTCAGTCGCCCTACGGGCTCCTTGCGAGGCGAGCGGATCGGAAGAACTCTGGACTGCGTGCACGGCTACCTTGGGGTGATGGTTGACTGTCATACCTACCTCGTTACTCACTGATTTCTCAGGGGGAGGTGGCGCAAGTCATATTGGCACGGGGGGGCGGCGCCGCGAACGGTGGCGGCGTCAGCAACCGACGCGAAGACAAGACGGCCCTCCCCGTCGCGCAGCCACAGCGCGTCGGCCAGCACTGCGGGTGCCGACGCAGTGCCAAGAGCCGGGAGCAAGTCCACCAGGTCAATGCCGTTCAGAGTAATTGGGGCGGACAGCATTGCAAGGCATAGGAACATTGACTGCGCCGTTTCCGCGCTGGTCTTGCTCGCGCCGGTCACGAATCCCGTCACCCCCTGAACCTGATTGAACTGGTGCGAACTGGTGTCGGCAACCACCAAAAGTGCGGCAAGATTGGCTCCAAAGCACTGGCGGATTGCGTCAGTGGCAGCTTGGACGGTTTCCGCGTCCGAATCATCGCCAGAGCCAGCGTAGACCATGGCGAGCACATCGTATGGTCGGCAGCTTTTGGACGCTCTGAGAGCGATCTGGACAGCTTTCCGAGCCATTCGGAGCCGAAGCAGACGCCGTGCTCTGTCCAACCGAAAGAAAGCGCAGTCAATAGCGGTCGAAGCGCGGCTCGCTCGGCGTCGCTTCTAGCGAAGCTGACCAGAAGCGTGCACGCTCGAAATGGCGGTTCCGGCTCGCCATCCGGCGTCGGTGGCGACACGTTTTCGCACTCGGTGATGTAGAACTCGACGCCATCTGGCATGGCCTCAAGCGCGGGCGGATTCAGAAGTGATGTTGTATGCAACATGCGTTCGCTCCCTTGTGTTGAACACGCGGCCCCACGCGCCGCTAAATACTGAAGAGCCGCCAAACGGGTCCGAGCGAACCATTGCCGCGCGACGCATCGTCTTCTTCTCTGAGCCGTTGCATGAGCGTTTCGGCTTCTTCGACTAACTGCGCAAACTGTGCCTCAGCTTTGGAGTCGAGCGGCTTGCCCCTAGCCAACGATCTCCTTCGCGCCGCACGTGCATTCGCTGCTGCCCCCAGAGCCCTGTACGCGACCAACTCGCGCGTTTCCCACGGTTTGCTCGCAAGGTGCGCGTCAGTCGCTTCCTTCATCGCGGCGGTTGCCATAAGGTCCAAGTTCTGCGCGCGAGTTGCCCGATGCATCAGCTGTCGTGCCTTGTCTGCGAGCTTCTCGGCCCGCGTCTTGGCGGCCATTGTCTTCGCGATACCTCCTTCGCGACTGCTCTTCGCGACGACCACCGCCGCCGCCTTTGCTGCGGCCTTGGCTTTGACGAATTCTGAAGCGGCTTCCCTATAGCTGTCTCGTGCCTTCGACCACGCGCGATTCGCATCCTCATAGGCTTGGAACTTCGGAGGCAACTGCGACCATTCGGCGCTCCGTACCAGGGCAATCGCGCTTGCAATCGAATCCTTGTCGGCCTCGCTCAGCTTGGCACCGGATCGCATTGCAGCACGGTAGGTCTGCCCCCGACCTACAAGCTGCTCTGCCTCGATGACCTCGAATCGGCGATCCAGAAATGTCAGGAAGACGAACTTTCCAATCGGAGCGCGCGCCATCCGAGCGTCGCCAGCTTTCCAGAGCGCGATGGCGCGGTCCTTCCGCGATGAGACGCAGATGACCTTGGAATCGACAACGGCCGCCCACTTCTCCCAGACCCTGAGAATGACGCACAGCATCTGAATAGTCCTTCAGCGGTGGTGAACTCGGCCCGTAGCGCACGTGAGCAAGTGGCGCCGTGTTCAGGAGAGAAGTGCATTTGATTGCCATGCGCCGCCCTCCCTTTGACGAATCGGCTAGGGCCGGCCGACTACTTCTCGGGCCAGTGGTTCTTGAACCCCAGCACCAGGGCGACCACACACACCGCCACGACATAAAAGCCCGACCCTGATCCGCGTGGCATCACGAGTTGGAACAGCGCCGCGGCCGACGCGATGTAGAGCACGATCTTGACGTCCTTCGGAAGCATTTTTGTCTGTCCCTTGTGGGAGTAGTACAGCGGCCCGGTGAGCGCCAAAATGCCCGCGACCGGCGCGCACATAAGCACCCAAAAGATGATGAACCAGCGCCTGCGATACCACGGCACGGCGCTGTACTCGGAGGCAGGCAACACGGTGCTTGAACCCGATACGGACCCAGCAGCGCCAGCGGGTGCTGCGAGCTGCGGCGCTCCGCACTTGGGACAAGTCACGGCCGATTCGTGAATCTTTTCGCCGCAGCCACGGCAGTGAACGAAGGTCGTCATTTTCATTTTTCCTTTTTCGGTGTCGAAGAGAAGTTCAGTTGAGAAGGTCAACGGCCGTGAGAAACCCGAGAGCGCCGGCGACAAGTGCAACGATGGCGATTACCCGCCCCGGCCGCTTCTGCGCCAGAGAAATCACGGCAAGCGCGATCCCGATCGCGCCAACCATGCACGCCCCGACATACGAATCGCGATTCCAGGACGCGTCTTGAAAGATGCCGAGCGCCGAGAGCAGAGATAGGGAAAGTGCCGTCCAGGCTAGCCAAGGAGATCGGTTATCGACAGACACCGGATGCGCAGCCCGTGCTTGCGGCGCGCCGCAATCGGGACAGGCTTGCGCGTCCTCGTGAATCTGGCCGCCGCAGCCGCGGCAAAAGATCGTCCTCATGAGATTCCCTCCAGTTGACCGACGACTTTGAGTCTCGTTTCGGCCCAAATGAAAGGGCTCCAATGAACCCCTTCACTGCCGCGGCGCCGAAGCAGTCGCCTTCGCTTAGCGCCCGAGTGTATCAAAATGAGACCCAAAGTCCGTGGCCTCTAAGTCTTCATCGCCAGAGCATCCCGGTCGTGAAATCGACCCTAGCCCCCAAGCCCGCCAGACAAGCCAAGAGGCACGTTGTCGCCGGCGGTCGGCAGCACAAATCGATTCAGACGGAGCCGTTGTTCCTGCAGCATCTGTTCGCCACGAACGTCCGGCTCGTGCGCCGCGCGCGCAACATCTCTCAGGAAGAACTGGCGCACCTCGCGTCGCTTGATCGCACGTACATCAGTTCGGTCGAGCGGCGACTGCGCAACCTGTCGATTCAGAACATTCAACGGCTGGCCGTTGCGCTTCAGGTCGACCCCCGCGAGCTGCTCGATCCCGCCTTGAGTGACGACCCCCGCTTTCACTCGTGAGCGCGATGTAGAACAACTGCACCCTGGAGTTCCCGGTACTCCTCGCTCCCGCCTGTAGTGACGTTTGTGGTTCGCGACCTACCCTTTCCGTCGCGCTTGGGCATGCGCCGGAGAGGTATTCGATGGCTGATCATGGCCCGGCTTCCTTCCGTCGAGGAGACCGCGTCGGCAGAGGCCGGCGCTTCAACGCGATCGCACGGTCGATGGTCATTGATCTCGTATCGCCCGACACGCCGTGGAATCGCACAAACGTCGCACCCTTTTGCGGCACATGCAGTTCGAGCCGCGCGTTGTAGCGCAGCAGTTGAGGCGCGGGTTCACTCGAATCGAGGCAGAGAATGCCGATGACTTCGGAACTGTCCTCAGAGACGAGTTCCTCCAGGCCGCACGCGAGAACCCAGTGCCCGTCGCCAGACCGTCGTTCAAGACCGAGCAGCACGAGTTCGTTCTTGCGCAGCCTACTGACGGTGAAAGCTAGCTGCTTGCGCATCGCGCCCTCACACGCGCTGTGATCGACATAGCGCGAGACGGTCTCCAGGAGCGCATCAAACTCATCGTCGTCGGCACCTTGGAACCAGACGTCAAGGCTTCTCAGCCAGGCTTCCCCAAACGCATCGTCTGTGAACAAGAACTTCTGGCAGATCACCTGTGCTCTGGTGGCGATGCCCAGCACGATGAGAGCAGACCAGAGCGCGAGAGGTCCGCATGCGCCATCGATTGAGCCAGCCATCAGGTGAGGACCGCGTTGGTACCTCGTTCGAATCTTCGTGTCGATCGGCATGACTCCCGGATGCATTCGAGTTTGAAGCGTTGGCATTCAATACTCCTCGGGCAGCAGGCAGCAAGTTGACGAGCGGTCCGCTTCGGTGATGACCCAGACCTTGGTGGCGTTCAGGCCAACACCCACTTCGTGGCTGGAAAACACACGGCCACCACGCGCGACCGCCTGTTCATTGGCCTCGCAGTCTTCTTCGCAGAGGTCTCCGAAGTCGCCGAATGCATGGCGCGCGAGCAGCGTCATTGCGCTCACGCCTGCTCGTTCGAGCATGCGCAATGCACCTGGTGTTGCAACGACCTGCCCGGTTTGAAATCGCGGCAGCGGCATGGCCTTCGAGCCACCGGCCGCGCTCACAGTATTCCCCTTGACATTTCGCCACGTCGCCCGACGATCAAGCTGTGCGCCGAGTAGGGTGTGGCATCGATGCCAGTCGCCGCCACCCACTTCTTAACCACGACGCTGACAAAAGCACCCTGCAGCCGGTCGGCGGTTGGATCGCCGCCACGGTCAAATCGCCTGAAGAGCGGACTGTCAGCGGGATGCGTATCGAGGGCGGCCATATCGGCCCAGTTTTTTACCGCTGTAGCCGCGCACAACTCGCCGCCGGTGATCGCAATAGCGATATCACGATGCGTCTTGCTTGCTTGGCTTGATTCCGGCGACAAGTCGTCGACGCCGTCCGCCGCGCCACAGCCTCGAATCTTGAGGATCATCGCGTCCGACGTGAAGCGAACATCGCCGACGTTGATCGCGACCAGGACGCCGCGCTTCAGGGCGCCAGCAAAGCCCAACAAAATCAGCGCCCTGTCGCGGCGGTCGAGCAAATTGCGCGGCAACGGCTCCATCATCTGCGCCAGCAATCGGCGCGCTATAGGCAAAAAGGACTTCGGCTTGCGGGGCTTCGCGGTGCCACTGCCCGAAGAGACGCCGGCCTGAAGAATCTTAGTGTTGGGCACATAGCCCAACTGGAGTGCGCGCAACAGCGGGCGAATGGTTGCATCGTCGGTCGGCGATGGCTTTCCCATCGAGAGATGTGCGTGCCGTACCGCCATAAGCCTTCGATAGACGGTCGCCGGCGCGATCTTGTTGCGAATGTTCCAGACGTACTTCTGGATCGCAACCACGTCGCATGGAACGCTGCCACCGCCTTGCTTGAACAAACGCACGTCCTTGGCATACGCGTTCGAGGTCGAGGTGCGCAGGGGATCGACGCTGGTCTTTGCAGGGCGGCGCGGCCTCGACTTCGCGGTGGTTGGGACTAACGAAGGCACTGGCGGTGAATTGGCTGGTGATTCGGAGAAGGTCTCAATCTGTTGGAGCAT
Organism: Burkholderiales bacterium; assembly: GCA_040007475.1. Lineage (GTDB taxonomy): Bacteria > Pseudomonadota > Gammaproteobacteria > Burkholderiales > Burkholderiaceae_C > LMDS01. Next base: position 5,686 of record JBDTVC010000202.1, read on the forward strand.
GTCGTACCTCGTGGTGGTGATCGCCTGCGAGATGCGCGCAGTCGCACACTGACCATCGAGAACGACGAATCAATGCAGCGGCTTCGCCTGACACGCATGGACGTGGTTGGCGGCGCTCAGCGAGCGGGACTAGAAAAAGAGACTTGGAGAAAACCTGCCGGAACCAGCAGGCGGACGGTGGCGCGTTGACCTTGTCCGACGAATTGGACTGAACAGTCTGCCGCCGTCTCTTGCACGGCATCGTCGATCAGCGCGGCTATGAATAGTCGAGAACTTAGTCTCGGAAAGTGAGCCGAAATAAGCCGTGCAAGTATCTACATTATAGCACATTTCTTATCGGAAATTAATGAGCTTAGCGACGGAAATCCACTCACAGTGGCGTAGATTCTGACTAACGTAGTAGTGGATTTGTTAGATAGCTGGCGGAATCACCGCACTTTGCGAGGCTTGACCTGCTTCTGGCCGCTGATATCAAGCCGATAGATACCGCGCCACATGTCTTCGACGCGCTGGTCTTGGAAATGGCGCCCGAGGTGTCTTGTATGATGTATTCACGTTACTCTCGGAGCACCACGTGGCAACCTTGAAACTGAATAAGTTGACCAGCGCACAGCGACAGGAATTGGCCGCGCAGCTGGCCGCATACGAGAAGAAGGACGTGGAACTCGCTCGGCTCGTGGGCGCGTTCAAGACCCATCTGGAGAAGGCGGGTTTCTCGGCTGCTGAGGCTGCGGCATTGCTATCGCCGGCAAAGACTCGCGGCCCGGCCAAGAAGTCGGCGCCCGGCGTGGACAAGACTGGAAGCAAGCCGACGCCGGGCGCGACCTATATGCATCCAACCTCGGGAGCCACATGGACCAAGGCCGCGAACGGAAAAGGCGCTCCAAAGAAAGAGTTCGTCGCACTGATCGCTGGGGGCAGCACTTGGGCTGAACTGAAGACTGGACCAAGCCCGCTGCGCAAAGCGACCGCCAAGTCTGGCGCGAGGAAGAGCTCGAAGTAGGCTTCGTTCCAACAAATATAGGCCGCCCATATCCGCATCGCATGGCCCAATGGCGGCGTCGCGGACTGCCGCAGCGTGAGAGGACACCAAGGGAAGACACGCTTCATGATTCACGATGAGCCAACTCAGTCGGCCGACTTTGGTTAGTTCGCTCAACGTAGGTTCAGCGTTTCCCGCCCGTTCCTGGTCTCAGCGGAAACTTGTAGAAATGGCGATTGATCGACACACGAAATGGCAAGGCCTTGCCTCACATCGCCACTTCTTTCCAGTCGTGGCAAGGTAGCATGTTGTCTAAATCACGTTAGACGCCGGAACACCCTCCCTCGAAAGTTCACCTCCATGAAGCCAAAGAACAAACTTCCTCCTTGGCTGAGACCGAAGAGTCCGCCAAAGACAATGCAAGTCGGCGTCGGTTGGTATACGAAGAGTGAGTGGGCAAAAGTCAAGGCAGCCGCCGTTGACACCGAGCGGTTCGAGGAAACCTATGCGGAGTGGATTCAAATGGCCGAGCTCGCACTTGTCGAACTTCAAGCTACAGGCGTGTTCGCAGAGAGGTCTTACATCAAAGCCACCGAACTTCTAGCCTGGTGCCTCGCGCACAACAAGCCCAATGACGGAGCGTCCCGAGCTGAGTTCGTCTCAGAGCAGGAACGCAAGAACCAAGAAGCCGGCGCCTAACCCTTCCATCGAGCGGACTCGCTCCGGCAGCGCGGGTTTGGCCTTCATTTCATTCTGGGCCAAGCCCGCGCTGCCTCCGCGAGCCGCTCATGTCAAACGTTAGGCGTCGCAATCGCGATGAACTGAGTCCAGTCGAGCACATCGGTTCATTGCATCGTTCCTGCATAGCGAGTCGCAACGCTTCTTGGCAATAGGCCGCTCGTTACCGCAAGCTCCGCGCCGGACAGTCCGTGCTGAATTGAACTACCACTGCTGTTGCCAGCGCCATCGCTGGCAAGTGTAGGAACCAAGCCTTGTGGTGGCTGCCCGTCCTTCGGCGGGCCGCTCGCCGGCGAGAGCACAGCACAAAAGGCAGTTCGCCATCGCGTCGTCATTTCATGTTGGGCTCGGTTCGGGCAAACTTCAGCCCGTGAACTCAAACTCAATACTCAAGGTGACGCGCCGGTCTGGCTCTACCAAAGGCTCGGCCACCCAGGCAAGAGCAGCACATCCAACGGCGCCGCCTAACCCTTCGGTCAACCGGACGCCACACGGCAGGCCGTGCTTGGGCTTCATTTCATTCTCGCCCAAGCCCGCCCTGCCGCATGGCGCCGGTTACCTCGAACGTTAGGCGGCACAAATGCTCACGCTGATGCTCCTCGTACTTGGAATTGCCTTCGCTTGGCTCGCAGTTGATGCGTGGCTCCTGCGAGGCGGCGTGAGACTTCCGTACTTTGAACTTCTCAAGATGCGAGGGCAATCGGCCGACCATCTCACGCTCGAGGAACAGAACGAGCGCCAACGGTTCGACGAGCGCAGACTGACTGGCAACACAAACTCGGCATTCGTGGTTTTTGCCGTCATCAGTGTCGGTTGCTTTCTGGGCGTTGTTGTCAGTTGGGTGCCTGGGTGAAAGCAAGAACCAGTGGCAGCATTCTGGCAAAGTGCCGCCTAACCCTTCCATCGAGCGGACTCGCTCCGGCAAGCCAGCTTTGGCCTTCATTTCATTCTGGGCCAAAGCCGTCTTGCCTCCGCGAGCCGCTCATGTCAAACGTTAGGCGTCGATGAGCAAGCCAAGTCCCGTAGCGACAGTCTTTTTCGTAGCAGCTATGGCGTGCTATGTCGCCACATGGACGGGTGCCGCCATTGGCCTGGCCGTCTTGGGTATGTTCTTCGAGGCCGCAATGTGGCTGTCATTGTTCGGGGAACAAGAGAATGAATCAGACGGCAATCTACCGCGGAGCGATGATCGATGGCATGCGTCGATGAACGGAGAGTCAGAAGACCGTCACCAATAGAGCTTAGCGCGGGCTGCCCGTCCCGCGTCGCTGGCGGTCAGCGCACTCAGCTCCGCACATCCACCGTTCGGCTGCCTGCTTACGTCTACCGTGCCAGCGCACCGTCGTGCACAATGGTCCGCATGAATACAAAGGCGCAAGGTTGCGGCTCGGCCACGTCAAACGCCTTCTCCGGCCAAGTCACAGAAGCTTGCGCCAGTGCAACCCGCCCGACGCCTAACCATTCCTTCAAGCGGACCCGCCTACGGCGGTCCGCTTAAGTCAAACGTTAGCCGTCGCAGTCCCCACCCGATCAGCGTCGACTAAAAACCCGCG
>JBDTVC010000203.1:0-8951 GCA_040007475.1 Burkholderiales bacterium
TCGACAACCTGGGCGTGCCCAACAGCGGCATCAACCTGTCGTACAGCAACGCCGGAACGATCGGCACGCTCGATGGCGAGATGCAGCTTTCGCTGCGCGAAGGCCACCGGCCGACCGAAGCGATCGTCACACTGCTGCGCACCGAATTGCCCAAGCGCTTCCCCGGCATCGAGTTCTTCTTTCAGCCGGCCGACATCGTCACGCAGATCCTGAACTTCGGCCTGCCCGCGGCGATCGACGTGCAGTTCACCGGCAACAACCTCCAGGCCAACGCGCTGCTTGCCGCCGAGCTGACGAAGGCGATCCGCCAGATCCCCGGTGCCGTCGATGCCCATGTGCACCAGCGCCTGGACCAGCCCGCGCTGAAGCTCGACATGGACCGCACGCGGCTGCAGCAGCTCGGCATCTCGGCCGCCAACGTCGGGCAGAACGTGCTGATCTCGTTGTCGGGCAGCTCACAGACGGCGCCGGCGTTCTGGCTGAACCCACAGAACGGCGTCGTCTACAGCATCGCGGTGCAGACGCCGCAGTACCGCTTCGACACGCTGGACGCGCTGCTGAACATGCCGGTCGGTGCGCCCGGCACGGCGGGTGGCGGCAACACGCAACTGCTCGGCAACCTGGTCGAGACCACCACGGCGCGGCAGCCGGCGATCGCGTCGCGCTACAACATCCTGCCGGCGATCGACGTGTATGTGAGCGTGCACGGCACCGACCTCGCGAGCGTCGCGGCCAAGGTCAGCGACGAGGTCGAGAAGATCCGCCCCAAGCTGCCGCGCGGCAGCCAGCTCGTGATGCGTGGCCAGGTCGAGACGATGCAGGCATCGTTCATCGGCCTGGGCGTCGGCCTCGCGATCGCGATCGTGCTGGTGTACCTGCTCGTGGTCGTCACGTTCCAGTCGTGGATCGACGCCTTGATCATCATCACCGCGCTGCCCGCAGCGCTGGCCGGCATCGCGTGGATGCTCTTCATCACTGGCACGACGCTGAGCGTGCCGGCGCTCACCGGCGCGATCATGACGATGGGCGTGGCCACGGCCAACAGCATCCTGCTCGTGTCGTTCGCGCGCGAGCGACTGGCTGCCGGCATCCCCCCGCTGTCGGCCGCGCTCGAGGCCGGCGCGACGCGCATTCGCCCGGTGCTGATGACGGCGCTGGCGATGATCATCGGCATGATCCCGATGGCGCTCGGCATCGGCGAAGGCGCCGAGCAGAACGCACCGCTGGGCCGCGCGGTGATCGGCGGCCTGTTGTTTGCCACGGTGTCGACGCTGCTGTTCGTGCCGGTGGTCTACGCCGCCGTGCACCGGCGCCTCGCGCGCCGCCACACCCATCACGCCGTTCCCGGCGCCGCACTTTCAGGAGCCGACGCATGACCGAAGAACGCCACGCGGCGCTGGGCATTCATGCCGTCGAAGGGGTCGACGATGGCGAGCTGCTCAAGCGCCGGCAGATCCTGCGCCGCACGCGCTGGGTCGCGCTCGTCATGGTGCTGCTGCTCGCGCTCGGCGCCGGGCGCACGATGCTCAGCCGCATGGCCAATGCCAAGGCGCTCGAGAGCGGTGCCACCGAGCAGGCCAAACAGTATGTGAAGACGGCGCTGCCGAAGGCCGGCACGGCCGGCCAGATGCTCGCACTGCCCGGCACGCTGCAGGGCGACGTGCAATCGCCGATCTCGGCGCGCGCCAGCGGCTACCTGAAGCGCTGGACCAAGGACATCGGCAGCCGCGTCGAGAAGGGCGAGTTGCTGGCCGAGATCGAGACGCCCGAGATCGCGCAACAGCTCTCGCAGGCCGTGGCCGCGCGCGAACAGGCGGCGGCCGGCCTTGCGCTTGCCAACAGCACGGTAGAGCGCTGGGAGAGCCTGCGCAAGAAAGACGTGGTCTCGCAACAGGAGCTCGACGAGCGCCGCAGCGGTGTCGTGCAGGCGCGTGCCAACGTCGCGGCGGCCGAGGCCAACGTGCAACGGCTGCGCCAGCTCGATGCGTTCAAGCGCGTCACCGCGCCGTTCGCCGGCGTGATCACCAAGCGCAACGTCGATGTCGGCGACCTGATCGACGCCGGCAGCGGCGCCGGCCGTACGCTGTTCGTGCTGACCCAGACCGATGCGCTGCGCGTCTATGTCAACGTGCCGCAGACCTATGCGCAGCTGATCAAGCCGGGCCAGGCCGTGACGGTCACGCAGGCCGAGCTGCGCGGCCAGGGCTTCAAGGGCACCGTCGCGCGCACCGCAGGCGCGATCGACGCGGCGACGCGCACGATGCAGGTCGAGATCGCGCTGCCCAACCCGAAGGGCGTGCTGCTGCCCGGTGCGTACGTGCAGGTCGCGTTGCCGATGGCCGCGAGCGAAGTGCTGCGCGTGCCGACCAACACGCTGCTGTTCCGCGCCGATGGCAGCCGCGTCGCGCTCGTGGATGGCGCCGGCAAGGTCACCCTGCGCGTGGTGCAGATCGGGCGCAACCTCGGCGAGGAGGTCGAGCTGCTCGGCGGTGTCGCGGCGACCGATCGGCTGGTGCTGAACCCGACCGATTCGCTCGCGGACGGCGACGTGGTCACGGTTGCCGCGGCCGCGTCGGCGGCCAAGGGCACACCGTGACGGGTTCGCGCCTGGCGGCCCTCGCTGCGGTGGCGCTGCTCGCCGCATGCGCGGCCGGGCCCGACTACGTGAAGCCGAGCGTCGACGTGCCGCCGGCCTGGAAGGTCGAGGCACCGTGGCGCGAGAGCGCACCCAGCGACGCCGTGGCCAAGGGGCCGTGGTGGCAGCGCTTCGGCGATGCGCAGCTCGACCAGCTGCAGGCGCAGGCGCGGGCCAACAACCCCACGCTCGTGGTCGCGAGCGCGCGCCTTGCGCAGGCGCGCGCCGCGGTCGCCGGCGTGTCGGCGGCGCGCTTTCCGCAGCTCGCGGTCGGCGAGCGCGCGCAGCGGCTGAAGATCTCGGCGAACCGGCCGCTGTCGAACTACTCGTCGCCGAACTTCTCTACCGTGCAGAACGACTTCGCGCTGTCGTTCACGGTGAGCTACGAGGCCGATCTGGCCGGCCGCGTGCAGCGCTCGATCGAAGGCGCGCGCGCGTCGGCCGAGCAGTCCGCGGCCGATCTCGAGAACACGCGGCTGCTGCTGAGCGCCGATCTGGCCGCCGCCTACTTCAACCTGCGTGCGCTCGACACCGAGATCGACGTGCTCGCTCGCTCGATCGCCCTGCAGCAGCGCGCGTTCGACCTGATCAGTTCGCGCCGCGAGCTCGGCGCGGCCTCGGGGCTGGAGGTGGCGCAACAGCAGGCGCTGCTCGACAACACGCGCGTGCAGGTCGATGTGCTGGCGCGCCAGCGCGGCCAGTTCGAGCATGCGATCGCCACGCTCACCGGCACACCGGCACCGAGCTTCACGCTGACGCCGGCGGTGCGCGCCTACGAGCCGCCGGCGATCCCGCTCGGCCTGCCGTCGGACGTGCTGGAGCGCCGGCCGGACGTGGCCTCGGCCGAGCGCGCGATGGCGGCCGCGAACGCGCAGATCGGCGTCGCTCGGTCTGCGTTCTACCCGAGCGTGCTGCTCTCGCCGTCGGTCGGCGTGGACAGCCGGACGATCGGCGCGCTGTTCGACGCGCCCAGCCTGCTGTGGTCGCTCGGCGTGTCGGCCACGCAGACGCTGTTCGATGGTGGGCGGCTCAACGCCAACGTCGACATCGCGCGCGCCGGCTTTGAGGCCACGGTGGCAAACTACCGCCGCGTGGTGCTGACCGCGATGCAGGAGGTCGAGGACGGCATCACGGGGGGCGCCGCATTGGAGCGCGCGCACACGCAGGCGCTCGCCGCCGTCACCAGCGCGCAGCGGGTGCTCGATCTGGCGACGGCGCGCTACGAGGGCGGTGCAACGACCTACCTCGACGTGATCACCGCGCAGCAGGCCTTGCTCGTCACCGAACGCCAGGCGGTGCAGCTGCTCGGTCAGCGGCTGCTCACGTCGGTGTTCCTGATCAAGGCGCTGGGCGGCGACTGGCAGGGCTGAGCGCGCTCTTGAACTGGCGGTAATCGCCCAGATGTGAGACGCATCGGCCCACCCGACGGGCCCGCTCGCAGGAGTTCTCCATGTCCGCCATCCCGCTCCAAGTCGTCAAGAACCGCCTCGAAAACGTGATCGCGCTGGCGCGCCTGCTCGACCGCATCGAGACCAGCGCGGTCGCGTTCAACGCCGACCAGTACCAGGCACTCGTCCGGCAGCTGCAGGTGGCGCTCGCCCAGGAGTTGCCGCACGAGGCGCTGCAGGCCGTGCTGGGCGCGCACCCCGCCGCGGCCGAGTTGTACGAGAACGCGCACTACGGCGAGTCGGGGCTGTCGCGCTCGTCGCTGGAGCGCTCGGTCAGCTCCGAGATGCTCGCCAGCCAGGCCCTTGCCCGCATCGCCCGCCGGGACTGAACGCTTATTCGGCCCTCGTGTAGCGCTTCGCGCGCAGCGTCTTCTTGATCTCCTGCAGCATCGGCCGCAGCTCGCCGGGCAGGCGCAGCGCGACCGCCGTGGTCAGGATGTCGATCACCATCAGGTGCAGCAACCGCGAGACCATCGGGCTGTAGCGGTCGTAGTCCTCGGGGTGGTCGACCGCCAGCAGGATCTGGTTCGCGCCTTGCGTCGCACGCGCCAGGGGTGAATCGCTGGCGGTGATCACGATCAGCGTCGCGCCCTTGCGGCGCGCGATCTCGGCCACGTCGAGCAGGTCGCGGCTGTGGCCCGAGTTGCTGATGATCACCGCGCAGTCGCCGGGGGTGAGCATCGTGGCGCTCATCACCTGGATGTGGCCGTCGCTGACCGCGGTGGCCCGCACGCCGAGGCGGAAGAACTTGTGTTGCGCGTCGAGCGCGACGATGCCCGAGTTGCCGACGCCGTAGAAGTCGATGCGACCACCCCTGCGGCCGGTCTCGGCCAGCGCGGTGATCGCGCGCTCGAACGCGTGGTTGGCGGCGTCGTTGCGGTACTTCAGCAGCGCGCTGACGGCGTTGTCGATCACCTTGACGATGATGTCGCTGCTCTTGTCGTCCTCGTCGACCGAGCGGTGCACGAACGGCACGCCTTCGTTGACGCTGCCGGCGAGCTTGCGCTTGAAGTCGGTGAGTCCGTCGTAGCCGACGCTGCGGCAGAAGCGCACGACGGTGGGCTTGCTCACATGCGAGCGCTCGGCCAGCTCGACCACCGGCAGGCTCGCGAACGCGCGCGGGTCGGCCAGCACGAGCTTGGCGACGCGCTGCTCGGCCGGTGGCAGGGCAGGGATCGAGGCGCGGATGCGATCGAGCACTATGGTGCCCCTCGTCGAACGAGTACGTTCGCCGATCCCCCGAGGGGATCCGGGCCGGCCGAGATCCACGCAGTGGCCATCTTCATGGCCCATGGCGGCCCGGCGCTCGGCCCGTGCGTGCTCACTGTTCTTCTGCCCACGCGTAGCCGTCACGCGCGACGAGCGCGCTCGCAGCGGCCGGCCCCCAGGTGCCCGCTGCGTAGGGGCGCGGGCCGCTCGTGTCGCGCTGCCAGGCGTTCAGCACCGGCTCGACCCAGCGCCAGGCCTGCTCCTGCTCGTCGCTGCGCACGAACAGGTTCAGGCGGCCGGCGATCGCGTCGAGCAGCAGGCGTTCGTAGGCGCCGACGCGGTTCTCGGCGAAGGCCTTGTCGAAGTCGAGGTCCAGCGAGACCGGCGTGAGCTGCTCGTGCTGCCCCGTGCCTTTCGCGGCGAGCAGGTGCAGTTCCAGGCCGTCTTCGGGCTGCAGGTTGATCACCAGCTTGTTCGGCTGGTTCGTGCCGGGAAAGATGCTGTGCGGCGTGGGGCGGAAGTTCACCACGATCTGCGCGTCACGCGTGGCCAGGCGCTTGCCGGTGCGCAGGTAGAACGGCACGCCGGCCCAGCGCCAGTTCTGCACCTCGGTGCGCAGCGCGACGAAGGTCTCGGTGGTGCTGCCGGCCGGCACCTTCGCCTCTTCGGCGTAGCCGGCCGCCTTCGCGCCCTGCGCATTGCCGGCGCGGTACTGGCCGCGCACGACCTCGCGCGCCACGCTCTCTTCGGTGAACGGCTTCAGCGACTTCAGCACCTTCAGCTTCTCGTCGCGGATCGCGTCGGCGTCGTTGCTCGACGGCGGCTCCATCGCGACCATCGTCAGCAACTGCAGCGCATGGTTCTGGATCATGTCGCGCAGCGCGCCGGTCTTGTCGTAGAAATCACCGCGCGTGCCGACGCCGAAATCCTCGGCGATCGTGATCTGCACGTTGGCGATGCTCTCGCGCCGCCACAGCGGCTCGAACAGCACGTTGCCGAAGCGCAGCGCCATCAGGTTCTGCACCGAGGGCTTGCCGAGGTAGTGGTCGATGCGGAAGGCCTGCTCCTCCTTGAACACCGAGCGCACGACGCGGTTGATCTCCTGCGCGCTGGCCAGGTCGTGGCCGAGCGGCTTCTCGAGCACGACGCGGATCGTCGGGCCGTTCAGCCCTACGGCGCCGAGCTGCGCGCAGATCTGCGGAAAGAGATACGGGCTGGTCGCGAGGTACAGCACCACCGTGTCGGCGCTGCGTTCGCCCAGCCACTCCTTGAGCCGCACGTAGTGCTCGGGCTGCGACAGGTCGAGGCGCCGGTAATGCAGCATCTCGGCAAACTTGGCGAACTCTTCTTCGCTCGGCCGCTTCGCGAGTTCGACGTCCTGGAAGCGCTCCTTCAGCCACCCGCGGTACTGCTCGTCGGTCTGCTCGTCGCGGGCGACGGCGAGGATGCGGCCGTCCGGCGGCAGCTTGCCGTGCCGGAAGGCCTGGAACAGGGCGGGCATCAGCTTGCGCCAGGTGAGGTCCCCGGTACCACCGAAGAAGACGAGGTCGAATGACATGGGCATCGAACGCCGGCGCGAGCCCGGCGATGTAACTTTGTTTCACATTCTATGATGCACAAGTTTCTTCAGGCGGTCAAACTGCACAAGGTCGGGGGAGGGAGGCGTATCGGCCATTGCAGCTTGAGTTACTTTCGGCAAACAAGTCGCGCCGTCAGTGGAACATCCCTCATCGCCGCAGGTTCTAATCCGGCTCTCGAACCCCCGCGCTGCCGCCATGAACCAACTCGATCAGCTCAAACAATTCACCACGGTCGTCGCCGACACCGGTGACTTCAAGCAACTCGCGCAGTACGCGCCGCGCGACGCGACGACCAACCCGTCGCTGATCCTCAAGGCGGTGCAGAAGCCCGAGTACGCGCCGGTGCTCAAAGAGGTCGTCGCGGCGCACAAGGGCGCGCCGCTCGACGCGATCGTCGACGAAGTGCTGGTGCGCTTCGGGTGCGAGATCCTGAAGGTCGTGCCGGGGCGCGTCTCGACCGAAGTCGATGCGCGGCTGAGCTTCGACACAGCGGCCAGCGTCGCGCGCGGGCGCCACCTGATCGAGATGTACGAGTCGGCGGGCGTGAAGCGCGAGCGGATCCTGATCAAGCTCGCGAGCACCTGGGAGGGCATCCAGGCCGCGCGCATCCTGCAGCACGAGGCCATCCGCTGCAACATGACGCTGCTGTTCTCGTTCTGCCAGGCGGTCGCCTGCGGCGAGGCCGGCGCGCAGCTGATCTCGCCGTTCGTCGGCCGCATCTACGACTGGTACAAGAAGAGCGCCGGCAGCGGCTGGGACGAGGCGGCGAACGCGGGCGCGAACGATCCTGGGTGCAAGTCCGTCGCGCAGATCTACACCTACTACAAGAAGTTCGGCATCGAGACCGAGGTGATGGGCGCGAGCTTCCGCAATGTCGGGCAGATCGCGGCGCTGGCGGGTTGCGACCTGCTGACGATCTCGCCTGAGTTGCTGGCCGCGTTGCAGGCGAGCGATGCGCCGCTGCCGCGCGTGCTCGATCCGAAAGCCGCAGCGTCGGCCGACATCCACGCCGTCACGTACAACGAGGCGAGCTTCCGCTTCGCGCTGAACGACGACGCGATGGCGACCGAGAAGCTCGCCGAGGGCATCCGCGCTTTCGCGGCCGATGCCGGCAAGCTGGACAAGCTGATCGAAGGGATGTGAGATGACACGCTGTGACCGCACCGAGGCCTGGGGTGCACTGAAGGGCCACTTCGAGGCGCACGGGCGTGACCTCGATCTGCGCGAGGCATTTGCGCGCGACGCGGGGCGCTTCGATGCGATGGGCATCGAGGCCCCCGAGATCTTCGCCGACCTGTCGAAGAACCTGATCGATACCGCGACGCTGCACTTCCTGCTCGACCTGGCCGATGAATGCGGCGTGGCCGCGCGTCGCGACGCGATGCTGCGTGGCGATGCGATCAACACGACCGAAGACCGCGCGGTGCTGCACACCGCACTGCGCGCGCCACGCAGCGCGGCGCCGTTCAGCGCCGACGTGCACCAGGTGCTCGACGCGATGCTCGCGTACGTCGAGACGGTGCGCGACACCGCGGCGAGCGGCATCAAACACATCGTCAACATCGGCATCGGCGGCAGCGACCTCGGCCCGCAGATGGTCGTGCCCGCGCTCGACGCGTTCGCGCACCCGGGTCTCACGCTGCATTTCGTCTCGAACGTCGATGGCCACGACATCGCGCCGGTGCTGCGCCAGCTCAAGCCCGCCGAGACGCTGTTCATCATCGCGAGCAAGACCTTCACGACGCAGGAGACGATGGCCAACGCGCATGCCGCGAAGGCCTGGTTCGACGCCAACGGCGGCGCCGACACCGCCAAGCATTTCGTCGCGACGACGACCAACGTGGCGGCCGCGGCACAGTTCGGCATCACGACGACGTTCGGCTTCTGGGACTGGGTGGGCGGGCGCTATTCGCTGTGGTCGGCGATCGGTCTGCCGATCGCTCTCGCCATCGGCGCCGATCACTTCCGCGAACTGCTCGCAGGCGCACATGCGATGGACGAGCACTTCGCGCACGCGCCCGCCACGAAGAACCTGCCGCTGCTGCTCGGGCTGATCGACGTCTGGTACCGCAACTTCCA
>JBDTVC010000204.1:0-8926 GCA_040007475.1 Burkholderiales bacterium
CCGCCAAGTGGAACGCCGCGGCCAACGCCGCATCGGGCCTGGCAGGCTTGACCGGCCTGGGCGACGGCAAGACCAAGGGCACCAGCTATGGTGCTCAGGCCGAGATCTGGTTCTAAAGTCCGGTGCACCGGGCTGACCGCCCGGTGTTCTCTCACGCGAGGCGCACAACACCACCATGAACTCAAGCAAGTATGCGAGAACGACGTTGGCCCTGTGCTGCGTGCTGCTCGGTAGCTCGGCGCACGCCGCCGGCTGGCTGGACAGCCTCTTCGGCAAGGACAGCACCCAAGCGGCGAAGGCGGGTCCGGGGCAGCGCATCTGGACGCTGCACGAGTTCACCACCGTGGCGCTGGTACCGCGCGAGGCGGGCTCGGTGCCGAACCGTCAGCCGATGCAACTGCAGGCAGAGGGGCTGCGCCAGCAGCTCGCCTTGGTGCAGAGCGTCGGGCGTGGCGGGACTCAGGTGCCGCTCTTCGCGGCCGACGAGCTCGCCGAGCTGGCCCAGCCACTGGTACAGGCCCTGGAACGGGCCGGCCCGGGCGACGATGTGCTGCTGTTGAGCGCCTCGCGGCGCGATGGCGGCGTGCTGGCCGCACCGGCAGCCGTCACCGCGCGGCTGTTCGTGCAGGACAACCAGCTCCAGCTCATCGTGCACGACGCGCGCTTCGAGTTCTACGATGCCTACCGCGGTACCCACGTCGCGCCGCGCTTCACGTTCGGCGCGCGGGGCACGGCGGGCGAGGCATCGATCAGAAGTGCTGCGGCCTCGAACGTGCGGGCGGACTGGCTCGCGCTGCCGCTGCAGGCGGCTGGTGCAACCGCTGCAGCACCGGCGCCGGCGCCGCTGGTACCGTTGGTCGCGCCGGCGCTGGCCCCGGCGCCAGTGGCCGCACCGGCGCCGGCACCCGCCGCGCGTCGGCCGATGGACACCGCGGGCGCCGAGGAAATCGAGCGGCGCCTGGAGACGCTCAAGCGGCTGCGTGAGAAGAACCTGATCACCGAAGACGAGTACCAGCAAAAACGCAAGGAGATCCTGCAACTGTTGTGACGCTTCCTTCCTCTGTGTCTATCCAATTCAATCCAACTCATTCCACATCAGGAGACATCCCATGACTTCATCCCTCATTCGCCGTCTTGGTTCGCTGGCGGCCCTGTCCACACTGTGCCTGTCGGGCCTGGCCTTCGCCCAGGCCACCGGTGGTCCCTCGACCACGGAGACCACGCCGCCGCAAGCCAAGAAGCCCCCCGAGCAGGCCGCCATCGATGCCTGCAAGGACAAGAAGGAAGGCGAGCGCGTTCGCTTCACCGATGCCAAGGGCAAGAAGCGCCACTACCCCTGCGCCACCGTCGATGGCGTCATGGCCGCTCGCTCCGGTGTGGCCACGCCGGCCCGCACCGTCAAGGCGAAGTAAGCCTTCCCCCTGGGCTCGGCGCTGCGGCGCCGAGCCTCGCCTACTCCCCCATTTGACAGGACACGCATCGTGAAAATAGTTCAAGGTTTGCTTGCCGGACTGATGTTCGGTCTGACGGTCAGCGCGGCCCCGCCGGTCAGCGCCCAGGACAAGGGCACCGTCGGCGTGTCGATGCCGACCAAGTCCTCGGCGCGCTGGATCTCCGACGGCGACAGCATGGTCAAGAGCCTCGCCGCCAAGGGCTACAAGGCCGACCTGCAGTACGCCGATGACGACATCCCGAACCAGCTCGCGCAGGTCGAGAACATGATCACCAAGAAGGTCAAGGTGCTCGTGATCGCTGCGATCGATGGCACGACGCTGTCGAACGCGCTGCAGAAGGCCGCAGACAACGGCATCAAGGTCATCGCGTACGACCGGCTCATCAAGGGCTCGAAGAACGTCGACTACTACGCCACGTTCGACAACTTCCAGGTCGGCGTGCTGCAGGCAGGCTCGATCGTCGACAAGCTCGGCCTGAAGGCGGGCAAGGGCCCGTTCAACATCGAACTCTTCGGCGGCTCGCCGGACGACAACAACGCGTTCTTCTTCTACGACGGCGCGATGTCGGTGCTGAAGCCCTACATCGACAGCGGCAAGCTGGTCGTGCGCAGCAAGCAGATGGGCATGGACAAGGTCGGCACGCTGCGCTGGGACGGCGCCGTGGCGCAGGCGCGCATGGACAACCTGCTGAGCGCGTTCTACGGCAATGCCCGCGTCGACGCGGTGCTGTCGCCGTATGACGGCCTGTCGATCGGCATCCTGTCGTCGCTGAAGGGCGTGGGCTATTGCACAGCCAAGCAGCCTTGCCCGATGGTCTCGGGGCAGGACGCGGAGGTGGCGTCAGTGAAGTCCATGCTGCGCAACGAGCAGGGCTCCACGGTGTTCAAGGACACGCGTGAGCTGGCCAAGGTCACGGTCAACATGATCGACGAGATGCTCAGCGGCAAGAAGGTCGACATCAACGACACCAAGACCTACAACAACGGGGTCAAAGTCGTGCCGTCCTATCTGCTCAAGCCGGTCAGCGTGGACCTGTCGAACTGGAAGCCGATCCTGATCGAAAGCGGGTACTACAAGGAAGCGCAGATCAAGTAGGGCGGCTGCTCTGGTACAACTTGGGTCAACATCCCCACTCGGTCGGCGTTCGCTGACCGACAAGAAACCACAGGAGATATCCATGAGCGCTGACAGACACCGCGGCATTCGCAGAGAGAAGCAGAAGCGCGCAAAGGACGCGAAGCGAGCGGTGCGGCGGCAGCGAGGGCCTGCCGGCACCACTCTGGCCCCCTCGACCGCCGCGTCGACTAAGCGGCCCGCTTAGCGCCGCCCCTCGCAGTTGCCCGTGGCTGAACCGATCAGCGCGGGCCGCTTGTGGAACGAGTAGATCGAGTAGGACGCATCGCCGAGGAGGCCGAGCCACGGCAGGCCTACGTGAGCGCTCCACTGCAAGGTTGCCTACACGATCACGACCGCGATGAACCTTTTGGCCGCCAACAGCGTCGCGATCCAGTAGAGCGGCACGACGCGTAGGAAGCGCTTGACGATGAAGTCCGCGGCCTGGGGCAGGCGTCGCTCGATCGCAGTGGAGAAGTTGCGCGTTGTGACCGCCATCAGATGTCGACGCCGTGACTGCCGATGTCGGCCCATGCGGCCTTGAACAGCACCGCGGTCGCCGGGAAGAACCAGCGCGCGTGCTGAAACACCACCATCAGCGCAGCCACCGCCCGAAGATACCAAGGGCCGCAGCGATCGACTCTCGATCGGCGCCATCTCGTTCAGGGTGGATGCTGGCCATGTCAGGCACCGTCATCCGCAAGTGTGCCGGGACCTCCGCCCTTCGGCCCCGGGAACCACAACCTGAACACCGTGCTGCGCCCCGTCCCGCTGATCACCGAGACGGTACCCTGGTGCAGATCCATGATCGACTTGACGATCGCCAGCCCCAGGCCTGAACCCGTGGCCGAACCGGCCCTCGACTCGTCGGCACGAAACGCGCGATCGAAGATGCGCAGCTGGTGATCGGCCGCGATCGGCGGCCCGTCGTTCGCGAACTCGAGCGTGACGCCCCCGCCATCGTGCTGCTGCGTCATCACGCGGATGCTGGTGCCGCGCGGTGCATAGCGCAGCGCGTTCGACACCAGGTTGCCGATCGCGCGGTTGAGCAACGTCTGATCGGCCCAGATCTGCTGGCGCGCCGGGTCGGCGCCCTGCATGTCCAGCATCATGCCGACGCCGCGCTCCTCCGCCAGCAGCGCGTAGTAGCTGCGGCCGCGCATCAGCAGCGGGTGCAGGTCGATCCAGTGGCGGTGGATCGCTGCCTGCGGGTCGTCGGCGCGGGCGAGGAACAGCATGTTCTCGATCAGGCGCGAGATGCGCTCGTAGTCCTCGACCGCCGACTCGATCACCGCGCGGTATTCGTCGGCGCGCCGCGGCTTGGCGAGCGCGACCTGCGCCTCGCCGAGCAGGTTGTTGATCGGCGTGCGCAGGTCATGCGCGAGGTCACTCGAGAACTCGCTGAGGCGACGGTACGAGCCTTCGACGCGGTCGAGCATGCGGTTGAAAGCGAGCGTCGAATCGACCAGCTCGGTCGGCGTGTGCTCGAGCGGGAGCCGCTCGCTCAGCGGTGCTGCACTGATGCGGTTGGCGGCGGCCCCCAGCCGCCGTGGCCCGGCGAGGATGCGGCGCGCGATCCAGACGCCCATCAACGCCGCGGCGAGCGCGCCGATCAGCAGCGTGACACTGAATATCTCGAGCTCGTTGGTGACGATCTCGCGTGTCTGCGTCGACTCGTAGGCGAACGCGACCAGCAGCGCCTTCACATCCGGCCCGGCCAGCGTACCGGCGGGCACCGGCACGCGCGCGAGCAGCAGCCGGTAGGTGCGCGCACCCGGCGCGACCCACCCGGTCGTCAGCGGGCCGAGCGCCTTGCCCATCGCGCGCACATCGGCATGCTCGATGCCCGAGGGCAGCTCGTCGACCGAGATCACGTTGCGCGGCAGCGCCGACAGCGGCACCTCGAAGCGCTCGGACGCCGCGATCACGCGGCGCTGCTCATCGAGGATCGCCATGTGAAGGTGGCCGAGCTGCAGGTCCATGCGCTGCACCAGGCGGCGCGGTGTCTGCGTCAAGTCGAAGTTGGCGACGACCAGGTCCTCGCGCAGCAGCGCGAGGTTGGCCAGCATGATCAGCTCGGTGCCTTCGCGCAGCTCGCGCGTGGCCAGCCGCGTGATCATCAGGCCGCTGCCGGCCACCAGCAGGATCGAGATCACCGCGATCGACAGGCTGATCTGCGCGGTCAGCGAGCGCTTCAGCGCACCGATGAAGTGAGGCCGGCGCACGCTCACTCGTCGCGCACGTCGAGCACGTAGCCGACGCCGCGAATCGTGTGGATCAGCTTCTGCGCGAAGCCCTCGTCGAGCTTGGCACGCAGCCGTCGCACGGCCACATCGACGACGTTGGTGTCGCTGTCGAAGTTCATGTCCCACACGTGCTCGGCGATCAGCGTGCGCGAGACGACCTCGCCCGCGTGGTGAACGAAGTAGTCGAGCAGCGCGTACTCCTTGGCCGTCAGGTCGATGCGCTCGCCACCGCGCGTGACGCGGCGGCGCACCGGGTCGACCTCGAGATCGGCAAGCCGGAAGCGCTGCTCGCCCGACGCCACGGGCGCTGCGCCGCGGCGCAGCAGCGCACGGATGCGCGCGAGCAGCTCGGAGAACGCGAACGGCTTGACGAGGTAGTCATCCGCGCCGAGTTCCAGGCCCTTGACGCGGTCGGCGACCTCGTCGCGCGCGGTCAGGAACAGCACCGGCGTCTGGCGCTGGCGGCGGATGCCGTCGAGCACGGCCCAGCCGTCCAGGCCGGGCAGCATCACGTCGAGCAGGATCAGGTCGTAGGGGCCGCTGGTCGCGAGGTGCAGGCCCTCGATGCCGTTGTCGGCCACGTCGACGATGTAGGCGTGCTCGGTCAGGCCCTTGGACAGGTAGGCCGCGGTCTTGGCTTCGTCCTCGACGATCAGGATTCGCATGGTGCTCTTGCGTTCACGGGGACCGATTGTCCGCAATCGACCGGGTCGCCGTACGAAAGGGGGCTTGCAGATGACAGAACTGCAATGTTCGCGTCATGGTGCGGTGCGGGTCGGTTTCGTATCTTGACCGTTCTCATCAACGCAAGGAGTTCGACATGCACCCCAACACTCAACTCAGGTCACTGGCCGCTGCCGCGGCACTGGCGCTCGTCGGCGCGACCGCGATGGCCGCCACGACCGGTGAAGCATCGCGCGCCGACGTAGTCGCGCAAACGCTGGCAGCCCGCCAGGCCGGCACGCTGATCCCCGCCGGCGAAGGGCTGTCGCCGGCCGCTCATGCACAGCGCACGTCCACGCTGACGCGCGCCAGCGTCGAAGCCGACGTGCGCGCCGCACGCTCCGCGGGCGACCTGCTCGCGGCCGGCGAGGCGGCGGAGTTCTCGCGCCCCGTAGGCCGACCCGGCTACGCCGTGACGCGTGCGCAAGTGAAGGCCGAGGTCATCACCGCACGTGCCAGCGGCCTGCTGATCCCGGCCGGCGAAGGGCAGGACGCCGAAGGCCCGGTGGTCGCTGCCCGCACGGCGCACGCCGTCGCCTCGGCACGCTGAACGACGCTGACTCGCGAGGCAGGCACGGCGTGCCTGCCTCGTCGCTGCGCTCAGGCCGCCAGCGCAAGCTGCAGCGGCTCTTTCGCGCGGAAGGCCCACTTCGGGCCGAGGCGCAGCGCCTCCAGCGTCATCGACGTGGCGGTCGCGAAGAACATGGCTTCGTCCAGCCCATGGCGCTCGAACGCGCGGCGCTGACGCAGTGAGCGACGGCGCAGGTCGCCCTCGAACGCCATCGCGTCGCGACTGGCCTGGCCGAAGAACGACGCCGCGCGCTTCAGCGCATCCATCGCCGCAGTCGACATCGACGGGATCGCGCGCGCCGCCGACAACCTGATCTGCGAGATGAACGGGTTCTTGCCGACCACCAGGCCCCAAGGCCGCATGCCATCGGCCGGATCGACGCACAACGCCTCCAGTTTCGTGAGCCCGAACTGGCGCGAGAGCTGCAGGCGCACGGCGAGCCACGGGTCGTCGTGACGCACGAGTTCGATCGCGGCAGCCGCGTCGGCATCGCTGCCTTCGAGCGGCAGCACGAGCGACTTCATCAATCGGCGCGCGTGAACATCGTGGGACTCGGCGGCCTGATGCAGCCACTGGATCGCCTGTTCGGAGTCGGCAAGCGAATCGGAGGCGCGCAGCATCAGCGCGCCGAGCTTGCGCTGCGCCTCGACCTGCCCGCCGAGCGCCGCTTTCTCGAGGCAGAAGCGCGCCATCTGCGGGTTCGCAACCGACAGGCTGTGATCGCCGTGCAGGCGGTACAGGTGCAGCCACGCTTCATCACGGCCCGCATCAGCGGCGCGCAGCAGCAGCGCCACGCCCTTGCGCATGTTGGGGCCGCTGGCCAGCGCCTCGGGCGCGAGCGCGCCGCACGCGATGCCGCAGAGCGCGCGGCCCAGCGCGTACGCGGCGTCGCGGTCACCGCGGCTGGTGCGCATGTCCAGTGCCGTCTCGATCGCGTCGGCCGCGACGCCGGGCAGCGTGGCGTTCGATTCTTCCGCGAGCTGTACAGCCGCGGCGATCAGTTCGGCCAGTTCGGCCGTGATGCCGGCGTTCAGGGCGAGCGCGGTGCGCAGCGTCGCGGCGAGTGTGGCGAGTTCGCGCGCGCCGAGCGCATCGCGTGCCGCGATCACGGCGATGACCGGGCCGTCCAGATCGCCCGATGCGGTGAGTCTGCGCAGCAAGTCGGGCATCGCGTGATCGCCGGGCTGCTGCAGTGCCTCGAGCGCCTGCCGCGCGGCGTCGTGACCCGATGTGGCGGCGAGCGCGAGCCAGCGCGTGCCGTCGTCGATGCGCTGGTGCCGCACGCACAGCCACACGCCGAGCTTGACCTGCGCGATCGCACTGCCCGCCGCGGCGGCGCGTGCGAGCGCGTCTTCTTGCCTGAGCTGCAGGATGTCCTCGAGCGACAGACCTTCGGCGATGACGCGCGCTGCCAGCGGCAGCTCGCGCACGTTCGGATGCATCAGATAGTCGATGCCCGTCGCGACGTGGTGCGGGAAGCCGTCGGCTCCCGTGAGGTAGCGGCGGCCGACCTCGCAGCGGGCCGCGGTGTCGCCCTGTTTGGCCAGGGCGAGAAGTTGAACATCCTGTCTGCGCATGCTCGTTCCGATCGAAGTGTGGTGTGAGCGGCACGACGATCGGCGTTGCGGGCCTGTTCCATCGCACGGGGTCACGGGTTGGGTGTGACATGACGATAGAAATGCGCGACTGACAGCGAGGTGGCGTGTTGATTACATTTTCGTAATGTTCGCTACTTAATCCTGCATGACGAAAAAAGGGCCGCGCTCGTGAGAGCGCGGCCCTGTGTCACGAACCCGGGCGCGAGCCCGGGTCGGTGGTGTCGATCAGAAGCTGTGGCGCAGACCGAATTCGACGCCGGTCGACTT
This sequence comes from Burkholderiales bacterium, assembly GCA_040007475.1. Classification (GTDB taxonomy): domain Bacteria; phylum Pseudomonadota; class Gammaproteobacteria; order Burkholderiales; family Burkholderiaceae_C; genus LMDS01. Next base: position 7,973 of record JBDTVC010000204.1, read on the forward strand.
CTCGCCCGCCAGCAGCGTCGGTGCCGAAGCGACCGCGAACGTCGCCGCGCCCTTGTTCTTCACGGTGGCCACGGTGGTGTAGACCGCGGTGCGCTTGGACAGGTTGTAGAGGTAGCCGAGCGCGAACTGGTTCGCGTCGTTCGGGTTCGTGTCGACACCGGCGGCGGTCGTGCCGGTCGCGTTCGCGTGGATGTACGACGCGCGCAGCACGCCCGGGCCGATCGGTACCGAGGCGCCGAGGTTGTAGACCGCCAGCTTCAACGCCCCGGTCTTCGACTGGGTGTAGTAGCCCGAGGCCTTGACCACGCCGAAGTCGTAGGACGCACCGATGTCGGCGGTCTTGAACTTCTCGTCGCCGTTCGAGATCGGCGTGACGGTGGTCTGGCCGTATGAGGCCGACACGTCGAGCGGGCCCGCCGCATAGCCGGCGCGACCGCCAACGTACTTCTTGCCCGACACGCCTTCACCGGCGCCAACCGTCGCGCGGCCGTAGAAGCCACCCAGGTTGCTCGGCGTGAAGTAGCTGATCAGGTTGTCGGCGCGCGTGCCGGTGTCGCGCGTGGTGCCGAGCGACGAGTCGAACTTGCCCGACGCGGCCAGGCCGTTGTCGCCGAACACGTCGTAGTCGGAGTAGCCGAGGTACGTCGGCGTGTAGTCGCGGCCCAGGCGCACTTCACCGAAGTTGCCGAGCAGGCTCACGGTTGAGCGGCGGTTCCAGAACCGGGTGCCGTCGGATTGGGTGCCGGTGTCGGGGTTCAGGCCGGCTTCGAGCCAGAAGCCTGCCTTCAGGCCGTCGCCCAGGTCTTCGGTGCCACGCAGGCCGATGCGGCTGGTGTTGGCGCCATTCGAGCCGAGCGACTTGAGCTTGAGGTCACCGTTCTTGACGTAGCGCGCGTTGGCATCGAGGATGCCGAACAGCGTCACGTTCGATTGAGCGGCAGCGGTGGCGGAGAT
>JBDTVC010000205.1:0-8872 GCA_040007475.1 Burkholderiales bacterium
TGAAGTAGTCGCCGAAGCTGAAGTTGCCCAGCATCTCGAAGAAGGTGTGGTGGCGAGCGGTGTAGCCGACGTTCTCCAGATCGTTGTGCTTGCCGCCGGCGCGGATGCACTTCTGCGAGGTGGTCGCGCGCGAGTACGGGCGCTTGTCGAAGCCGAGGAACACATCCTTGAACTGGTTCATGCCCGCGTTCGTGAACAGCAGCGTCGGGTCGTCGCCTGGCACGACCGGGCTGCTTGCCACGATGGTGTGGCCCTTCGCTTCGAAGAACTTCAGGAACGTGGAACGGATTTCGGAGGCTTTCATCCCGGGGCTCTCGGTCGGCGGCGCAGCGACCGAATGGCCGCCAAGCCGCGTAGATGCTTGATTTTCAACAGCTTTTGATTATAGGTGGCCGGCCTCTGGCCGGCCCGCTCAGTCGTCGTTGGCGGCGTCGGCGATCGCGCCGCCGGCCTCGCCGAAGTTCGCGAAACCGGCCCGGCCCTGCGCCGCCATCGAGGCCGCGAGGCCGACTGCACGCCGCAGCAGCGCGTCGGGTTGCGCGCCATCCTGCGGGTACTGGGCGATCCCGAGTGCACTCGCCACGCCGAGTTCATGCCCCGAAACCTTGAACGGCTCCAGCAGCGCCCGGCTGAGCTTGGCGCCGACACGCTCGGCATCGGCCGGCGCGAGGATCGAGCCGAGCAGCACCGCGAAACCATCGTCACCGAGCGAGGCCACGACATCGCTGGCGCGCACACCCGCGCGCAGCCGCACGCCGACCTTGCGCCGCAACACGTTCGCTGCCTCGCGCCCGAGGCGCGTTTCGGCCGAGGCCAGACCTTCGATGCGCAGCGCCAGCACCGCCATCGGTGCCGGCTCGCGCTCGCGCAGCGCGATGAGCTGGCTCACGTGTTCGATGAACTGCTGCTGGTGCGGCAAGCCGGTGTCGAGATCGGTCGCGTAGGCGGTGCGCGCGTCGCGCTCGATGCGCTTGCGCGCGATCGCGCCACGCAGGCGCAGGCCGAAGGTGGCTGCGGCCAGCTCGGAACTCAGCAGGACGTCCTGGACGCCGGAATGCTGCCACCGGCGGGCGGCCGCAGCGTCCAGCGTCTGGAGGACAACGAGGACCGCGGTGTCGGGCGCGACGCTCTCGGCCAGCGCCATCGCCTCGGCGGACGCATGATCGGAGACGATCAACGCGTGGCACTCGCCACTGTCGAGCAGCGCGGTCGCTTCATGCGCCGTCGTGCAGGCGTGCCACTCGAACGGCCCGAACGCCGACGCGCTCAGGGCGGCAACGCCATCGATCGGCAACGCCATCAGGGTGGCGACGCGCAGCAGTTCGGGGTCGGGAATCGGTGCGGACATGGGCACAGAATACCCCGAGCGCGGCGGGCCATGCCGTGCGGCGCGATCAGCGCGGCAGCGGCATCGCCAGTTCGCCGCGCCACTCGAACGGCAGATCGCCGAAGCTCGAACCGGCGAGGCGGCCCTTCAGGATCGTGTCGAGCTTGCGGTCCGGTGCGCCGTACAGGCCGATGGCCTGGCGCACGTCGCCGAGCGCGCTGACCGTGACCGGCACGTTGACGAAGGTTTCGCCGAAGCGCGGCGCGAAGCCGCGGCCATCGCTGACGCCGGTCCCGATGGTCTTGCCGTTCATCAGCAACTCGGCCGTGGCGCCGGTGAACTCGACGTTGGTGTCGTTAGGGTTCTGCACGCGGAGCTTCGCGACGAAGCGCAGTTCCATCGCCGCGCCCTCGATGCGCTCGACGCTGGCCACGGTGACGCGCAGCGGCGCGATCGACGGTGTCGCGCACGCGGCCAGCAGGGCCAGCGGGACCAGGGCGATGAAGAGGCGGCGCAACGGGGTCATGGGTGTTCCTTCGGGGAGGGGATCGTGGTCGCCAGGCATGGCCTCACCACTTGTCGTCGTTCTTCTTGTCGACCGGTGCGGGGGCGTCGCCGCCCTCCTTGCCCGGCCGCGCGGCCTTGCGGGCCGGCGCAGCCACGCCGGTCGCGGCGGGCGGCGGCGAGTCGTTGCTTGCCACCGCCGGCGGCTTGCCGCCCTTCAGCTGCTCGCGCACCTGCAGCGCGCCGGGCAGCAGGTTGTCCAGCGAACCGGTCGCGCCTTCGATGTGGCCGTACGAGAGATTCGGCGTCACGCGGTCGATCACGAGCTGGCAGCACGGCGACTCGACGCGGCCCAGACTTTGGCCGGTCTGCGGGTCCTTGATCTCTGAGCCCATCACGACCATCGCATAGCGCGAGGCCGGGCGCAGCGCCTGGCCGCCCTGACTCAGCACGACGTTGGAGCCCTCCAGCGCCACCACCGTGATCGGGAAGGTGCGCGACAGGATCGACGCGACGACGCCGTTGACCAGATCGTCGGCCATGTTGCCCAGGATCTTGCCGGAGTTGACGCCGGTGCCCAGCGTGGTCGGTGCGGTCGACGGGGCCTCGCCGCGCAGCGTCTCGGCCGTGATGACCTGGCGCGTCGCGACGTTGACCATCTTCTGCGACACCGACCAGCCACCCGAGTAGCTCACGATCTGGCGATCGGAGGTGCGCAGCTGGCGCGCGTGGCGGTTGTACGCGAGGTTGTTGATGCGCCCGGTCCAGATGATGTCGGCCGTGACGGCCTGCGAGAGCTTCGCGATCTCGGCCTTCGGCGCCTCGCCATTGGCGATCATGTCGAGCTCCTGCTGGATCTCGGGGCTGAAGTCGCGGTCGAGCACGGCGAAGCGGCCGGTGTTGACGAGCGCGTCGAGGATGCGCTGGCGCAACTCGGCGCCCACTTCGTCCGCGGGCACGTTGCGGTCACCGATCGGAACGCTCGCGCGGTCGAAACGCAGTGGCGCGACCACCAGCTTGATCTTCTTCAGATCGGTCGGCACGACGAACTTGGCGATGCCCGCCTCGATCGTCGCCTTGTACTTGCCCTTGGGCAGCAGCGGCTCGTCCATGTTGACGACGCGGAAGTTCTGGACCACGCCACCCGAGCGCGTGCGCACGGCTTCGGCGAAGCCTTCGGCGCGCATCGACGCGGCCGTCTGGTTGGTCGTCACGTCGATGCCCAGGCGCGCCCGGATCGTGGCCATGTCGACCGCCGCGCCGTTGACCTGCATGATCGCCATGCTCATCGCCTCGGCGACGGCCTCGGATGCGCTGGTGCCGTAGCCATCGGCAGTGACCTTCACGGTCTCGAGCTTGCCGACATCCGGCGGCGGGATCGTCGCGGTCGCCGGCGTGAGCGGTGCCGGCGTCGCCGCGGCCGGGGCGGCCGCAGTTGTCGCCGCGCTGGCGGCGGGCGGCTGCGCCGCAGGGGCCGTGGTCGCGGGCTTCTGGTCGCAGGCCGCCAGCACGGCGAGCAGCACGGCCAGGCCCAGCATCTTCGATTGACGCAACAGCATCACGGTCCCCTTCAGGTCGCGAAGATCAGAGTGCGGCCATGGCCTTGGTGGCATCCGGCGGCACCGGGATGTCGTTGCTCTTCGCAAACGCATTGGCGTTCTTCAGCGAGGTGCCCAGGTTCGACAGCCCGCTCGGCAGCTGGCCGACGATGTACGCGCCCGATTGCAGCTTGGGCAGCATCATCGGCGAGGCGCTCTTGAGGCTGTTCGAGAAGGCCTGTGCCGGGCCGCTGAGGCCCACGTACTTCAGCACGCCCTGACCGAGCTGCGCCATGCCGGACTGGTACTTCTTCTTCGCGGCGGCATCGAGCTTCGGGCCCTTGGCCATCTCGGCGGCGACCGCATCGGTCGAGGCACTGACGGCCTTGTTCGAGTCTTCGAGGTTGCCCTTGGTCGCGCCATCGGTCAACGCATCGGCAGTCGCCTTCGACGCGGCGGCCGCATCCTTCAGGCCCAGTGCCTCGGCCATCTGCGAGTTGGCCAGCAGCACGTCCTTGTTGGCCGCGACGTAGCCGCGCACCAGCGAGTCGTTCTGGCCGGAGGCGTCGCCGCCACCGCCACCCGCGGACGGCAGGCTGGGCACGCCGGGCAGATTCTTGAGCGACGGAAATTGCGCCATCGAGGCGAGCGGCAGGCAGACCAGTGCGGCGGCCAGGGTGCGGACGAATGTCTTCATGAAGGGAATCCTGTTCGAGTTGTGGAAAGCATTTGGGCGGCTCACTTGAGCCCGAGGTTGGTCAGCTGCGACGTGAGTTCACGCGCCGCGTTGTTGGCCGCGAGCTTGAGCGCGTTGGTGCGCGCCTCGGCTTCGGTCGGGCCGACGCCGGCGTACTGAACCGGGCCGACCGAGGCGATCGTGTCCGGGATGTTCTGCGTCACGTCAAGCACGCGGGCGTTGACGGTGACCGCGACGCGCTGCATGCCGGTCTGCGGGTCGGTATCGGCCAGGCCGAGGTCGAGCGTGCCGAGCGCGATGTACGGGATCTGCGCGTTCTTCATGCCCTGCGTGATGTTCTGCATCGTCGTCGACTGCAGGTCATTGCCGGCCTTGTAGTCGTTCTCGACCATCGAGACCTTGAACTTGCCGCCGGTGTAAGGCTCGATCAGCGACGCTTCGTTGACCTTGAATCCGGCGCGCGTGAAGGTCTGCGTGAAGACCTGGTTCAGGTTCGCGCTAGGGAACAGGCGCCAGGTCGATTCGCTGGCGCGGCGCGTGCGCGTGCCGCCGACTTCGATCGTGCGCGACACGTTCGCGCCCCCACTCAATGTATCGGTGCGCGACTCGTTGGTCGAGACCTGGCCCCGGCGGATCGATTCGCCCTCGGTGCCCTTGCCGGTGACGGTGCGGTTCGCGTCGACCCTCACGCCCTCGTCGACTCGCTTCGTCACGCGAGTGTCGTACGCCTTCTCGGAATCCTGCTCGCGCGAGACGAACACGAACGCCAGCGCCGAGCGCTCGGAGCGCGTCGCCTTGCCGACGGCCGAGCCAGCCTTGATGTCGTTGCGCAGGTTCGCCACGTTCAACGAGACCTTCACCGCGACCGTGTAGGCCTTGCTGCCGGCGTTGTCGTCCTCGGACAGCACGGTGGTGTCGAGGATGTAGCGGTCCGGGTTCTCGATGATCTTGGCGCGCATCGCGTCGAAATTGGCCGCCTCGGACTCACCGGCCTCGGCGTAGTAGAACTCGACGGCCTTGAGCTGCGCGTTCTGCAGCGCCTTGGCCTTGACGTCGGGCGTCACCGCCTTGCCGGTGTAGGCCACGGTGGCCTTGCCGCGGGCCTGTTGAACCTGCGCGATGGCCGACAGCGCGAACGCCGCCGCGCACAGCGCAACGAATAGCTTGCGGATTACTTGCATAGTTTGATCAACTCTCTGGTGTCGGTGATTTGTTTGTCGATGTCGGTCGCGGCCGCCGCGCTCTTGACCCAGTCGTTGCCCTTGCCGGCGAGGGCTTCCGACAGTTTCACGAACAGGCCGTTGACCGAGTCGTAGTACGCCGGGAAATCGTCCACGTAGGTCTGCGTCACGGGCACCAGCTTGATCTCGCCGTTCTTCAGCGGCGTGTTCATGTAGACCTTGCCGGAGACCGGCTCCTCGATCTTCACCGAGGCATAGCTGCCGTAGATGTAGCTCGCACCCGCTGCCGCCTTGCCGTACTCGATCTTGCGCAGCGCCGAAAGCTCGACGCTGATCTCGTAGTCGGGCTTGGGCAGCTTGAGGTTGTAGACATCGCCATCGGAGATGCGCATCGACATCACGTTGCCGACGGCATAGCCCTTGGCGTAAGGAATGATCGGCACCCCGGCGCGCGTGGACAGCGCTTCGCCCACCAGATCGGCGGCCCAGGTCTCGGCGACGGTCGGGCTGCCCGTGAGGTAGGCGGGGATGTTGGCCACGGCCTCGGGCTTGATGCCGATCTTCGAGATCTGCAGGTAGCGCGAGGTGGCCGACGGCATCGTCGCCTTCGCCAGCGTCGTGCCGAAACGCGCGAAGATGCCCGGCTTGCCGGCCACGCCCTCGTACACGCCGCGAACGCGCACACGAATCTCGTCGGCACTCGGCGGGCGATCGAAGATGTCGATGTGCGCGAAGCTGATCGGGTAGGCGCGGATCACCGACATCGACTTGAAGTCGAAGAACAATGCTTGCGCCCGGATCAGCACGAACAGCTTGTGCAGGCCCGCGAGCTGCTCGACCGAGACGGTCTCGGAGCCGATCACCAGCGCAACCGCGATCGCCTGGTCGCGCCCTTTGAGTTCGTCGATCTGCGCAACCAGCTTGAGCTGCTGCGGCGGCGTCTGCGCGATGGCATCGCGCATCATCATGTAGGCGGGTTTGCCGCCGGACTTCAGCGCCTTCTCGTAGCCCACCGAATAGGGGAAGCGCTGCGCCATTGATGCCGCATCGCCCGAGAACGCCAACCCCGCGAGTGCCACTTCGACCTGCTGCGCCTGAGCGGCGATCGGCCCGAGCACCGCGACGCAGGCACCCGCCCTGAGGAGATCGCGCCGCGCGCGAGAAGTCGAATGACGATCCGGATTGAGTTTCACGCGGCACGCCGCGGAGCGGCTTGGAGTAGAGCCCGCCATGCTATCAGCGCACATGTTGTGGGCCGACTGCAAGCTAGGGATGCAGCGTGACGACTATTGCACGATCACCGCGAGAATCGCGCGTGGAGCGGGTGAGGGGAATCGAACCCCTGTATGAAGCTTGGGAAGCTGCCGTTCTACCATTGAACTACACCCGCGTCGGTGGACAGTTTACGCGATCGGATTGTCGGCCCGGATGGAGCTCGGCCCGTTCGACGCGCCCCCTATCTGGACGAGGACTGTAGACGCACCTGGTCCAGTGCACGAAGGACTTGCGCCTCGACGGCAGGCAGAAGCGGCAACAGATAGGGACTCGCTGCCAGGAGGAGAACGACGACTGTCGAAGACAACAGCGCGAGGGCCAGGCGCCCTTTCCGCCTGGGAGTCGGTCGCCTCGTTGGCCGATAGCCTCCCGCGGGCACGGAGTGCCTGGAGAACTTCTGCGGGTCGAACGGCCTGAGTGCCGCCGCCTGTCGAACCTGCTCCGTGGCGTGGCGTTCATCCGGATCCACGCGAGCTGGTTGCGCCGGCGACGGATCGTTGGAACGGGTGGGCGACCAGCCCCGTGGTACCGCGCCGGGGACGGTGATCGGGATGTCATTGAACACGGGTGTACTCCGAATGCGAATGGCGCGGTGCCGCCGAGATGTCACCGGTCACGGACCGCGTCGCCGATCACGCGGTGAATGAATTCCAGCTTCGACACGACCGGCGGCGGGACGACGAACGGATAGCTGTCGTTGAGGCCGAGGCTGCGGTTCATCGAATTGCTGAACTGCGAGAGCGGAAGCCATTGCTCGATGAGCGACGGCTCGATCGACGCGGCGTTCGGATCGACGGGGCACACAGCCAGTGGATCGCCGGCGGGAACGGCGTGGTCCAGATGCAGTCCCCATGCGTGAGCCGTCTCCAGCCCGTCCACCATGTGAAGGTAGTGCGCCCAGCACTCGGCCCAGTCCTCCCAGGGATGCGCGCTGGCGTAGGCGCTGATGTAGGAGTCGGACCAGACCGCGCTCGGCGACGCATAGTGGCTGCGCAGCGCCTCCGTGTAGTCGAGGCGCTCGTCGCCGAACAGCTGCCGGCATTCGTCGATCCACGCGGTCCCGGCGATCAGACGGTCCCAGTAGTAGTGGCCCGACTCATGGCGGAAATGCCCCAGCAGCGACCTGTACGGCTCGTGCATGGCCGTCCGCGTCTTCTCGCGCTCAGCGTCGTCGGCCTCCGCGATGTTGAGCGTGACCGTTCCTGCATCGTGACCTGTCAACACGCGCGTCTGCTGGCCGGCGTCCTCCAGAAATCGGAACGCCATGCCGTCGTGCGGATCCTCTTCCCGGCTCGGTGCGCGCAGCCCGAGGCCGAGCAGCGTATAGAACAGGCGACGCTTGGCCTGCTCCAGCCTCGACCAATAGGCGCGGTTCACGGGGTTTGACAGCGCGGGAATGATTTCCGTCGTTCTGCACGACGCGCACAGCGGCGCCGGATCGTCGGCGTCGACTGTCCAGTTGCAGATGCCCTCCAGGCTGTAGTTGGAGCAACGTCGCTGGGCACGGCCAGGCGGGCCGAGGCGGTTCCACGCTTCATCGTTCGAGAACGCGACCATCTCCATCTCCGCCGGCACAAATCCAAGCCCGGATCCGCAGGACTCACAGTGCAAGTTCTCGAAGAAGACGCGCTGCGCGCAGTGGCAGCACTGGAAGAGCTTCATGAGGTGGCCCCGCGTGCATGACAGTGCTCTGGTATCCGTGACGACAGTTTCACGGTCGGCCGGTCGGTGAGTTGTAGGAAGAACGCGGTGATCCCCGTCGGTCGATCGCGCGCCGTGGCGCTGGTGTAGGCGAGGTCCTACCTCTTGGTACGCGCTCCTCCTGAGTGACCGGCGAGCGTCGCTGCGTAGACTCGTCTGCATGCGTTTGCGCAACCAGCACGCGGAGGACTCCATGATTCGTGCTTCTTCAAAGTCAAAGGGCAAGAGGCCTGCGGTCTCCACGACGAACGATCGAGCCATCGACACGACCTCGACCGCCGACCCGCGAGGCGATCCCGGATCGCCCCGATTGCCGCACGAGCGGGACGAATCGGTGGGCGCGACGGACGGTGTGCCGAGCAAGAAGATGGTGGACGCCCATCGTGATCTGCAGCGAGGCGTCGAAGACACGAGTCGTGCGCCGGAAGCTGACCGCGCGTATCGCAAGCTGAAGCGATAGCGCGGTCCTGGTCTGAGTGTCGACCGGCGTGAGATCAACTTCCAGAGGCCCGCGCGGCGGCGGAGGGACCGGCGGCCCGGGGACGGTGATCGGCGGGCTCGGCGGTATCTCGACCTGCGGCGGCCGAGGATCAATTTGGCTCTGTTCGCGTTGAGTAGTGACAGGCTCACTTGGTGAGCCACTGGGCGC
>JBDTVC010000206.1:0-8865 GCA_040007475.1 Burkholderiales bacterium
ACAGCACCATGCCGACCGGGCTGAGGTCGAACCAGTCGTCGAGTTCGCGCAGCGAGCGGTCGGCGCGCTCGCGCGCGAGGTGCTCGGCCGTCGTGTCCTGCAGCACCGCGAGATAGAGGTGGTGGCCGGTCTCGTCCACCAGCGTGCGCCGCGCCGCGCGGTAGCGGCGCTCGCGGCCGCTCGCGTCCAGCAGGCTGCCGTCGATCAGCGCCGGCTCGGGCGTTGTGGCCCCCGCGGCGTGCAACCGCCCGCGCGCGGCCAGGACCGCAGCGTGTTCCGCAATCGGCCGGCGCTCGAGCGGGTCGTGGCCAACCACGTTCTCGCGCGTCTCGCCGGTGAAGTCGAGAAACGCCTGATTCACGTCGACGATGCGAAAGTCGTCGCCCTGCATCAACGCCGGGAACGGCGACTCCCACAGGAAGGAAATCGTCTCGCGCATGCGGTCGGCCGGCAGCGTGAACGGGCCGGGTCGTCGCGCGCCCGCGCTGCCCGCTGCCGGTTGATCGGTCTGCGGCGTGAGGTGCATCGCGGCATGCTGCGCATCGAGCCGGCGCCAGGCGATGCCGACGCTGCGCCCGTCGGCCAGGCGCACCACGGGCGGTGCCGTCGACTCGCGCGACGTGCTCGCCGCGCGTCGCAGCCAGCGCACTGCCGCGCCGCCGAGCGTGGCCTGGAATTGCTCCACCGGCATGCCCGCTTCACAGGGCAGCAGGCGCAGTGCGGCGGTGTTGGCCAGCACGACGCGCGCGCTGGTATCGACGACGACGACCGCGTCGGTGAGCAGGTCGAAGAACTCTCGCCAGCCGCTGGCGCTCGGCCAGGGCTCGGCCGGATTCACTCGAGATCGCTGGCGGCCATCAGCGCGCGCAGCTGGGCACGGTTGATCTCGCTCACACTCATCATCAGCTTGTCAGCGCCGTCGCGCAGGTCGAACAGCGACTCGCCCTCGATCGCCTGCACCAGCTCGATGTACAGCTGGTACGGGCCGGTGTTCTCTGCCAAGGCCTCGCGCACACGCTCGGGCACCGGGATGGTCTCGAGCAGCTCGCTGAACGGCTGCTGGAACATCCGGTCGAGCAGCGAGAACACGCCGCAGATGAACATCTCGTTGCGCATCTCTTCGTCGCCGCTGCTGCGCACCAGCTCTTCCATCAGCAGGCCGCGGCGTACGGCGGCGAACATCACCGGCTTCAGGTTCACGTCCTTGCTCGCGGTGGCGAGCAACAGCGCGAGCCAGCGCTTCAGGCGCTTGTAGCCCAGCATCATGATCGCGTGGCGGAACGAGCTGATCTCGACGCGCAGGCCGAAGGCCGGCGAGTTGATGTAGCGCAGCAGCTTGAACGCCAGCGTCGGATCGAGCTTGAGCGTGTTCTCGAGCTTCTCGATCGGCTCTTCCTTGTCGACCTGATGGATCAGCTTGACGATGGTCTGCATGCCCGGACCGGCCTGCGGTTTGCCGCTGCGCGCCGCGGTGGTCGCCACGGCATCGTCGATCGGCCAGCCGAGCACGGCCTCGGCGCCGCGCGCGAACGCAGCCTCCATCTCGACCATCGTGCGCACGCCCGACTGCACGTGTCCGATGCTGCGGGTCACGCCCGGCGGCGCGGTCGGCTCGCCGAGCCGGCGCTCATCGGCCAGATCGATGATCGAGTACTTGAAGCACGGCAGCACCTCGCGCGGCAGCTCGCGCAGCGGCCGGCCCTTGAGCAGCAGCGTACTGCCGTGGGCATGCAGCGCGCGCAGCGCCTCGACATTGGCCGGGTCGATCGCCATGAACGAGGGCACCTCGACCATCAGGTTGGGCGACGGCCGCGCCTGCATCAGGTCCTGCAGCAGGCTCTCGCTGACGATGTTGAGCGACGCGCGCCCACCCGACGCCGGCCACACGTTGCCGACCTCGTGCAGCAGTTGCCCCACATCGAGCACCGCATCGGGCCGCAACGGGAACACGGTCAGCCGCGTCGCGCTCACCGACCGGTTGCGGTCGATGAACGGGGAATAGCCCAGCGCTACCTGCCCCAGGATCGTCGGATCGCTCACCCGAAACTCCCGGCGCGATTCACGTGCGTCATGTCATGTGTTGAGGTAGTTGAACAGCGACAGGCGTTGCACCATCGAGTACGCCTTCAGAGCTGCATCGTAGCCGGTCTGCTGGTTCGAGAAGTCCGAGATCGCCTGCGTCATGTCCAGATCCTCGGCATGCGAGCGTTCGGTTTGGCTCGACAGCTTCAGCGCCGACAGCCGTTCGGTGACGGAGTCGATGCGGTTCATCGTCGCGCCGATCTGGCTGCGGGCGTTGATCAGCTGGTTCATCGTCGTGTCGACATTGTTGAGGTCGATGACGTTGGACTGCGCCACTTGCGTGCCGGTGCGGCTCGGTGTCTTGAGGTTCGTGACGGCCTGGTCCAGCGCGTCGAACACGCTCAGGGTCGCGGTCGACGGCGCGAGCCGGAACGCGTCGCCGTTGGCCGGCGCGCCCTTGATCGTGGTCGACATGCCGTCGATCTGCACCGCCTGCCCCGGCGTGAACGGCATCGCCGTCAGCGCGGTCGGCAGGCCGTTCTTCAGCACCGAGTAGGTCGTCCCGGCGCCGCCCACGCTGAATTGGATGTCGTAGGTTGCGCCGGTGATGGCGGCCGGGTTCGTCACGGCGCCGGTGTCGATCCACGCGCTACCGGTGCTGGTGATGGCCTGCGTGGTGAACACGCCGTTGCCGGTGCGCGCCTGCAGCCAGGTCGATTGGCCGTCCGCGGTCAGCGGCAGCGCATCGGCGGACGCGGACTGCGTGCTGCCCGCGGCGCCCTGAAACTGCACCCCACCGGGCACATCGGCGAACGGCGCCTGGGAGGCGCCCTGCCCGCCGAAGAGAAAGCTGCCTGCACCGTCGCTGCGGTTCGCAACCGCGAGCAGTTGCGAGCGCAGGTCGGCGATCTGGTTGGCCACGCTGACGCGTTCGGCATCGCTGTAGGTCGGGTTGCCCGCGGCCACCATCAGGTCTCGGGCCTGCTGCAGCAGCGAGCCGGCGTCGCCGAGTGCGCTCTCGGTCAGCGTCATCGCGTTGTTGCTCGCGTCCACAGCGCGCTGGGTCGCAACGCTGCGGCGCTCCGATGCCAGCGCGCGCTCGGCGCGCGCCGCGGCGGCCGGATCGTCGCCCGCACGATTCACGCGCTTGCCGGTGGTCATCTGTTCCTGCGTGGCGCTGAGCGTCGACTGCCGGTTCGCGAGCGAGTCGAGCGCGTTGCTGTAGCTGTGGGCGGTGGCGATACGCATGGGATGACCTCAGGAATGACTGACGATGCGGCGGCGTTCAGCCGCCGGTCGTCTGCAGGATGGTCGTGAACACGGCCTGGGCGACCTGCAGGATCTTCGCCGCGGCCTGGTAGCTTTGCTGGAACTGGATCAGCCGCGCGGCCTCTTCGTCGAGGTTCACGCCGGCGCTGCTGCTGCGCGCCGTCTCGGCCTGGCTCGCCGCGGCGCTCGACATGCTGGCCGCGGTCTTGCCGCCCTGCACCCGCATGCCGACATCGGCGAGCGCGCCGGCGTAGGCGTCGGTGATCGTCATCGGCGGCGCGCTCGTCGACGCCCCGCCCGGCGCGGCGACGATGCCGGTCGACGCGAGGCGCGAAAACGCGAGCGCGTTGCCGTTGTTCGCGGCGACCGCGACGGTCGGCGCCACGTTGACGACATCGCCGCTCCTGGGCACGCCGTCGAGCTTGAGCTCGAAACCGTTCAGGCTGATCGGCGAGCCCGCGGTCCACGTGCCGGTGCCCGTGGTGGCGTCGCTCATCGTCCAGGTGTAGTTGCCGGTGTTCGAGGTGAACGTGACCGCGGCGCTCAGCGCGCCGTTGTAGGCCGGGTTCACCGCGACCAGCGAGTTCACGGTCGCCGTGCCGGTGTTGCCAGCCGCGACGCTGCCGGTGAACGGCGATGCGGCCGCCAGCCCTTTGCTGCTGCCGAGCACGGCCTGCATGTACTGCGCGCTGGCACCGACCGGTTGCAACAGGAAGCGGTCGTTCGTGGCACTCGCGCCACCGGTGAGCTGCAACGTGACGCCGTCGAACTGCACGCCGGCCGCCAGCGCGGCGGGCGTGAACGGGCTGCCGGGCACGGTCGCGCCGTCGACGCTGCGGGTCAGCGTGTAGTTGGCGCCGTCGAAGCGGAGCGCGTAGTCGCTCGCCTGAAGCTGAGCCGCGTTGTTCACGGTGACGGTCAGTGTCGCATTGCCGGTGTTGCCGGCGGCATCGAGGACGCGCGCCGGTCCCACCGCGAAGATCGGCGCGCCGGGGCCTGCGGGCTGGCTGAGGTCCAGGCCCAGCGACTGCTGCGTGTTCACCGCGCCGCTCAGCGCCGAGGCCATCTGCCCGAGGAGGTTGTTGGCGGCGGTGAGGTCCTCGTTCTGGAACTTCAGCAGCCCGGACAGCGAACCTCCGATCAGCGTGTCGGCCGGGATGCGGCGGTTCACGCCGCCTTCGGCCATCGTGAGCATCATCTTGGCGGGATCGAATTCGTCCTGCACCGCCTTGAGCGTGCTGGCGGTCGCGCCCAGCACGAGGTTCTGGCCGCCGCCGACGAACACGCCGATGCTGCCGTCGTCCGCGGCGATCGTCGTCACGTTGACGACCGCAGCGATCTGCCTGACGAGTTGGTCGCGCTGGTCGAGCAACTGGTTGGGCGTCTGACCCGTGCCGCGCAGCGAGGCGATCTCGCTGTTCAGCCGGGCGATCTGCGTGGCGTAGACGTTGACGCTGTCGGCCTGCGCCTTGATGTCCTGAGACAGGCCGGTCTGCAGGCTGCTGAGCTGATCGCCGACGGCGCGGAACCGCGACGCGAGCTCGCTCGCCTGCCCCAGCACCACCTGTCGGGCGGACGCGTCGCCCGGCGTGCTCGACACATCGACGAACGAGTTCAGGAACTCCCCTGCCGCATAGCCCACACCGGCCGAGCCGATCGGAAACATCGACTCGAGCTGCGTGAGCTTGTCCAGCCGGGCGTTGTCGGCCGCCGCCACCGAGCCGGTGTTCACGGCCTGCGTCGTGAGCAGTTGGTTGTAGGCGCGCGTGACGTTCGTGACGGCCACGCCCTTGCCGAAAAATCCTGACCCGCTGAACTGCGGCGGCGCATCCGCGAACTGGACCTCCTGGCGCGAGTAGCCCGGCGTGTTGGCGTTGGCGATGTTGTTGCCAGTCGTCTGCAGCGCGGCGTAGCTCGCCGTCATCGCGGTCTTGCCGATCGACATCAAACCTGACATGTGAACCCCTCGTCCAACGAGTACATCGGCCGGTCCCCAAGGGCCACGAAGAGGCCCCCATGTGACCCTCGACCGAGCCTAGCTTGGGGCGGCCCGGCGCGGCGGCTCATGCGACGCTCCCGGGTGTATTGAACGTGGCGCGCTGAATGCGCAACGCGGTGTTGATGACGCGCGTGAGCTTGTCGGCGTAGGCCGGGTCGGTCGCGTAGCCGGCGCGCTGCAGCCCTTGCGCGAAGCCCTGGGCGCTGCTTCCGGCGGCCACCACCTTGGCGTACCGCGGACTCCCCTTCATCATCTGCGCGTAGTCGCGAAACGACTCGTCGTAGCTCGCGTAGGCGCGGAACTTCGCGACCACCTTGCGCGGTTCGCCGTCGATCACCTCGGTCGTCATGACCTGCGCGACGGGGCCTTTCCAGCCCGGACCCGCCTTGATGCCGAACAGGTTGTGCGCGCTCGAGCCGTCGGCGTTGCGGATTTCGCGCTTGCCCCAACCCGACTCGTGCGCCGCCTGCGCAACCATGAAGGTCGCCGGGATGCCGGTCTGCTCCTCGGCGGCGCGTGCCGACGCGTCGTGCCTGCGCAGGAATTCCTCCTGGCTCGGCTTGACCGCTCCGCCGCTCGCGGGCGCGTTGGCCGCGCTCGCTGCCGGCAGCGCGGCCGTTGGTGCCGTGCCCGTCATCTGGCGTTCGAGCTGGCGCGCGATCACGTCACCCAAGCCGCCGGGCAGACCGGTCATCTTGTTCGCGAACTGCGTGTCCAGCATCTCGGTGCCCATCTGCGTGCCGGCGTTGTCGAGCATGCCGCTGGCCATCGACGACTCGCGCATGCTCTTCATCAGCTGCTGCATGAACATCGCCTCGAACTGCTTCGCAGCCGCCTTGATGGCGGCCTTCGGGTCCGTCGCGGCGCGCGTGCGCAGCGCGCTCAGGTCATCCGATGGCAAGCCGGAGATCGACATCTCAGTGCCCGCCCGGCCGCCCGAAGGGCACTGAGCGCCCTCTCGGGGGGCAGTGAACGAAGTGAGCTTGGGGGCAAAACATACTCAGATGACCTCGATCTCGGCGTTCAGCGCGCCGGCGGACTTCATCGCCTGCAGGATCGCGAGCAGATCCTGCGGCGTCGCGCCAAGCGAGTTCAGCGCCTTCACGACGTCGGCGAGCTTGGTGCCGGCCGGCAGCTGGATCAGCGAGCCGGGCTCCTGCTTGATCGTGATGTCGGCCTTGTCCTTGCTCACGGTCGTGCCACCGGTGGACAACGGCGACGGCTGGCTCACCACCGGCGTCGAGCTGATCGTGACCGACAGGCTGCCGTGCGCCACGGCACACGGGTTCAGCGTGACCGCCTGGTTCACGACGATCGAGCCGGTGCGGGCGTTGATGACGATCTTGGCCGCCGGTGAAATCAGCTCGATCGGCAGGTTCTCGATGTCGGCCATGAAGGTGACGCGTGCGTCCACGCCCGCGGGCATGCGCACCCTCACGACGCGGCCGTCCATCGCCTGCGCGACGCCATCGCCCATCTTCGCGTTGACGACGCGCGCGACTTCGCGGGCGGTGTTGTAGTCGTTCGAGTTCAGATCGAGCTGCAGGTACTCGCCCTGGTTCAGCGGCGTGGGGACAGCGCGCTCGACCGTCGCGCCTTCGGGCACGCGGCCGGCGTTCAGCGTATTGACCTGGACCTTCGAGCCGGCCGCCGAGGCGCCCGCGCCGCCGATGATCAGGTTGCCTTGCGCGAGCGCGTAGATCTGCCCGTCGGCGCCCTTCAGCGGCGTGGCGATCAGCGTACCGCCGCGCAGCGACTTGGCGTTGCCCAGCGACGAGACCGTCACGTCGAGCTGCTGGCCCGGCTGCGCGAACGGCGGCAATTGCGCGGTCACCATCACCGCAGCGACGTTCTTCAGCTGCATGCTCGTGCCCGCGGGCACGGTGACGCCCATCTGCTGCAGCAGCGCATTGATGCTCTGCGTCGTGAACGGCGTCGAGGTGGTCTGGTCGCCGGTGCCGTCGAGGCCGACGACGAGGCCGTAGCCGACCAGCTGATTGGTGCGCACGCCTTGCACCGTGGCGACTTCCTTCAACCGCATCGCCTGCGCCGGGCTAGGCCACCAGACGGCGGCGGAAGCGAGCAGCGCGGTCGCGGCGATCAGCTTGCGGATGAGTTTTTCGGTGTTGTACATCGTGGGGGCATCGGGCGAATGAGCGACCGCGCTCTTGGGGGATGCTCCCGATTCTGGGCAAGCCTAGATCGGCAGAACGTTCAAAAAGAAGCGCCCTAACCAGCCTATTCCCTGCGCGTCGGCCTGCTGGCCCTTGCCACGCTGTTCGATGCGGACGTTGGCGATCTGCGCCGAGGCCACGCTGTTGCCCGGCTGGATCGCGCGCGGGTCGACCTGGCCCGAAAAGCGCAGCACGTCGACGTTGTGGTTGACGCCGATCTGTTTCTCGCCCGAGACGATCAGGTGGCCGTTGGGCAGCACCTCGATCACGGTGGCGGTGATCGTGCCCGAGAAGTCGTTGCTGTTCTCGGTGCTGCCCTTGCCGGCAAAGGTGTTGCTCGAGGTCGCGCCGATGGTCGCGCGCGGCGTGGTGAACGAGTTCGCCGAGAGGCCCGGGATCGCTGTGACGCCGGCCGCGAGGCCGCCGCTCTTGTCGATCGAGCTGGTGCTCTTTTGGGTCGCGCTGACCTTCTCGACGATCTGCACCGTGAGCGTGTCGCCGATCAGCCGCGCGCGGTGGTCCTCGAACAGCGGCCGGTACTGGCCGGCCTGGAAGATCGAGCCGTTGTTGATCGGGGTCACGGTGATGGGCTGCGGCCGCACCGCCTCGGTCTTGAGGACATCGACCGGCGGGCGCTTGTTCAGCGTCTCGCTCACGGTGTCGCAGCCGGCGAGCAGCGCGAGCGCCAGGGCGAGCGGCGTGAGGCGGATCATCGACCGACTCACAGCTGCGCCAGACGCGCGAGCATCTCGTCGGCGGTCTTGATCGCCTTCGAGTTGAGCTCGTACGCACGCTGTGTCTGGATCATGCCGACGAGTTCCTCGACCACGTTCACGTTCGAGGTCTCGACGAAACCCTGCTGCAGGATGCCCAGCCCGTTCTGCCCCGGCGTGCCGGCGTTCGGCGTGCCCGAGGCCGCGGTCTCGGCGTAGATGTTCTGGCCCTTCGGATCCAGGCCGGCCGGGTTCACGAAGCTGGCCAGCTGCAGCTTGCCGACCGGCTGCGGCGTGGCCTGGGTGGGCAGCACGACGCTGACCGTGCCGTCGTTGCCGATCGTCACGCTGGTCGCGTTCGCGGGAATGGTGATGCCGGGCTGCACCGTGTAGCCGTTGTTGGTGACGAGCTGGCCGGTGGCATTGACCTGGAACGAGCCGTCGCGCGTGTAGCCGGTGGTGCCATCGGGCATCTGCAACTCGAAGAAGCCCTGGCCGCTCACCGCCACGTCCATCGGGTTGCTGCTCTGCTGCAGGTTGCCCTGGCTGAAGCTGCGCGAGGTCGCGACCGCGCGCGTGCCCAGGCCGAGCTGCAGGCCGGTCGGCAGCGTCGTCTGGTCGGTGCTGTTGGCACCGGCCTGGCGCAGGTTCTGGTACATCAGGTCCTCGAACACCGCGTGCGAACGCT
>JBDTVC010000207.1:0-8842 GCA_040007475.1 Burkholderiales bacterium
CGGCACAGGGGCCGAACGTCAGCTCCCGCCGCCTGCGAACTGGGGCTGCCGACCCGTTGCCGACGTAGCCGTCATCAGATCCGCAGCCGCGCAGCAGACGTTCCAGTCCGAAAGCTGTCCACGTCGCCGTAGCGTTGGCGGCTCGTCAAGCGCGCGCGAAGGAGTTCCGAACAACGTCGCTCAGGCGGCGTTTGCCGTACATCTGCGGCTCGTTCCCCTGATCGAAGTGTTGGCCCCGCACGCAGGGTCGGCGTGCAGCGCTGGACGGTCCCAGACAACCCGTCGTCCTAGTTTGACCGAGGGCTCCGGCACTTGCCGTTGCAGTCAGGGTTCGAACCGCGGCAACCCGCCGTCAGGCACCTGTCACTTCGGCTTGATGTTGGGTGCCCTTTCGTCCTACGCGCGCGGATCGCCGTGGGCAGGGCTTTATTCCGCCCGTCTTTAGGGATGGTAAGGGCCGGAGCCTTGTCTGAAAAGGGAGGCTATGACCGCGGCGAGGCCGCGAGTGCATTGAGCGGAGGCAGATCATGAGCATCGAAATCGGTGGCCCCCAGCAAATGGCCGGATTCATCCCCGAGCGGTGTGTCATCTTCTTGTCCGATTCGGTCACCGGCGGCCCTCTCGCCGGCGTGCCTGTGGGCCTGCGCGCGAGATATCGCGTGACATGGCCCGCCGCGTCGTCGACCGGTTCGGCCGTGTCGCCGACCCAGTCAGAATTCCTGCTCGGGATCCTGGCCACCGATCACGTGGGGTATGCCTCCTGGGACCTCGCCCCGCTGATCACGCGCTTCAAGCTCCTGATTGACGAGATTGGAGGCCAGGCCGAGCGGCCCCTGATCGAACTCGACGAGCTGAAAATCCGTCTTGCGGGACCACTGAGTCAGGAGGTGGACGCGCTTGACGACGCGCAGCTGGGCAGCAACGCGTTCTCGCGAAGCTACAGCACAGACCTGAACAATGTCTATCAACTGGCGGCCGGCACCTATCCCGCTGTGCAGAACCCGTCGTTGATCGACTGGGTTCTCTCGCCGGCCTCGTTCGCGTACCTGCCGACCGGTTTGATTGGCCAAGATGGCTGCGAAGCTCTGCTTCCATCGAACGTCGCGACGCAGCGCTTCAAGGCCTATCAGGTCGTCAATCCGACCATCCCCTCGGAAAGCCCGGAACCGGGCGTGATCGCCGCGTCAATTGCCGACTTGCTGACCTACTCCGTCGCTTGGCTGCCGATCGGTCACGGGCTCGGGCAGGTGTTGTATTCGATGCCGCTCGCTCCAGGTGAACAGGTCAATATCGCGATCGTCGACTGGGCGCGAACCGACAAAGCCACACGGCAGGAGCAAACCGGCCTCACCGACACGCTGACGCACGACACGATCCGTGACCGCACCGTCGCAGAAGTCGTCGATTCGTCCTTGCGCGAATACCAGCGTGGCTCCACAACCATGGGTGGAGGGTCCATCGCCGGAGGCGCTGCGGGCTACCTCGGCGTGGCTCTGTCTCTGGGCTCGAGCTACTCGACCTCGTCTGGCCAGCGCGATCTGAGTGCCAACACGACGCAGAGCCTGACCGACCAATTCCACCAAGCGAGCGCCGCCATCCGTGACCTCCGCAGCACGGTAGTGGTGCAGGCCACTCAGGAGGTGGCGCAGCAGTTGCAGACGCGCACCGTCCGCAATCACAACCACTCGCACGCGCTGACGCTGCTGTACTACGAGGTCCTGCGGCATTACCGCGTTGTGACAGAGCTCATCGATGTCGGGCCAGCGCTCCTGTGGACCGAGACGCCGACCGACTTTGCGACGGTGAAGGACGTCGACACCGTCGACGTCTCACCGATCTTCCGCTATCGCCGCTTCCTCGAGCCGGCCCTGCTCTTGCCAGAATTGAAGGGGGGCTTCGACGCCATCGAGAAGCTGTTTTCCTTTCAGCCGCCACAGGAGCCGCCGCCACCGCCACCGCCGCCAGCGCCGCCACCTCCGAACTGGGTCTTGTTTAACTTTCGATTCCGCACCGGAGGAGTGTCTGGCCGATGCCGCGTGACGGCTCACATCCGCGATTCCCAGTTCGGCGTCCTCAGCGAAGTGCCGGTGCAGGCGCTCGACGGATCCAGTCCCGACGATCCAAGCGGTGGCAAGGGCACGCTGGCGGACGTCGGAGCGTTCGATGCGAACGATCGCACAATCGACGCTCAGGGCATCGCCGGCAGTGGCATCTCTTGGGACCACGCGGGTTTCGTCATCTTCGCCTTCGAGCCCCAGGGCCACGATGTAGGCATCAACCTCTTCGAGGTCCGTGCAACGGCCGCGGACGGGGCGGAGCACCTGCTTCACTCCAGCACCCCCGATGTCGTCTTCCACCAAGGGGCTTCGCCCATGAACCTGGAGTGGGCGGTGCGCCTTACCGCCCCCCCGCCGCCAGCCCCCGCACCGGCAGCACTGACTCCGCTGCAGCGCCTGAGCCCTGAAGAGAGATCGCTTCGGGCGCGGCTTATTTCCCATCTCAACGAGAACAAGGCCTACTACTGGCGGCAGATCTGGATGGGCGAAGACCCCAATGCCCGCCGTATACGCTGGGAGCCTGTGCGGGTGAGCGTGGCTGGCCGCACCGTCAACTTGCTCGACGCTGTTGAGAACCGAGTGGTGGACGTGCTAGGCAACCAACTGGTCTTGCCGCTCGATCCAGGCCTGATCGATGGCGCGCGGGGCATGGACGTGTATGGACCCGCGCAGACCGAGACACTGCTGAGCCTGCCAACGCGCGGCGTGTTCGGTGAAGCCAAGCTTGGCCACTGCAACGCCTCTGAAATCATCGACAACACGCGCTTCTGGGATTGGCAGTCGTCGCCCATCCCGGAAGACGCACCGAGCATCACTGGCGTCACGCCGCAGGGCACCGGGACCGGACCCGGCTCGCCCGCGCCGACTGCCTTGCCGGCTTCGCTGGTGAGCCAAGCCATGCCTGTCACCGAGCCAGACCCGATTGGTCTCAAGGCGGCACTGGAGGTCCTAAAGACACCGGGTGTCTTCAACAACCTGTCGGGCATCGAGAGTCTTAAAGGCCTGCTCACGAGCCTCAGCGACGCTGCGGCCAAGGTCGCCACCAAGGACAAGAACAGCAGCGGCGACAAGGGGTCGGGCTCGGGTTCCGGCTCAGATCCTGGAACGGGCACCGGGGCATCCGGAAGCGGCGGCAGCTCTGGATCGACCGGTGGTAGCGGGACCGGAAGTTCTTCCACGGGCGGAACAGCGGGAGCGGCCGATGGGAGCAACGGCGGGGGAAGCGGAGCCCAGACACCTCCCATCCCGATTCAACCATCGCCGAAGGTGTTGCCAACCTTCAAGCGTCGCATCAGTCTTGCGTTTGTCTATTCGAATCAGGAGCCGCTAATGGGAAACTGGGACGCGACGCTTCGCTGCGGCAATACGACGAGCGAATCATTTAGGCAGATGATCAACGATGTTGACTTGGTGTCCGGCGTAGCCGTTGGTAACCGAATGGAGATGGTCTTTGATTCAGACTTCGGCGGCACTGCGGACCTGGCACTGCGGCTGGAAGGCAGCATTCGGCGCAGCGTACCGTCGCTGAGTGATGGCGCCAACCTCATCCAGTTCGTACCCTACGAGATTCGCAGGGTCATCGAAATCCTGATTCCGCGCACCAGTTTCGACGCGAATCCGTCATACACCCTCTCGCAGAAGCTCGAGACCGGCGGCTTCGACCTGGAGATTCAGGTAGACCGACATAGTGTCGGCGCCGTCATCTCGAACACATCGGGACCGATTTCGCCGCAGGTAGAGTTAGTTCGGCAGGTGACGATACCTGACAGCGGCATCAATCCAAGGACCACCGTCTCGCTGTCATCCGTTGGCCTGCACAGCGTGTCCTTGACATCGCACGAATCGCTGACGGCTGGCAGCACCACAACCGACAAGCTCCAACTCAAGGTGATGGCCATTTCGTCCGCACCGCCAGATGTGCTGTGAGGCTGTCGGGTTGCAAACGATACGCCGTATCTGGAGCCCCGTGCATCGGAATGGCCGAGGACTGGGCGACGCACCCCTTTTGACCGCCAAGGCTGATCGGATCGATGCCTTGCCGGCGCCAGAGCGAGTATCCACAACTTCGTCGAATGCCACCAGCCCGCCCAGCGCCTACCTCGATGGCGCGATCGGACGAGCACGACCTGGGACAACTGGCTCTCAGAAGTAGGACAGATTGGCTACCAAACAGCTGCCGTTCGCGAATGGCTGATCATGGCCGAGACTTCCTATTCGCGGTCAACGCCGACAGCGGCCGCTCAGCTCGGCGCGGACTGAACGGCCGGTCTTTGAGGCGACGAGCTCAACATCCCGACCCGTTGCCGACATAGGCGCCCCGAGATTCAGCGTCGCAAAGTTGTCGTTCACCAAAGGTGGCAATTGACGACGAGAGGCTGCGTTCAGCTTGGCGACTGACCTGCTCCGCTGACTTTGAGTCAATCATTGCTTGGGTACGGCTTGATAGCAACCAAACCGCCTGGGTCTATGGCAAGCACTCGTTCTGCACCGTCAGCCCGGCGGTTTGACATCTCCCCGGGCCAAGCCCCTGACGAAGGCTTCGAGCTCGATGCCATTCAAGTCCGAGGTGGCTAGCCATTGCATCTCGGCACCTTGGGCTACCGCCACGTTGAAGCCGCGCACCGTGCGCAGCACCGGGCTCGCATCAGATCCTGCCACCGATCTCGGACTAGGGCGCACGAAAACATCGATCACGTGGTCGCGGTACCTGTACACCAGTGTGGCCACGAGCTTGCCGTCGAGGCGGTCGACACGTGCACCCACCAGCGGGTAGCCGGCCCCGGCCCAGTCAGTCACCGGGATCGCATAGTCCAGTCGCGCCGACAGCCAAGGCTTGACCTTGTGGCGATCAGAAGATGCGACCTCGATCAGGTGGTTGCCCAGCGTGGCACGCGTGTGCACGCCGACAATCTGAGTGGCCAGGTCTTGCGCGTCCTGCATTGGCAGCAGACCAGCGCTGGCGATCCACAGCAGCCCAACGCCGAACGCGCCCGAGAGTGCACCGCCGCCGAACCAGCCCCAGCTGGACGCCGGCCTCACGATGTGTGGCCGATTCGGCGGTGATGCGTCAATGGCTTGCCGCACGCGTTCGCGGAACGCCAGCGGTGCGGCGTGGCGCGGCAGTTCGTCGCGCAGTTGTTGACGCAATGACTGCATCGCCTGTTGACGGCTGCTGCACGATGCGCAGCCCACCAGATGCTTGCTGATGGCATGCGAGCGCAGCCCGTCGATCTCGCCGTCGACGTCGGGGCTGAGCAGGACTCCGACTTCGTCGCAGTTCATCGCTGTACTCTCGGTTCGGCGCCAACCAACGCACGCAACGTTGCCGAGGCCTGCAACAGCCGCCGCCCACGCGCCAGCCGGGACATCACCGTGCCGATCGGCACACCGGTGATGTGAGCAATTTCCTTGTAGGACAGGTCTTCGATTTCGCGCAGCACCAGCGCTTCCCTGAACGACAAGGGCAATGCGGCTACCGCATCGGCTAGCGCCACACGTTCGGTCTTTTGTTGCAGCTTCTCTTCAGGTCCGTCGGCCTCGTCGATCACGGCGTCCATATCTGCTTCGTCCGCACGCAGCGCCTGTGCCGGCCGGTTGCGTGCCAACCAGTCGTAGAAGGCGTGACGCACGATGGTCAGGAACCATGACCTGCCGTCCTGCCCTTTCAGTGAGCCCATATACCTCATGGCGCGCAGGCAGGCGTCTTGCACCACATCCTCGGCATCTTGCGCGTCGCGCGCCAGCCAGCGCGCCAGGTTGTAGCCGGCGTCCAGATGCGTCATCACCAACCTCTCGAAGTCCGCATGTTCTGCCAAGGATCCTCCGACTACTTCCATTGTCAGACCGGCGACGGCACTTTCTTATTCCCGACGGAATAGAGCGCCAGGGCCGTCGGTAGGAGGCACAGGTGGGTGCCGACCACTCGGCTACGGCGCCCCACCCAACCGCATTGCCTGGAGTCTTCCCATGACGACCTTGTTCTCTATTCACCGTGCTCTCACCGCCGTATCGGCCGCACTCTTGGTGTGCAGCGCCGCGCTGGCTGCGCCCAAGGTCTATGTCGGCAACTTCAAGGACGATACGGTCAGCGTCGTCGATACGGCTGGCAATGCGGTCATGGCAGTGATTCCTGTCGCAAAGGGGCCGCATGGCATGGCTATGAGTGGCGATGGGCGCACGTTGTACGTCAGCGGCGACGGCTCGTCGAAGGTCAGTGTCATCGACACCAGCAACGACCGCGTCGTTCGCTCGATCGAGGTTGGCAAGACGCCGCATGGGCTGGCATTGTCGGCGGACGGTCGGCGGCTGTTGGTAGGTTTATACGGCGAGGACCGCGTCGCCGTGATCGACACGTCCAGCGGTACCGAGGAAGCCAGTATTACTGTGGCCAAGCCGCACACCATCGCCTGGTTGCCCGGCACCCAGCGCATCTATGTAGCGTCACAGGCACCAGGGCATTTCGCAGTGGTCGTCATCGACCTGGCGACCGCGTCCGTGGTGCGCGAACTACCGCTGGACAAACCGCCTCGTGACCTCGAGTTCGCGTTCGACGGCCGCGCCCTGTATTACACCGTCGCGGGCGAGAACGCCGTGCACGTACTTGATCCTCACAGCGATCAAGTGGTGGCCGACATCCCCACCGGTGTCTCGCCACACATCGCCAGCCTGTTTCGCGGCGTCGGCGTTGGCACCGTTGTAGTTCAAGGACCAGGCGAGCTGACGTTGTTTGACCCAGCGACCAACACAGTGTTGCGCTCATTGCCCGTCGGACGTCAGCCGCACTGGGCCGCGGCTAGCACTGATGGAAAGACTGTGTTTGTGACCGACGAGGGGTCGAACGAGTTGTCGATCGTTGATCTGGCCAGTAGCCGCACGCGCAATGTCGCGGTAGGCAATGCGCCGCGCAAGGTAGCGGTACAGCCGACGGATGTCCCCGCTCCTAGCGCAGTGAGCGTCGGTGGCGCCCGCGTGTCGATAGCCAACTTCGCATTTGCGCCTGCCGAGCTTGTGATTGAGCCCGGCGAGACAGTCACCTGGACCAACGACGATGGCGCGCCGCATGGCCTGACCCACCGTGACGGCGCACCAGGTGCCGAATTGCCGCTGCCGGGAGCCAGCGTGAGCAGGCGCTATGACGCGCCGGGGCGCTACGACTACGTCTGCTCAGTGCATCCATACATGAGTGCCACGGTTACGGTGCGCGCCTTGAGGCTGCAGGCGGTGCCGCCACCCCCTAGAAATGTTGGAGGGCGCGAGGAATAGACGACGCGGCCAGGTGGTCTGGTAGGGCACAAATGGCCCAACGCCAGTCCGTGTCTCTGCAAACAAGGAGTACCACGTGAACCCCAAATCGACAAACAGCGCGAGTCGCAATACCGCCCGTCTAGACTGGGCCCGACTGACCGCCTCGATCATCGCTCTCGCGATGGCAGCGTGCACGCCGCACGCAAGCGTGGCGTCCCACGAAGCCCTTGCGAATGCCATAAGCCCTGCGGCAACAACGACTACCAACTCAGCGCGCTACTTCGGCGATGAATTCGCAGACGAGCAGCGTCATTTACCTGATATCCCGCCGGCGGAACCGGCGCCGACTTTCTGAGGAGCGCAACGCCGGCGCTGGATAGGCGTTTTGATCAAGGTTGCGCCGGTTCTTGGCACAACTCCGAGGGCTGTGGCCGGCGCACTGATGTAAATCCAATGCCACCCGACGCCCAGCAATTCGTCGGCCTCCGAATCTCCTCATCGAAGGAGTTCGACAATGAAGAATCAGATCGCATTGACGTATTCCGATCGGCTTCGCAGAACATTCGAACCACCGCGTGTCCGGCTTGTACGTCGCAATCCGTTTTATTCAAGGCACTGCTCGGTGCGCCCGCGCTTACATCGGCGTCAAGTCTCCGATGTGAGCAGGGATCAAGCCCTATTGGAGGTTTCGCCATGGTCATATCCGCCAGACCGCGCATCAATGCGCCCGCCCCCCGCATCGGCTTTGGTCTCGAGCCAGGGATTCTCGCAGCGCTTGGCATCCTGGCTGTTGCCGTGTCGCTGTCGGTTGCGCTCGGACAGTCCCACCAATTCGATTCCGATAAGTGGTACGCGATGACGGCGGTCGAGGGCGTCGCCTCGTACATGTCGTTCGCCACCGAGGAGGCCTGTCGTACCGCCACAAGCGGAGTCGACGCGGCCTGCGTTGCCGGAGCCGAGTTGAATTCCTAGTCCACCGCACCACTTGATGGCGGCGCAAGCCCGCATCGAGTCCGACGACTGTCTCGCCACGGCGCCGCAGTTGCCTGATGTGACGGCGGCGGCCTTCATCACGTCAAGTGGCAACGGGCCCACGAAGACCGATGTCGGCGTCCACGACGTGGCGGTCGTGATGTTCGACTGGGTCAGCTTGAGAAATGTTGACGGTGCACGCAAACTTGGAGAGTTGAGCTACCCCAAAGCGGCCGCTGACGGACTTCAGCTTGTGGCCGGGAGTGTGACTACATGGCGGCGCCAGGAAGCTGCCATCCGGCCTGACGCGCTGTCAGTTTGACCACTACCAAACGGCGCGGTGCTGCAAAGGCGCATCTTCGTTGACCCTCAACTTGATGGGAGTCCATCATGGGATCCGTAGCCAACGCTGTGCATCGCGAGCCATGGAACAAGGGCAAGATCGTCGGCCAGAAGGCGCCGTTTAAGCTCAAGGACATCTGGGCGCTCCGCGTGCGCCTCCAGATGGAGAACCGGGTGCGCGAGCTGGCACTCTTCAACCTGGGAATCGACAGCAAACTGCGCGGCTG
>JBDTVC010000208.1:0-8838 GCA_040007475.1 Burkholderiales bacterium
TCGATGAAGATCGCGCCCTTGGCCTTCAGGTCGTTCACGACATACGTGTTGTGCACGATCTCGTGGCGCACGTAGATCGGCGCGCCGAAGCGCGTCAGCGCACGTTCGACGATCTCGATCGCGCGGTCCACGCCGGCACAGAAGCCGCGCGGCTCGGCGAGAACGATCTCCTGCAGTTCCGGGTTCATCAGAGCACTCCGATCAGCTGCACTTCGAAGGTCACCGGCCGTCCGGCGAGCGGGTGGTTGAAGTCGAACACCAGCGCATCGCCGTCGACCTCGCGCACCACGCCGGCATAGGCGCCCTGCCCGTCCGGCGTAGGGAACTGCACCACGTCGCCCACGCTGTAGCGCTCATCGGGGTCGCCGAGTTCGTCGAGCAACGAGCGCTTCACCCGCTGCAGCAGCTCGGGGTTGCGATCCCCGAAGGGCTCGCCGGCCGCCAGCTCGAACGACTGGTGCGCGCCCTCGGCCAGACCGAGCAGGCGCGCCTCCATCGCCGGTGCGAGCTCGCCGGTGCCGAGCGAGAGCGTCGCCGGCTTGTCGTTGAAGGTATTGATCAGATCGGCACCGTCAGGCCCCGCGAGGCGGTAGTGCAAGGTCAGGAACGACCCCGGTTGGACATGGTTCAATGGAATTCCTGAGACGGCACGCTGCCGATAGACTGGGCGTGATTTTACGAGGCCCCGCCGACCATGGTCTTGAAGGACATTCCTGCCGAGGCGCGCCCGCGCGAGAAGCTGCTCGCCAGCGGCCCCGGCGCCCTGGCCGATGCCGAGCTGATCGCGCTGCTGCTGCGCACCGGCCTGCCGGGCGTCTCGGTGCTGCAGCTCGCGCAGCAGCTGCTCGATCGCTTCGGCGGCGTCCACGGCCTGCTGCGCGCCGGCGTCGACGATCTGAAGACCATCAAGGGCCTGGGCCCCGCCAAGCGCGCCGAGATCGCCGCGGTGGTCGAGCTCGCCCGCCGCGCGCTCGTGCAGGAACTCGCGCAGCGCCCCGTGTTCGATCGACCGGAGCAGGTCAAGGACTACCTGCGGCTGCAGCTCGGCGGGCGCGGGCACGAGGTGTTCGCGGTGATGTTTCTCGATGCGCAGAACCGCCTGCTCAGGTTGGAGGAGATGTTCCGTGGCACGCTGACGCAGACCAGCGTCTAGACCCACGCTGTGATGCGTAAGTCTTTAGCGCCCCCACCACCGCAGTGATGTCCTCCGCCTCCGGTGCCCAGGTGCTGTCCCAATCTCGAGGTTCCCACGTCGCTTCCCCTTCAACAATAAAGAACCGTCCCACCGCCCGCCAATGCAAAAAGCGCTGACCATGCTCCTCGGCCACGCTCACAAAGATGCCCTGCGCGACTTGCGGCTGTCCCGCTGGCCGGTTGCGCAACGACCCACCGCCGAACATCGCCTTGAGCGCCTGGCGCTGCTGGGCGAGCGGGCTCTGCACCAAGCTGTGGCCTCCCTTGAATTTGTGCAGTGTCGCGGTGATCGCTTCTTCGTGCTCGGGCTGCATCTGCGCTTCCACCAGCCGCTCCTCTATCCCGTTCACCTTCGCCTGCCTCGATGCAATCGACGCTTTCAGGGCTGAGATGTCGCGGCTCATTCGGTCCGCGTCTTCCGCGTCCAACTTCACGCTGACCAAATTGTGGCGCGCATTCGAGAGCTTGTCCTGATCGCTCCTCAGCGCACGGTTAACGGCCGCGAGTTCTGCGCGTAGCTCCGCGGCATCAGGAACAGCAGATGCAAAAGCTTGACGCACCGCCGCGCCGATTTGCTTCTCGTCGCGGAGCAGCGCGCTCAACGTGCCGAGCACCGTTAGGTGGAGCAGCTTGTAGTGCCCCATCTGGCGCGGGCACGACCCGCGCCGCGTCCTCATGTTGTGCGACAGCCGAACCGCCCCGTCCTGGTAGTGCCGAACGTCGAGCGCGCTGCCACAAGCGGCGCAGCGCAGGAACCCGCTCAATGACGCTTTCGGATACGGCGTCACTCGATTCACGTAGCGGTCTTCAGTCCCCGCCCTGATCTTTGCGATAGTGGCCTCGTCCAACAGCGGCGGGATTTGACACGTGACGACCGCCCTATCACCTTCGATTCGCAGCCGTTCCGGGTGTGCGACTTTGGCGAGGTCGAGCGATGGGTCAATGTCGCGAAGCGTGAAATTCTGCTTCCACACGCCGCTCACCGCGGGGTGTAGGAGGCGGCGGCGCAGCGTGTTTGCCTGCCTGCCCAAATTATCCTTCGTGCTCGGCCGATCACCCGGCGCGGCACCGACCCGCTCGACGATGCGTTCGTAGGACACGCCCTTTACCTTCAGCGCCGCGACCCTCTTCATGTAGTCGCGCTTTTCCTTGTCCACGTCCCACACCACATCCCCGGCTGCGTCGAGCACGGGCACCGCATGAACGCCCTGCAAGACGACACGCGGGTGTCGGCCAAATGGCATCTCGCCGGTCATCAGTTGCTTGTTGATAGCTTGGTCAATGCGGCTGACGAGCGAGTCGCGATGCCGATCCTTGGTCTGCTCCTCACCGACGAGTGCCGCCACACCCGCGCCGATCTTCTGCCCGCTGTTGCGAAAGTCGAAGCGCGCACCATTCACGAACAGCCCCACCTTCGCCTTCACCAGCGTCTTGAATAGGCGCTGTTGATCGATGACGGTGCGGCTGAGCCGGTCAAGGCTCCGCGCGACGACAGCCTGGAAGCGGCCGGAGCCAATCGCGACGAGCAGGGCTTCAAACTGTGGTCTGCATTTCTCGTCCATGCCCGATTCGCTAACCTCGAACACCTTGGCGATCTTGCCGCCGTTCCGCCGAGCAGTTTCCTCACCATGTGCGCGCTGAGCAGGAAGGCTGAACCCCACGTCCTCCTGCTGCGAAGTGCTGACGCGATACCAACCGAGCCAGGGCTGAGTCTTCGTGGTCATGACTTCACCTCGACCGGCAATGCTTGGACGACCCGATGCGTATGCCCGGCCAGCGTCGTGCCCGAAAAGCCGGTGTAGAAGGAGACGGTATGCTGCACGTCATCGGCGTCGATGCGCTGGCCGTCGCGGTAGGCGTGGACGCCTCTGCGCGTCCAGCCGGCCTGAGCAAGATCGCGCGCAATTGCAGAAGCGGCGAGCGGTATGGTGTTCGTGCTCATGCTGCGCGCTCCTCTGCCGACACGAGGCCGTAGCTTTCGGCGAGTGCGCCGATGGATGGGACGTTCTTCGCGACGACGGTGGCGGTGCGCTCGGAGACGACGAACACGGGCCCCAAGGGAGAGCCCTTCCGCAGCACGAACATCAGCTCCTGTTCGTGAAGGTGTCGCGTGACGCGGGCGCGTAGCGCTGCGGGGTCGAGTAGTTTTCGGCGCTTCATCTGTGCTGTCTCCTGGCTGTTGACAGCGCATCAAGATACAGCCGCGTCAGAATTTTGCATTGCACCTGTGCCCAGCGCCAAAACGCTCCTGTACGGCATTTGCAGGGCTTGACGCTGTGTAGCTATGTCGAAGGTCCAAAAAGCTCCGCAGCAGGCCGATTTGGAGTCGAATTCGCGCGGGTTCATGATCGTCAGCCCGTCGCGAGCGTGCTCACGGTGGTGGCTTCATAGCTTCGATATGCCGCCTATGTCAGCCGTCTTCGTCACTTCACTCCTTTGGGCTTCGGCGTCCTGGCTTCCTTCACCTTCAATAGATCGCGCTTCAGCGCTTTCACCAGGGCGTTCGCAGTTTTCAGTTCGGCGCGCAGCGATGCGATGATCGCGGCGGGGGTCGCGGCGCGTTGGGCGTCCAGATAGGCGCGCAGCGCGGCGTCTTGCGCTTCGGGCGAAAGCGAGCGGGCTTCCGGTCCAAGCCACGACATCGCCGCGGCCCGCATCGAGTCGGCATCGAGCCCCCTGCGTGCAGATGGGGCCGTGGCCACGTGAATTGCCTTGGGGTAGTCGGCCACTGATGGGGACTTGGTCACGTCCACGTGAATCGCCTTGGTCTTGATCGTATTCATTGCCTTCTCCTTGGTCACGCCGAGGCCGGACGGGTCGCGTGGGTAGTCTGTGCTCACGGGGCTCGTCCGGCTTCTCAACGATGGTTAGCGAGAATGGTTACTCGTCGTCGTCGGGTGGGTAAAGGCGCTCATACGCCTCGGCCAATCCCTGCGCCACCTCGCCAGCGAAATAGGTAGGCAGGTGTTCGCAATTAGGGTCGTGCCGCGTGCACAACTCCGACACCACCTCCGCCAGCATGCCGGCATAGCGCAAGTCCTGCGCCTTGTCGCTATAGCGTGCGAGCTTCGTCACCAATCGCGAACTCAGGTCGTTCATTGCGCCACCTCCGCCTTACCTATGTACTCGTCCTCCAGCCCCAGTTCATGGATCAGAGCGAGCCCGATCGTGTACGGTGATTCACCGAGTAGGGGATGGATCAAGCTGATCTGCTCCAGCGCCTGGAACGTCGCTATCGCGTGCTCCATCGCCTCGCGCTTGAGTTGCTCGATTTTCTTGGCGCGGTTCAGTAGGCGATTCATTGCAATTCCTCCAGCGCCGCCGCCTTGTCGGCCTCCAGCGCGTCGAGCAGATCATCTAGCGCCTCCCAATTGACCGACGCCGGTTCGAGCCATTGGACTTCCTCGCGCAGGCGGCAAGCGATTTTGATTGCCTTGCCGAGTTCCTTCCCATATTCGCCTCGGGTCAATTGGTGGCCGTCATCGGCGAGAAAATCAGTACCTTCTTCTGAAACCATAATGTCAGTTCGTTGCATATAGAACCTCGTTTTGGGTTAGGTGAATGCGGCCGGCCGCAGCCCGGCGAGCCGCAGTGGACAGCGTGTCGTTTAGCGCCGGAAGTATTCGATAACTTCCTGAGCGCTCACGTCGAAGCGCCACCCGAGTACCGGGAAGCCGCCGACCGCGTCTACGACCATGAATTCGCCGTAGGAGTTGGGTGGGTCGTAGCGCCGCGACTTGTACGCGATACAACCCGCGCGGCGTGCTGCGCGACGGGCGCGCTGTTCGAGTGAATGGTCGGTGCTCATGATTTAGTTTCTCCAAAATGGAATAGGGAATGCAGCGGCGCCACTCGGGCGCGAACCGCGCAGAGTCGATCTGTCAATTAGGTAATGGGCATGGCGTGCGCTCCCCTGACATCCGACGAAGCGAAACCCAGCCGAGGGCTGAGGTAAAGCTTCGGGTTAGGCAGTTCGGGCTGACTGAGCGTCCCGAAAATGCCCGGATGGGAGAGCCGCAATCGCAGGCGAGTTAACTACCCTCGCAAGGCAATGACCTAGTGTCATCGCACAGTCGGCCACCAGAAGGTGTGTCACATCGCCGACTGAATCAGTCCTTCGAGAAGCTACGCCACCCCAGCGACCCTGTCAATGGGGTCGTCACAGCCGCCTTTGCGGGTCTAGAGCTACGCAGCTACAGCGTGTGCACTGATCGCTCCGTACGAGGCGGTCTAGTCGGGGCGCTTGCCTGTCCCGGCGCATACTTAAAGTCCCTCATCTCTGCGGAGACACCTACATGGCGGGCAAACCTTTCAGAGAGGCGTACAAAGGAATCGAACTCATTTGCAGCCCGACGCCTTTGGCAAATGGGAGGTGGGCTCCGACTTTGGTGATTTCTGACCACCGAGGCGGCGCGACAACTGAGATGCAGATTCCAATCGTTGGCCCAGATGACTGCGAAACTGAGCGCGAAGCTGCTGACGTTGCGCGCATGGCTGGGCGGAGATGGGCTGACGACAACGCCTAGCTCCCTCTCGCCAGGCGTCCTGTGTGCCTGCGCTACATCGCGAGGGCGCTGTTGCCGGTGGACCCGATCGTCACACTGAAGTCGCGGACAGGCCCATCGTCGGAGCCCTCCCGCGAAACGACATGCGGGTCGCAGTGGCAATGGACTACCGGCGTGAACGCGACCGTGCCGTTGAGAAAATTAGCGGGGCGGCAGGAGAGTCCGAGTGCGAGCGCAACCGGGCCGATGACAAGGCTTGCGGTAAGAGGTTTCATGATCAAGGCTCATTGAGCGGATGTGTGGATGAGGATTCTGAACAGGAAGATCGATCAGTTCCACTGCAAGCCCCTGCTTCCATTCTCACCACGGTGAGCGTCAGCGCCTCCACGTCCACCACACCGCCAGCAGCCCGAGCGCCACGTAAATCGCGCAGGCCAGGAGCGCCTGCTCCTCGGGGGTATCCGCGTCGAGGTCATCGAACGTGACGATGAACGCACACGACCTCCGTGTCCGCCCGCCCCGAGTCGCGCGGGCGCGCTGCTAGCCCGGTTCATACTCCCTGGGATGCAGATGCAGTACAAGCCGGTCGGACATTGCATCTACTGCCTGTGTAGGGCCATCTAGCGGCCCGGGTCGCGGACTAGCGTCCAGTTGTTCTCGTAGCGTGCAAAGTGCCCGTTCTTAAGCTTCGCCCAAGACACCTCGCGCATGTGTGGATTCTTCCGGGTGGATGACGGCTCGTTGCCGTGTGCGCGCGCAACGTCGAACGGTATTACCCATGATCGAACCACCCCCACTTTCGGCTTGAAGATGAAGACGAGCCATTCACACTCCCT
Organism: Burkholderiales bacterium; assembly: GCA_040007475.1. Lineage (GTDB taxonomy): Bacteria > Pseudomonadota > Gammaproteobacteria > Burkholderiales > Burkholderiaceae_C > LMDS01. Next base: position 6,536 of record JBDTVC010000208.1, read on the forward strand.
TCTTTCGTCAAACACAAACCAGCTACTACTTGTCCACTTGTCCGTCTGGCTCCTTGTCTTGACGCTGACCCGAACCAAGCCGCTACCAGAATCAACAGCCAAGTCATAGCCAGACCACCCTTCCGGCATCTTGGATGACGCCCGGCCGGAGAAAGTAAACTGGCTGACGGCGTAGTGTTCTCCGGCGTCGCCTAGCATCTTTGTCGTTACTGGGAAGCTTGTCACTGTGACCCCTCACTGTGCAGTTGCAAAACAGTGTGTCACCTTAGCCTAGCCCTTTTCGGCCGGCCGGCCAGGCGGCAATCACCACGAGCAACAGACAGATGCGCGAAATTCGTATCCCGCTTAACGTGAACTTGGCTCGAATGCTATTGGCCGACTGGTTTATACGCTTGGGTCGTGAGGCCGGGATGCCATTTGAGCAGTACGGCGCCGGCGGTGAGACCTTCATGATCGGAGCCGCAAACGCCTTTCACGTCAAAGCACAGTTCATTCCGGGCGATCCATTTCTCAAGTTCACATGCAGCGACGCAGCTCAACAGTCCCAGATTGATTCGATCGCGACGGCGGCAGTAAGGCGTTGCACAGCTGGTGATCTTGGGGACATCGTTTGGCACTCTGCACCTTGTGCAACGCGCGACTTCCAACTTACGACCCTGGGTGCGCTTGTAGAGCGGATCAGCAACCAGACGCGCATTACTGGCTGGCGTCGATTGGGAAGAAGCGTCCTATTGGAGTTCTCCGAAGAAGTACCCCCCGGTTGGGATCCCCTGGCGGCCTTGTTCGCACCTAAGACAGTGATCGGCATTCACGTTGCCACTAGAGCACCGTGCGCAGGGCATTTCTCCTCGCATCACGCTCACGTAGCCGTCGAAATAGCTGCGGCAATATGCACATTTGCTCTCGGTCGATACGTATCGCTACCGTCAGTGCCATTTCCCTCGCGCCCTGAGCGACTCGTTGAACTTGCTCAACGACAGGTTGATCCTGCCGTGGGGACTCTTGCGCGCAAAAGCTATTCACTCGACATCTTTGCTGATTTCACCTGGCCGGGCACCATCGATCACTTTCAACGTTTGAGGGCTGCCTTTTTGACATTCGATGCCGCTATCCGTCAGGAGCATGACTCCGTTGCCTGCATTCTGTACGTGGTGGTCGCAGAGTGCCTAACTACGCTCGCAACGAGTTGGAGAGGCAACAAACTGACGACGCGGTTTGTAAGGTTCTTCGATGAACTGATGCCGGCGGAGTTGGACCAACTGGTCGCTCACAACAACTTTGAAGCAGTGTTCGGCATAAGGCGCGGCACACGTACCAGCAAGCCCCTTCGTCTCGAGATGCTGGCCAAGATATACGACTATCGCTCAGGCCACCTACATTCCGGTCTGCGTCCGGCTTATCACGGCTTCGCCGCGTTCGACGGTTCGGACAGCATGCGCCGGGCCTTGTTCGCGGACTTTGCGGAAGGTGCAATCCTGAGGTATTTGGAATCGCCGCGCGCAAGTCTCATCGGCCACCCGAACTTAGAGCCAGTGGGCGCGAACCCCTGCAATGTCGGCGTGCCTGATGCCCAGGCCGACCCACCATGATCAGGAATAAGCATTCCTTCCCAGAGCACCACCAGGGCCAGCGCCGCGTAGATCGCGATGACCCACGAGCAGCGCCCACCCGAGGACGGTCATTGCACTTGCGCGAACGCCCGGTTGCGGCGGAAGCTTTGGTAAATCTCGGCCTTCGCCTGCTCCTTCGCCGCAATCATCGCGTTCGCCACCTCTAATGGCGACTGATGGACATGCAAGCTGGCACCTTCTGCCCATCAATCGCAGTTGCCGGCGATCCGTGGCAAGGTGGCATCATGTCTACATTACGTTAGGCGTCACTCATGCAGCACGACATCCCTTCCAACCATCCGGTAATGCCGGGAATCCTCGACAAGTACGTCGTCGACAGCACCGAGTGCTTTGGTCTGTTCATCCAACTCAACTCGTATCGGGCCTTTGTTGACATTAGGGACGACAAGTTCATTGAACAACGGAAAGCAAGAGCGCTGCAGCTCTACGAGAACCAGGAACTTCTCAGCAAAAATCTGAGAGCCTTTCTTGAGTCCAATGCCGAGTTCCGTAGTCGCCGAGTCGAATACATTGGTCTGCACTCAAAGGATTTGGAGCAAGGCGAGGTTTTCTGGGAGCCGAATGGGTACAAATTGCTCAAAGGCTTTGAATTTCAACCCAACTAAGCAGCGTGGCACCAACGTGACGCCTAACCCTTCCATCGAGCGGACTCGCTCCGGCAGCGCAGGCTTG
>JBDTVC010000209.1:0-8819 GCA_040007475.1 Burkholderiales bacterium
TCGCCGGCCGCCCGCCGTTCGATGCGCAGGTGCAGTCGGCGATGATGCAGCAGATCTACCACGCCAAGCCCGCGTCGCTGCAGACCCTGCGCGACGGCGTGAGCGCCGGGCTCGATGCGATGGTGCAGCGCGCACTCGCCAAGGACCCGACCGAGCGCTACCCGAACTGGGAAGAGTTCGCGCAAGCCCTGTCGGGCCTGATCACGAACCAGCAGGTGCCGCGCGGGCAGCTGCAGGGCGTGCTCGACTCCGAGCGTTTCAACCTGTTGCGTTCGCTCGAATTCTTCTCGAGCTTCGGCGATGTCGAGCTCTGGGAGGTCGTGCACCGCGCCAAGTGGCAGCGTTTCCATTTCGGTCATGCGCTGTACCGCAAGGGCGAGGAGGGCAACAGCTTTCACATCCTTGCGCAAGGCGCGGTCGAGGTGTTTCGCGACGGCAAGAAGGTCGCGCAGCTCGGCAGCGGCACCTCGATCGGCGAGATGGCCTACCTCGCGCCCAACCCCGAGCTCAAGCGCCACAGCACCGACGTGATCGTGACCGAGCCGGCGACGACGATCTCGTTCACGCCGCAGACCTTGATGCAGATCAGCCCGAGCTGCCGTCATCAGTTCGACGCCGCGTTCATCCGCGTGCTGGTGCGGCGCCTGCACGTCGCGCACGAGGCACTGGCGCATCCGCGACGAATCCTGTGAAGGCGTGAAAGCCGCGCGGTGCCGTGTCGTCCGCGACACGGTCGGGTGCGTTGTGTCCTTGCTGGCCGCGAGCCATGCGTGCTTCAATCCCACCCGGCAATCCAACCCGCTTCACCCAAGGAGATTCCATGAAGAACCTGTTGACCGCGCTCGTGCTGTCGTGCGCCGCATTCACCCCCGCCGTCTTCGCCGCCGATGCCGCCAGCGCGCCGATGGGCAAGCAGCAGTCCAAGATGGGCGAGTGCAACAAGGACGCCGCCGACAAGAAGGGCGATGAGCGCAAGGCGTTCATGAAGACCTGCCTGTCGGCCAAGAAGGCCACGCAGCAAGACAAGATGAAGGCCTGCAACGCCGACCCGAAGGCCAAGGCCGCCAAGGGCGACGAGCGCAAGGCGTTCATGAAGGAATGCCTCAGCAAGTGACCTGAAGGTTCCTTGCCAAGCCCGCTTCGGCGGGCTTTGTCATTTCTGGCGCTTCCAGTAGCTGGCGTCGCCGTAGCTGTGCTTCAGGAAGTCGATCCACAGCCGCACCCGCAGTGCCAGGTGGCGCGCGTGCGGGAAGACCGCGTAGATCCCGTTGGGTGGTGCGGCGAAGTCGTCCAGCACGCTGACCAGCTCACCGGCGCGCACCTCGGCCTCGACCTCCCAGGACGAGCGCCACGCCAGCCCGAGCCCGGCCGAGCACCACGCGTGCAGCACCTGCCCGTCCGTGCAGTCCAGTCGGCCCGTCGGGCGCAGATAGCTCACCTCGCCATCGATCAGGAACGCCCAGCCGCGCGTCTGGCTCGCGTCGCTGCTCAGCGTCAGGCATTCGTGGCGCGCGAGCTCGCTCGGGTGCTGCGGCGCCCCGGCGCGTTTCAGGTAGGCGGGTGTCGCGACGCACAGGCGGCGGTTGTCGGCCAGGCGCACGCTGATCAGGCTGCTGTCGGGCAGGTCGCCGACACGCACCGCGCAGTCGAAGCCTTCGTTGACGATGTCCACCACGCGGTCGCTCAGGTTCAGCGAAATGCTGACCTCGGGGTGCAGCGCCAGAAAGCGCGGCACCAGCGGCGCGACATGCCGGCGCCCGAAGCCGGCCGGTGAGGTGATGCGCAGGTGGCCGCTCGCCTTCACGCCGCCGGCGCTGACGCTGGCCTCGGCATTGGCCCAGTCGGCCAGCAGCCGCTGGCAGTCTTCGAGGAAGGCGCTGCCCTCGTGCGTGAGCTGCAGGCGCCGCGTGGTGCGCACCAGCAGCTTCACGCCCAGGCGCCGCTCCAGCGCGTCGAGCCGGCGGCCCACGACGGCCGGCGCGACGCCTTCGGCGTTCGCCGCCGCCGTCAGGCTGCCCCGCGTCGCGACGGCGGCAAAGGTCTCCAGCTGCTTTAGTCGATCCATGATTACCTGCATTCAGGTTGCGAATCCAAGGCATTCATCGTACTTAATGCCGGCTTGAGCATCGAATAGATTTCATGCATGGACAACTCCCCCGCCGTTCCCGCCCCACGCGCCGTGCTGTTCGACGCCTATGGCACGCTGTTCGATGTCTACAGCGTCGCGCTGCTGGCGGAGCAGCTGTTCCCCGGCTTCGGCGAGCGCCTGAGCGTGCTGTGGCGCGACAAGCAGATCGAGTACACGCGGCTCACGTCGATGAGCGGCCAGTACCGGCCGTTCTGGGAGCTGACCCGTGCCGGTCTGCGCTTTGCTGCGCTGCGCCTCGGGCTCGAGCTGACGACTGTCGCCGAAGACCGGCTGATGAACCAGTACCGCCACCTCAGCAGCTTCCCCGAGAACCGCGAGGTGCTCGCGGAGCTGAAGGCGCGCGGCGTCCCGGCCGGCATCCTCAGCAACGGCGACCCCGAGATGCTCGGCGTCGCGGTCAAGAGCGCCGGCTTCTCGGGTCTGCTGGCGCATGTGATCAGCGTGCACGCGCTGCGAAAGTTCAAGACCGACCCGGCCACCTACGCGCTCGGCACGCAGGCACTGAACTTGCCGGCCAAGGACATCCTGTTCGTCTCCAGCAACGGTTGGGACGCGATCGGCGCGACCTGGTACGGCTACACCACGCTGTGGGTGAACCGCTTCAATCTGCCGCTCGAACAGCTCGACACCGAACCCACGCGCACCGGCACGAGCCTGCGCGACGTGCTCGATTTCTTTCCCACCTGAACCAGGCCCACCACCATGACCGCACGCACTTCTGCCCACTGCCTCCAGGTTGCCACCGTCCTGCACAGGTTCATCGACGAACAGGTGCTGCCCGGCACCGGCGTCACCAGCGCCGCCTTCTGGCAAGGCTTCGACGCCCTCGCCCACGACCTGGGGCCCAAGAACGCCGCGCTGCTGAAGGAGCGCGATCGCCTGCAACTCGAGCTGGATGCCTGGCACCAGGCCCACCCCGGGCCGATCGGTGACATGCCTGCCTACCGCGCGTTCCTCAAGAACATCGGCTACCTGGTCGAACCGACCGGCCCGGTGCATTGCGACACGGCCGATGTCGACGACGAACTCGCCAAGCTGGCCGGCCCGCAGCTGGTCGTGCCCATCCTCAACGCCCGCTACGCGCTCAACGCCGCCAACGCGCGCTGGGGTTCGCTCTACGACGCGCTGTACGGCACCGACGTGATCAGCGAAGCCGGCGGCGCCGACAAGGGCACCGGCTACAACCCGGTGCGCGGCGCCAAGGTCGTCGAGTACGCCCGCTACGTGATGGACCGCGTCGCACCGCTGGCCCACGGCTCGCACATCGACAGTGCGGGCTACTCGGTGCAGGGCGGCCAGCTGGTCGTCAAGCTCAAGGGCGGCTCGACCACCGGGCTGGCCAAGCCGGCGCAGTTCGTCGGCTATCAGGGCAGCGAGGCCGCGCCTTCGTCGGTGCTGCTGCGCAACCACGGCATCCACATCGACATCCAGATCGACCGCCACACCCGCATCGGCAAGACCGACGCGGCCGGCGTGAGCGACCTGATGATCGAGGCCGCGCTGACGACCATCCTCGACCTCGAGGATTCGGTCGCCGCCGTCGACGCCGACGACAAGCTGCTGGGCTACGAGAACTGGCTGGGCATCCTCAAGGGCACGCTGACCGAAGAGGTCGGCAAGGGCGGCAAGACCTTCACGCGCCGCCTCAACCCCGACCGCATCTACCAGCGCCCTGCGGGCGGCAAGCTCACGCTGCCGGGCCGATCGCTGCTCTTCGTGCGCAACGTGGGTCACCTGATGACCAACCCCGCCATTCTTTATGGCGATGGCAGCGAGATTCACGAAGGCATCATGGACGCCGTCGTCACCGTGGCGATCGCGATGCACGACCTGAAGCCCGCCAAGGGCCAGACCCTCCGCAACTCGCGCAAGGGCTCGATCTACATCGTCAAGCCCAAGATGCACGGCCCGGCCGAAGTGGCGTTCGCCACCGAGCTGTTCGGCCGCGTCGAGGCCATGCTCGGGCTGAAGGCCGACACGGTCAAGCTCGGCATCATGGACGAAGAGCGCCGCACCAGCGTGAACCTCGCCGCCTGCATCGAGGCCGCGAAGCACCGCGTGGCCTTCATCAACACCGGTTTCCTCGACCGCACCGGCGACGAGATGCACACCGCGATGCACGCCGGCCCGATGGTGCGCAAGCCGCTGATGAAGAACTCCACCTGGCTGCGCGCCTACGAGTTCAACAACGTGCAGATCGGCCTGGCCTGCGATCTGCGTGGCCGCGCCCAGATCGGCAAGGGCATGTGGGCCATGCCCGACCTGATGGGCGACATGATGAAGCAGAAGCTCGCGCACCCGCAGGCCGGCGCCAACACCGCCTGGGTGCCCAGCCCGACCGCCGCGACATTGCACGCGCTCCATTACCACCAGGTCGACGTCGCCGCGCTGCAAAAGAGCATGGACGACTTCGCGCATGGCCCCAAGGCGAAGCTGCTCGAGGACAAGCTGCTCGACGCGATCCTGCAGATCCCGGTCGCGCTGGTGCCGTTCTGGACGCCGGCCGAAGTGCAGCAGGAGCTGGACAACAACGTGCAGGGCATCCTCGGCTACGTGGTTCGCTGGGTCAATCAGGGCGTGGGCTGCTCCAAGGTGCCCGACATCCACAACGTCGGCCTGATGGAAGACCGCGCCACGCTGCGCATCAGCAGCCAGCACATCGCCAACTGGCTGCTGCACGGCGTGACCAGCCCCAAGCAGGTCAAGGCCACGTTCGAGCGCATGGCCGAGGTCGTGGACTACCAGAACTCGGGCGATCCGGCCTACACGCCGATGGTCGGCCACTTCGATGGCGCCGCCTACCAGGCGGCTTGCGACCTGGTCTTCAAGGGCCTGGCCCAGCCGAACGGCTACACCGAGCCGCTGCTGCACGCGTGGCGCCTGAAGGTCAAGGCCGGGGCCTGACGCGGGCGGGCTGCGGGTAAAGTCGCGCGCTGCGCCCACCGGCGCAGCCCACCGACGTCGCGACCTACCCGTTCGCCCAGGAGCCCCCGTGAGACTGTTCCGACTGACGCCTGCCCTGCTGTGGGCGGCCATCCTCTTCACTGCAAACGCGGGACACGCTCAAGCGCTCAGCGGTATCGACCGCAGTGCCATCGACGCTGGTGTGCGCCCGCAGGACGACTTCTACACGCACGCCAATGGCGCCTGGCTCAAGCGCGCCGTGTTCCCGGCGGACAAGGCCTACATCGGCCCGCTCGAGCGCCTGAACGACCTGACACAGGACCAGCTGCGGGCCCTCGTCACGGCCGCGCAAGGGCACACCGACGACCCCGAGGCGAAGAAGCTCGGCGACCTGTACGCGAGCTTCATGAACGAGGCGGCGATCGAGCGGCTCGGCGTGACGCCGCTGGCCACCGAGCTCGCCGCGATCGATGCGGTGACCGACCGCGCGCAGCTCGCGGCGCTGTTCGCTCACCTCGGTCAGATCGGTGTCGACACGCCGCTTGGCCTCGCCATCGCGCAGGATGATCGCGATGCAACGCGCTACGTACCCGCGCTGGTGCAATCGGGCCTGGAGCTGCCCACGCGCGACTACTACCTGAAGCAGCACGACGCGAAGTTTCGCGACGTGCGCGCGAAGTACGTGCAGTACCTTGACCGCCTGTTCACGCTTGCCGGATGCCCGCGCGATGCGGGTGCCGCAGCACGCGCCGTGTTGGCGCTCGAAACCGGCATTGCCCGCGCGCAGTGGAGCCCGGTCGAGTTGCGCGACCCGATCAAAGCCTACAACCCGGTCGCTCCTGGCGAACTGCCGGCGCTGGCGCACGCGTTCGACTGGGCGCGCTTCCTCGGCGGCACCGGCCTGGCCGGCAAGGCGCCGCGGTTGATCGTGCGACAGCCGAGCTATGTGCGCGGGCTCGGCGCCCTGTTCGAGTCGGCGCCGCTGGTCACCTGGAAGGCCTATTCGCGTGCCCGCCTGCTCGACGCCTACGCGCCCTACCTGAGTGCCGCATTCGTCGACGCGCGCCGCGGCTTCGTCGGCGGCGTGCTCGCCGGCACGACGAAGAACCGGCCACGCTGGAAGCGCGGCGTGCAGCTCGTCAGCGAGTCGCTCGGCGAATCGCTGGGCAAGCTTTACGTGGCGCAGCACTTCCCCCCCGCGAGCAAGCAGCGCATGGAGGCGATGGTGCAGAACCTGCTCGCGGCGTATCGCGAGAGCCTGGACTCGCTGGACTGGATGGCGCCCGACACGCGCCGGCAGGCACTGGCCAAGCTCGCCACCTTCCGCGTCAAGGTCGGCTACCCTACGCGCTGGATCGACTACGGCACGCTCGTGATTTCGCACGACGATCTGGTGGGTAACGTGATGCGCGCGCGCCGCTTCGAGGACGCGCGCCAGCTCGCCAAGCTCGGCCAGCCGGTGGACCGCGAGGAATGGCAGCTGACGCCGCAGACCATCAACGCGTATTACGAGGCCTCGCTGAACGAGATCGTGTTCCCGGCCGCCTACCTGCAGCCGCCGAACTTCACGCCCGAGGCCGACGATGCGGCCAACTACGGCGCGGTCGGCGCCACCATCGGCCACGAGATCAGCCATGGCTTCGACGACGAGGGCAGCCTCTACGACGGTGCCGGCAACCTGCGCGACTGGTGGACGGCGCAGGACAAGGCGAGCTTCAAGACCCGGACCGCCACGCTCGTGAAGCAGTACGACGCGTTCATCGCGGTGCCGCCGAACTACCACGTCAACGGAGCGCTCACGCTGGGCGAGAACATCGCCGACAACGCGGGCCTCGCGATTGCATGGAAGGCGTGGCAGCGCTCGCTCGGCGGCCAGCCGTCGCCGGTGATCGACGGCCTGACCGGCGCGCAGCGCTTTTTCTACGGCTTCGCGCAGGCCTCGAGCGGCAAGGCGCGGCCGGCGGCGCTGCTCGCGCAGATCCAATCCGATCCCCACGCGCCGGATGAATTCCGCGTGCTCGGCTCGTTGCGCAACCTCGGCGCGTTCCACGCGACCTTCGGCGTCAAGCCCGGCGACCGCATGTTCCTCGCGCCCGCAGCCCGCGTGTCGATCTGGTAGCGTCGACGGCGCATGACCGACCCGACGTCGCATCCCCACACCCGCGCCGCGCTCGAACTGCGCTTCGGTGCGCGCTACCGCTGGTGGGTATTGTTGGCGGTGATGGTCGGCACGATGTCGTCGATCATGGCCTCGACCATCATCAACGTCGCGGTGCCCGAGATCAGCCGCGTCTTCCACCTCGGTCAGGAGCGGGCACAGTGGCTGTCGGCCGGCTTCATGGCGGCGATGACGCTGTCGATGCTGACCACGCCGTGGCTGCTCGCGCGCTTCGGCTACCGGCGCACGTATGTCGGCGCCGTGATGCTGCTGATGGTCGGCGGCATCGTCGGCGGGTCGAGCCCGTGGTTCGGCCTGGTGCTGGCGATGCGCGTCGTCGAAGGCCTCGCTGCCGGCGTGCTGCAGCCGATCCCCGCGATCATCGTGATGCGCGCATTCGAGCCGCATGAGCGCGGCCGCGCGATGGGCGTGTTCGGCTTCGGCGTCGTGCTCGCGCCGGCACTCGGGCCGAGCCTGGGCGGCGTGCTCGTCGAGTGGTTCGGCTGGCGCTCGATCTTCTTCGTCGTCGTGCCGTTCTGCATCGCGGCGGTGCTGCTCGCGCGGCGGTTCCTGCCGGTCAGCGGGCCGGGTGATGTGGCCCCGCTGCGCGGTGGCGCGCGCCTTGACTGGCGCGGCCTGGTGCTGATCGCCGTGGTCGTGCTCTCGCTGCTGAACGGCATGGTCGAGCTGCACAGCGCGGACAAGCGCGCGGGTCTGGCCCTGCTCGCCGTGAGTGCCGCCGCGCTGATCGGCTTCGTCGTCTACCAGCGCCGTGCCGCGCAACCGCTGATGGAGCTGCGGCTCTTCGAGCACAACGCCTTCACGATGGGCAGCGTGGTCGCGTTCATCTACGGCATGGCGCTGTTCGGTTCGACCTACCTCGTGCCGGTGTTCATGCAACTCGCGCTGAAGCTGCCGCCGAGCCAGGCCGGGGCCGTGCTGCTGCCGGCCGGCCTCGTGCTCGCGTTGACCATTCCGGTCGCGAGCCGCTTCGTCGACCGCGTGCCGGTGAACCGCATCGTCGCCACCGGTCTGCTGCTGCTCGCCGCGTCGTTCCTGCTGATGGTCACGGTCGGCCCGGCCACGGCGCTGGTGTGGATCACGCTGTGGGCCGCGATCGGCCGTGTCGGGCTGGGCTGCGTGCTGCCGTCACTGAACCTCGGCGCGATGCGTGGCCTGCCCGACGGCTTCATCTCGCACGGCGCGAGCACGATCAACTTCATGCGCCAGCTCGGTGGCGCCGTCGGCATCAGCCTGGTCGGCATCGTGCTGGAGTGGCGGCTGCAGGTGCAGCCGGACGACCGCGTGCACGCGTTCCACGAGACCTTCGTGCTGATCGGCGCGATCACCGCCTTCGCCGTCATCGCCGCGGTTCGCATGGGCAGCCCAGCCCCGCTTCTAAAATCAAAGGCATGAGGAACCCCACGTGTACGTTGTTCGCTGTCCCCAAGGGGGCGCAGGCCTGCCTTGGGGCGGCCTGGCGCGAGGCCTAGGATGAAACTGCATCGATTCGGTCGGATGGCTGCATGCGGCCCGTTGCGGTCCTTGAACGGCCGCCTTGCATGCAACCGTCTGCGCGAGCAAAGGCGCGTGCGGGCAGGTTCCGGC
>JBDTVC010000210.1:0-8807 GCA_040007475.1 Burkholderiales bacterium
ACCGACCCGCCGCCCGGCATGCCGCGGCTGATGGGTGTCGATGCCTCGCACGCGTGGGTCGCGGCCTACTCGCCGCAGCACGGCTGGGTCGAGTTCGACCCGACCAACAACCAGCTCGCCGACACCCGCTACATCACGCTCACCTGGGGCGCCGACTTCGCCGACGTGGTCCCGCTGCGCGGCGTGATCTTCGGCGGCGGCGAGCAGCAGATGGATGTCGAAGTGAGCGTGATGCCCGCCTGACCCGCCAGGGTGGAGAGAGGGGTGCACTCATCCGGGGGAAGTGCTTCAAGGGGTGTGTCGTTCCGACCTTGTCGGGATGTTCCGCGCCGGGCCGTTTCGCAAAACTCTGTATCGTCAGATGACGCATCAGGAGACCGAGACATGGCCCGCTTTCACTTTGCCTCCCGCCCCGTTCGCGGCGCGAACTTCCCGCACCCGGTGGTGTCGCAGCGCAGCCTCAGGGCGCTGCAGCTCGATGACCAGGAGCCGGAGGAGCCGCTCGGCCCCGGCTGGTTCACATCGAGCTGGGATCTGGTCAGCGGCCTCGAGGTCCACGAAGGCCTGCCATCAGACACGGCGCTGAACGATTGGCTCGCGCTGTGCCTGCGCGAACGGCCCGCGGCGTCAGGCGCCGTCGCCCAGTGCGACGAAGAGCCAGGAGCGCGCCTTGTCCCAGCGGCGGCGCACGGTGCGCTCGTTGACGTCGAGCAGCTCGGCGATCTCGGTCTCGCTGTAGCCGCCGAAGTAGCGCATCTCGACGAGTTCAGCGAGTTCGGGATCGACGGCCTCGAGCTCGTGTAGCGCGTCGCCCACGCGGACCAGCTGGTGGCTCGCGTCGGCGTTCGACACCTGCAGCGCCTCGGCATCGCCCAGCGTCACATGCTCGGCACCGCTGCCACGCCGCTCGGCGAGCTGCTCGCGGGCGCTGTCGATGATGATGTTGCGCATCGTCTTGGCCGCGTAGGCGAAGAAGTGGCGCCGGTCCTCCAGCCGCAGGCCGCGCGCGCCCACCAGCCGCACGAAGCTCTCGTGGACCAGCATCGTCGTGTTCATCTCGTCGGCGCGCCCCTGCTGGCGCAGCCGCGAGCGCGCAATTCGCTTCAGATCGGGGTACAGCGAGGCATAGACCGAATCGAGCGCCGCCCGGTCACCGACGGCGGCCTGCTGCAGCAGCCGCGTGATCTCGGGCAGGGCCTCGGCGGCCGCGGGAGGAGGCGGGTGGGGCGCTTGCGCGTTCATGAGGACCGAGGGTAGCGCCGGAACGACACAGCGTCCATCGTCAATCGATAGGCAGAGCAGCCTAGACCTGTGCGTGCTCTCCCAAGGTTGACGGATTGCGGCCCGCGGCGCCCACTCCTATGCTCTGCCCGTCCTCAACACCCGCCGCACGAGCCCACGAGCCCCACACCATGAGCCGGACCCCGGTGGCCGACTGGCAACAACTCTCCGCGCTGTACGAAGCAGCGGATGCACTCGACCCGGTGTCGCTCGACGCCTGGCTCGCGCAGTTGCGTGCCCAGACCCACCCGCTCTTGAAGCAGCTCGAGCAGATGCTCGCCGCGCGCGCCAAGGTGCGGCGCGACGATTTTCTCGGCGCGTTGCCTGCATTGCCCGTACCGCCAGAGGCCCCCGAACCCAAGGCCGAGGTCTGGGCCGAAGGCAGCCGCATCGGCCCGTACCGGCTCGTGCGCCACCTCGGCGAAGGTGGCATGGCCGAGGTCTGGATGGCGCAGCGCGACGACGGCGCGTTCCAGCGCACGGTCGCGATCAAGCTGCTGTTCCGCACGGCAGGCAGCACCCAGCGGGACACGTTCGCCCAGCGTTTCGCCCGCGAGCGCGACATCCTCGCCACGCTCGATCACCCGAACATCGCCGGGCTGCACGATGCCGGCGTCACGCCCTCGGGCCAGCCGTGGCTCGCGCTCGAATACATCGAGGGCGAGACACTCATCCACTGGTGCGATGCGCAGCGCCTGGACATCGCCGCGCGCGTGCGCCTGTTCCGCCAGGTGCTGCTCGCGGTCCAGCACGCGCACGCGAACCTCGTCATCCACCGTGACCTCAAGCCCGGCAACATCCTCGTCACCGCGAAGGGCGAGGTGAGGCTGCTCGACTTCGGCATCGCCAAGCTGATGGAGGCCGAAGGCGGCACGCTCGCCGAGACCGAGCTCACCCGCATGGCGGGCCGGCCGATGACGCCGCAGTACGCCGCACCCGAGCAGCTCCTCGGCCAGCCGCTGACGACCGCCTGCGACGTGTATGCGCTCGGCGTGGTGCTGTATCAGCTGCTGTGCGGCGAGCGGCCGTACGAGCTCAAGCTCGATTCGGCGGCGCAACTCGAGCAGTCCATCATCGACGTCGAGCCGCGCGGCCCGAGCCGCCGCACGCTGACCGAGGCCGTCGTCGAGGCGCGCAGCACCACGCCCGCGGTGCTGCACAAGACACTGGCGAGCGACCTCGACGCGATCGTGCTGCGGGCGCTGGCGAAGCAGCCGCCGACCCGGTATGCGTCAGCTGAGGCGTTCCGCGCGGACCTGGATCGATGGCTCGATGGCGAGCCGGTCGAGGCGAGGGTGCCGAGCGCGGCGTATCGCGCGAGCAAGTTCGTGCGGCGGCATCGGCTCGCGGTCGGGTTGAGTGTGGCGGCGGTGCTGTCGTTGATCGGCGTCACCGTGGTGGCGGTGGTGATGGGGCTGCAGGCGCGCGAGGATTCGGCGCGGGCCGGGGCGGCGCGCGACTTCATGCTGGGCTTGTTCAAGCGGGCGGATCAGGAGAAGGCGCGGGGGGCGGACATCACGGCGAGGGAGCTGCTAGAGACGGGGCGGAACGACCTAGTGACACGGCTGGCGGGACAGCCTAAGTTGCAGGTTGAGCTACTGCAAGGCATCGGAACGATCCAGCGTGACATGGGTGAATATCTTGGTGCCGACAGTTCATACGCGGAAGCGGCCCGTGTGTATGGGCTGCTCGGCATGCGGAGGGAGGTTGCCATGGCACTGACCGAGCAGGCAAACGCTGCTGTTCGCTCGGGCAATTTGCAGTCGGGGCGGTCGGCTTTGGTTCGAGCCGTGGATGTGTTCGGTCCTGCGATGGGCGATTCCGCACTCAATGCTCGGATGAGCGAAGTGGAAGGATGGATCGCGTTCGCGCAGCGCGACTTTGTGAGAGCGAGGGATCTGTTCAGCCAGAGTCGTGTACACGCGCAGAGGATATTTGGGCCGTTCGGCACGAAGACGATGGATGCGATGCGTGGGCAGATGTACGCTGAGCGACAGTTGCGGAATTTTCCTGAGGCACTCCGCCTTCTCGGCCTATTGGAGGAAGCGGCCCTGAAAAGCTCTGATGCAAATGCCACCGACATGCCCGCGATTGCTAAGGATCGCGCTGATCTACTCTTCAATGCGGAGCATTTCGCCGAGTCGCTTCAAGTGGCGATCTCCGCGTCTTCCAAATGCGCGGCGGACCTTGGGGAAAACCACCTGATGTGTCGGACCCTTCAGCTGAGCAAAGTCAATGCCCTGCTTAGGCTGGGTTGGGCAGATCGCGCGGCCGACGAGTTGCCAGGCCTGCAGGTGATTGCGAACGATCGGAAGTCCCCAGCGTTGCGGGCGAACACCCTGCTCACGATACTCAAGATTGATCTAGCGACCGGCGACCGTGCGCGTCAGGTAGTCAATGTCCAACAGGTCAAGGATCTCGTGGAGTCCAGTGCCGGCGACACGTTTGGCCCCACCTTCAAGACAAGGGGGCTGCTGGCCCTGGCGGAGGTACGGCTCCGGTCTGCCGACCCACTCGAAGCTGAACGATTGATAGAGAAGGCCGTATCGCTTCATCGGCGCAGCGATGGCGAAGTACCAGCTTCCCTAGAGATGGCGCTTGCGAAGTCACTCCGCGGCATTGCCTTGATCGAACGGGGCCGGGGCGCCGAGGCAGTGCAGAGCTTGTCTGACTGTCGATCCGATCTCTCGAAGTTGCTCGGTCAAAATTCCGCGACGACTGGCCTGTTTTCTCTCAATCTCGCGCTGGCACTTGAGCGATTGAATCGTCCGGACGAGGCGCTGGCAGTGGTAAGTCAAGCTGAGCCTGCACTTCGAGAAGCGCTGGGTGCGAATGTCCCGACGTACATCAGAGCAAAGGGCATTCAGGATCGGCTCGCACGTGCGATTCGGGCCGCTTCGTCAAGTCGTGGTGTCTCCGATCCTCCTGAAACGGGCGGAGCTTCTCGAGAGATACATCAATCGATCGACTTTTTTAGTTGACAGCCGGGAGATCCAATGAGATTTGATATCAGATTGCCAGCAGCACTAGTACTTCTGACGCCTCTGGCGGCGTCCGCTACTGAGGGAGCACCGCAGGTCTTCTTCTATGCTCTGGGCGGTGGTGCTGCAGGCGGCCTTATAGGCGCGTTGCTGGCCTGCTGGCTCTGCAATCGCCGCAAGTCGAAGAACGACAGCGACTCGAAGAAGTACTGAGCGCCGCGCTCGGCGCGGCCCGCGAGGCTGGCTAGCGTTCGCCGGCTGGTCGTGCTCGCCTGTTTCGCTCGGCCTGTTGCCGCATGTCGATGAGACTGCTCTATCGCGGACCTCGCCGCCTGTCTCATTCGATGTGCTGACGCCCTGTAATAACGTTTGACAGTGGCACGTCCGCGCGAAAGCTGATGCAATGCCTGCGCGCACGATGGTCGTGCGCATTTCAACTTCTGGAGGATCCATGCAAGATTTCGAACAATTGATCGTGCCGACTACCGGCGAAGCGCCGAGCGCCGTTCCGATTCTGTTGACTGAAGAAGAACTCAGGATGGTCGGTGGCGGCTCCATTCCCGATACCGGGCTATATGCACTTGCGCATACCAGCGGCTGAGTGCGTCGTAGCGGAGCTGCGCAGTCCGTTGGCCCGGCGCCGTAGCCTGCTGATACGGGCGACCCGAGCAAGCAGCGATAGCTGAGTACGCTCGCGCGGCTGATTGGTTGACAGCTGATTGGTCGCGCTTCTCATGGGCAACGAGCGTTGTCCGCTTTCACGCCCAGTTTCCGTATGTCTTGTTGACCCCCTCACCGGGAAGGAGCAAGACATCATGGACACCCACGACCCCTGTCTCCCCGAACCCTGGCACTCCCCCGAGCGTGCCTGGGCGCCGTTGATGTGGCTGATCCGCGCGATCGCGATCGGCTTGTCGATGGTGCTGTTCACGCCGCTGATGCAGCTCGCGCTGTCGCTGTCGTGAACAGCGTGCGCGCGGCCTTGTCCGGTTTGGTCGCCGGATCCCGTATTGAGAAGTGAGGCAGCGATGTCCGTCTACCTCCACGCCACTCAGAACGAGGTCCTCGATGAACCACGCCATGTCCCAGATGCCAGCCCGCCACGCGCGCCCGCCCGTGCCGCGCGGCTGGGCACCCGCGTCGAAGAACGCCGCGGCGACGCGCGTGCTCGACGACGTGCTCGACACCTGCGGCGCCGGCCGTGAGGCGATGCGCTCGGGCGCCCGCGTCACGCTGCTGCCCGATGATCGCTTCGATGCCGCGCTGCGTCTGTACCGTGACGGCCATTGGGCCTTTGCGTTCGACCGCCTGGCCGCGCTGGCCGATCAGGACCACGCGCCCGCCGCCAAGCTCGCGCTCCTGATGGCGCGCTACGGCGTGATGTTGTACGGCGTGTGCTTTGCGGTCGAGCCCGCGCAGGTCGCGCGCTGGGCTCAGCGCGTGCTGCGGGCCACCTCGCGCGCGACGGCCTCGCCGAGCTCGATCACCGCCAGGGCGTAGTAGCTCGACCAGTTGTAGCGCGTCACCGCGTAGAAGTTGCTCGTGCCCGCCACGTAGCTCGGCGCCGCGTCGCCGTTCTGCAGCTCGACGAGCGCGAGCTTGCCCAGGCCGCCCGCGGCGTCCAGCCGCACGTCGGTGGCGAGCGCGGCCGGGTCGAGCTGCGCACCGCGCTCGGCGAACTCGTTGATGCTGAAGCTCGGCAGGATGTCGGGCGCGAGCAGCGTGGCGCGGTTCGCGGTGTCGACGGGCACCGCCACGTCGAAGCGCGTCGGCAGGTCGCGCCGCCAGCCGAACTCGGCGAGGTAGTGCGCGACGCTGCCGATCACGTCGGCCGTGCTGCCGCGCAGGTCCACGTGACCGTCGCCGTCCATGTCGACCGCGTACTTGTTGAAGCTCGACGGCATGAACTGCGGCATGCCCATCGCGCCGGCAAAGCTGCCCTTGAGCTGCAGCGGGTCGGCGCCTTCGCTCTGGCACAGCACGAACAGGTTCTCGAGCTCATCGCGGAAGAACGCGCTGCGGTCCTTGCGGCCGGTGGGGAAGTCGAACGACAGCGTGGCCAAGGCATCGATGGTGCGGAAGTTGCCCATCTGCTGGCCGTAGATCGTCTCGACCCCGACGATGCCGACGACGATCTCGGGCGGCACGCCGTAGATCTCCTCGGCCTGCTTCAGCCACTTCTCGTTGGCGCGCCAGAACGCGACGCCCGCGCGGATGCGCACCGGCTCGATGAAGCGACTGCGGTACAGGGCCCAGTTCTTCGCGGTGCCGGCCGGCGGCGGCATGATCGCCCGGGCCACGCTCGGCACGAAGCGCGCGCGCTGCAGCGCGGCCTGCACCCACGCGGCGTCGAGGCCGCGGCGCTCGGCGAGCTCGGCACCGAAGGTCATCACGTCATCACGACGGCCGTAGGTGACGACGTCGGGTGCGTCGTCGGCCTGTGCCTTCGCGGCCGTGGCGCAAGGGGCGCAGAGGCACAACACCACGGCGAGCAAACCGGGTGCGAGTCGTTGCGTCAAGAGGGTGCTGGTCATCGGGTGGATTATCGCGAGCCGCAAGGCGCTCAAGGTCGCCCGGGCCGCAGCGCGCGGGCCTGCGCGACGAACGCGCGCGTCAGCGCCGGATCGGGCCGCGCGCGCGTCGTGCTGCTGTAGCGCTGGCGCTCCAGTGCATCGAGCAGGGCGGCCAGGGCATCGCCCTGCGCGCCGTAGCGCTCGCGCACGCGCGCGGCGAGCGCACGCGGTGCGTCGTGCGCTGCGCTCGCCAGGCCGAGGCCGCGCAGGGCGTCGCGCAGGCGTTCCATCTGCCGCACCCAGGGGTCGACGCGATGGCGGTCCCACCAGGCCCAGGTGGCGCCGGCGAGCGCGAGCGAACTGAGCGCGCCGATCAGCAGCAGCGCCAGGTCTTCCCAGCTCGGCGAGTCGACGCCGAGGTTCTTCAGCACGTCGATCTGCTGGCCGCGCGAGTAGTTGAGCACCCACTGGTTCCAGCGGTTGTTGATTGCCTCCCAGCCGTCGCGCAGGTTGGCCAGCAGGGCAGGGCTGACGTTGCCGAGCGCACCCGCCACCAGGCCCGGCGGCGGTGCAAGGCGGCTGCCGCGCGAGATGCGGTCGGGCGCGACGGCCGCAGTGGGGTCGGCGCGCACCCAGCCCGAGCCGGCCTCCCAGTACTCGGCCCAGGCGTGCGCCGAGCTCTGGCGCACGGCGTAGTAGCCGTCGATGGGTTGCTCATCGGTGCCCTGGAAACCGGTGACGACGCGGGCGGGGATGTCGAGCGCGCGCATGACCACGACGAAGGCCGCGGCGAAGTGCTCGCAGAAGCCTTCGCGCCGATCGAGCCAGAACTCGTCGACCGCGTTGCGCCCGTAGCTGCCGGGCGCGACGGTGTAGGTGAACCCGGACTTTCGGATGTACGCCAGCAGCGCACCGGCGAGCACGCGCGGGCTGGCGTTCGCATACGCCGGGTCGCGCCGCAGATCGGCGGCCCACGCCAGCGTCCGCGGGTTGAAGCCGGGTGGCAGCTCGACGCTCTCGCGCAGCAATGGCGTCGCGAGGGTCGGCCCGTGGCTGAACTGCGGGTAGGCCTCGGCGCTGAAGCGCACGCGCTCGACCACCGGCCGAACCGTCACCCACTGCAGGTCGGGCAAGCCCAGGGCCTGGTAGCCCTCGATGGCCGGTGCGGTGCCGGTGGCTTCGAGCAGCGGCAGCGAGGTGATGCGCAACGGCTCCAGCGTCATCTCGTAGCGCACCGGCTTGCCGCGCACCTTGAGGTTGCTTGGCGCGCGCAAGGTGGCGAAGCTGTCGAAGCTGGCCATCCGCCATTCGACGCCGTCGAAGTGCGTCAGCACCGGGCCGCGAAAGTACAGCGTCTCCGGAGCCGGTGGCGGCCCGTCGAAGCGAACGCGCAGCGCGATGCTGTCGTCCTGCGCGAACTCGGCCACCGAGCCCATGCGCATCGTGCTCGACAGGCCGGTCTTCGCCAGGCCGTCGTTCGGCACGCCCCACAGCGGCCCGATGCGCGGGAACAGCACGAACATCAGCGCCATGATCGGCGCGCCCCACAGGGCGGTGCGCGCCGCGAGCGAGCCGGCCTGGCGCAGGCTGGGCTGGCCGACCGGCATGTGCACCAGCACCAGCGCCGTGAGCAGGCCCCACACCGAGACCAGCATCGCCGCGGCGACGAGCAGGGACTGCGAGTACAGAAAGTGCGTGAGCACGATGAAGAAGCCGAGGAAGAACACGACGAACGCATCGCGCTTTGCGCGCAGCTCGAGCGTCTTGAGGGCCATCAGCACGACGAGCATCGTGACGCCGGGCTCCTTGCCCAGAAGCGTGCGGTACGACCACAGCGTGAGGCCGGCGGCGAGCACGAGCACGCCGATCACCACCCAACGGTTCGGCAGCGTCGCGTTGCCGAGCGCGAGCTGCGCCCGCCACAGCATCACGATGAGCGTGAGCAGCGAGCACCACAGCGGCAGGTGCCCGACATGGGGCAGCACCGTCCAGCCGATCACGAACAGCATGAACAGCGTGTCGCGCGCATCGC
>JBDTVC010000211.1:0-8776 GCA_040007475.1 Burkholderiales bacterium
CCGTCAGGTCACAGACCATGGTCTGGAAGTTGACCAGCGCCTCCATGCGGCCCTGAGAGATCTCGGCCTGGTAGGGCGTGTAGGCCGTGTACCAGGCGGGGTTCTCGAGCACATTGCGCAGGATCACGCCCGGCGTATGGGTGCCGAAATAGCCCTGGCCGATGAAGCTCTTCAGCATCTGGTTGCGGCCGGCGATCGCCTTCAGCTCGCCCAGGGCCTGCGCTTCGGTCAGCGGCTCGGGCAGCGCCATCGGCGCGCCGCGCGCGATGCTGCGCGGCACGATCGCCTCGATCAGTGCGCGCCGTGACGCGGCACCGATGACGGACAGCATGTGTGCCTCGTCGCGGGCCTCGATGCCGACGTGGCGGGCGACGAATTCGGCGGCGTTCTCGAGCGCGCGCAGCGGCGGGTGGGCAGACATCAACATCGCAGGGGCCTCGTGGGTGGGATCAGCTGTTCTTCACCAGCACGTCGTAGGCGGGGCCGTCCATCAGCTGGTCGAACTCGCCCATGTTGGTGACGTGCACCTTGAAGAACCAGCCGTTGCCCAGCGGGTCGGTGTTGGCCAGCGACGGGTCGGCGCGCAGCGCCTCGTTCACTTCGACGATCTCGCCGGTGACCGGCATGAACAGATCGGCCGCGGCCTTGACCGACTCGACCACACCGGCGACCTCGCCCTTCTTGAAGGTCGAGCCGACCGCGGGCAGGTCGACGAAGACGACGTCACCGAGCGCGTCCTGCGCGTGGTGGGTGATGCCGACGGTGGCGGCCTCGTGGTCCTCGATGTTGATCCACTCGTGGTCTTCGGTGTACATGGTCGTCATGGGTGTGCTCCTGTCGTGAAAGAGAAATGGATCAGCCGCGGAAGTAGCGGTGTGGCGTGAACGGCATGGGGCTCACGCGCATCGGCTGGCGTTTGCCCCTGACCTCGGCATAGACCTCGTGGTGAGGCAGCGCGTGGTTGGCGGCGAGGTAGGCCATCGCGATCGGCTCGTTGACGGTGGGCGACAGCGTGCCGCTGGTGACCAGCCCGAGCTTGCGGCCTTGCGCGTCGACGATGCTCGCGCCTTCGCGCACCGGCACGCGCTCGAGCCCGACCAGGCCGACGCGCTTGCGGGCCGGCGCGGTCGCGAGCTGCGCATCGATCGCCGCGGCACCCGGGTAGCCGCCGTGGCGGGCGCCGCCGGCGCGGCGCACCTTCTGGATCGCCCAGGTGAGGGCAGCCTCGACCGGCGTGGTCGCGTCGTTGATGTCGTGGCCGTACAGGCACAGGCCGGCTTCGAGCCGCAGCGTGTCGCGCGCGCCGAGGCCGGCGGGCTTGACCTCGGCCAGCGCGAGCAGCGCGCGGGCGAGGATGTCGGCCTCCCCGGCGGGCACCGAGATCTCGTAGCCGTCCTCGCCGGTGTAGCCCGAGCGGGTGACAAAGCAATCGGCACCCGCGAGTGTCACATCGGCACCGGTCATGAAGGTGAGCTGCGCCACCGCGGGGTTCAGCCTGGCGAGGGCCTGCGCGGCCTTCGGGCCCTGCAACGCGAGCAGCGCGCGGTCGGGTAGAGGCTGCACCGAACAGCGGTGACCGATGTTCGTGATCAGGTGCCGCGTGTCCGCGTCCTTGCAGGCGGCGTTGACGATGAGAAACAGGTGGTCCTCGCGCCGCGTGATCATCAGGTCGTCGAGCAGGCCGCCGCTGGCGTTGGTGAAGAAGGCGTAGCGCTGCTTGTTGACGGCCAGGTCGACCACGTCCATCGGCACCAGGGTCTCGAGTGCCTTGGCCGCATCGGGGCCGACGAGGCGCAGCTGGCCCATGTGCGAGACATCGAACAGCGCGGCCGACTCGCGGCAGTGGCGGTGTTCCTTCAGGATGCCGTCGGGGTACGACACCGGCATGTCGTAGCCGGCGAACGCCACCATCTTGGCGCCGAGCTCGACGTGGAGCGCGTGCAGCGGCGTGCGGGCGAGGGCGGGGGTGCTGGCAGTGGCAGTGGTCATGGCGGTCTCCGAGGGCAGTCATCCGAACGGCGCGATCATGATCGCTCCGCGATTGCCCTCTCTGTCCGCTTTACCTGAGAGATTGGCGGCGCGCGTCTGTTGAAGCGCACTGCTTGCCCCTTCGGTGGACCCGCTCGGGGCGGGCCTCTCTCCAGCGAGGAACGCTCCATTCATGAAGCGCTTGCCAGTCCTTTTGCCTGAGCGTTCGAAACCGGGTCCTCATCCGGGCTCTGCGCCTTCGGCGGCTTCCAAGCCTGCTGGTTCGGAAGCTCTCTCCTGACGACGCGGAGTGTAGCAGCGGCATTGATAATCGCGGCCCATGAGCAGAGCGAAACAAGCGAAACGGGACGAGGTGCCGTCCGACGAATGGCTGACCGTCGAGTCGATGGATCTCGACGCGCAGGGGGTGGCGCACAACCTCGAGGGCAAGGTCGTCTTCATCGACGGAGCGCTGCCCGGCGAACAGGTTCAGGTCAAGGTCAACCGCCGCAAGAACAACTGGGAGCAGGCGACGATGATCGCGTTGCGCCGCGAGAGTTCGCAGCGCGTCGTGCCGGCGTGCCCGCACTTCGGCACCTGCGGCGGCTGCAAGATGCAGCACTTTCACATCGGCGCGCAGATCGCGACCAAGCAGCGCGCGCTCGAGGATGCGCTGTGGCACCTGGGCAAGGTGAAGAGCGAGCAGATGCTCAGGCCGATCGAGGGGCCGTCCTGGGGTTACCGCTACCGGGCACGACTGTCGGTGCGCTTCGTCGTGAAGAAGGACAAGGTGCTCGTCGGCTTTCACGAGCGCCAGTCGAGCTATGTGGCCGACATGGACAGCTGCGAAGTGCTGCCGCCACGGGTCAGCGCGATGCTGGTCCCGCTGCGTGCGCTGGTGGCCGGCATGGACCAGCGCGACCGCTTGCCGCAGATCGAGCTGGCCGTCGGCGACGAGGTCGTCGCGCTGGTGTTGCGGCACCTCGAGCCGCTGACCGATGGCGATCTGGCGCGGCTGCGCGCGTTCGGCGCTGCGCACGGCGTGCAGTGGTGGTTGCAGGCCAAGGGGCCGGACACCGTCTGCCGGCTCGATGAGGGCGGCCCCGAGCTGGCGTACGCGCTGCCCGAGTTCGGCATCACGATGCCGTTCAAGCCGACCGACTTCACGCAGGTCAACCCGCACATCAACCGAACACTGGTGACGCGCGCGCTGCGCCTGCTCGATGCACGCTCCGACGAGCGCGTGATCGACTGGTTCTGCGGCCTCGGCAACTTCACGCTGCCGATCGCCACGCTGGCGCGCGAGGTGCTCGGCATCGAGGGCAGCGAGGCGCTCGTGCAGCGCTCGCGCGAGAACGCGGTCGTCAACGGGTTGGGGGCGACGACGAGTTTCGTCGCGCGCAACCTGTTCGAGCTGACGCCAGCCGAGCTGGCGGGCTACGGCCACGCCGACAAGTGGCTCGTCGATCCGCCTCGCGAGGGCGCGTTCGCGCTCGCGAAGGCACTGGCCGATCTGCAGGCCGATCCATCGCTGGCGCCGGGCTTCGTGGCGCCGCGGCGCATCGTCTACGTCAGCTGCAACCCGGCGACGCTGGCGCGCGACGCGGGGCTGCTGGTGCATCAGGCAGGCTACCGCTGTGTGGCGGCCGGCGCGGTGAACATGTTCCCGCACACGGCGCATGTCGAGAGCATGGCGGTGTTCGAGAAGGGTTGATACTCGCGCCGGGGGAGGCACAGCTTGGCGCAGACCATCTCGATACCCTTGTGGTTGTTCGTCGCGACGAGCGCGCTGGCCGTGCTCGCGCTGATCTTCGGCGCGTTCATGCCCGGCGTGCGCTGGTACTTCCGGCGCAAGGTGCGGGGGGTGCTGGACGAAGTCATCGTCCGCCTGAAGATCGACCTCCCGGCCTTCAAGCTCACGCGACGGGCCGCGCTGATCGACAGGCTGATGAGCGACCCGCGCGTGCTCGGTGCGGCGCAGGCCCATGCGGCGACCACCGGCACGCCGCTGCCCGAGGTGATGAAGCAGGTCTATCGCGACGCGCTGGAGATCGTGCCGGCGTTCAACGCCTACGTGTATTTTCGCGTCGGCTACTGGCTGTCGAAGACCTTCGCGCGGCTCGTCTACCGCGTGCGGCTGGGCTATACCGATGCGGAGTCGCTGGCCGCGATCAACCCGAAGTCCACGGTCGTGTTCGTGATGAACCACCGCAGCAACATGGACTACATCCTGGTCTCGTTCCTCGCCGCCGAGCGCGTCGCGCTGAGCTATGCGGTGGGCGAGTGGGCGCGCATCTGGCCGCTGCAGGGGCTGATCCGCGCGATGGGCGCGTACTTCGTGCGCCGCAACTCGGGCGACCCGCTGTACCGCATGGTGCTGCAGCGCTATGTACAGATGGCGACCGAAGGCGGCGTGCCGCAGGCGATGTACCCCGAGGGCGGGCTGACCGTCGATGGCGCGTTGCGCGAGCCCAAGCTCGGCCTGCTCGACTACATGCTCAAGGGTTTCAACCCCGAGGGCGAGCGCGACCTGGTGTTCATCCCGGTCGGCATCAACTACGACCGCGTGATCGAGGACCGCACGTTGCTGCGCCAGCTCGACGCGAAGCCCCTGCGCAGTGGTCTCGCGCGCACGCTGGCCATCACGGGCGCCTACCTTGCGCGGCAGTTCGTCTTCACGCTGACCGGGCGCCGCTACCGCTACGGTTACGCCTGTGTGAACTTCGGCCAGCCGGTCTCGATGCGCACGCACGTGCGCCAGGCGGGGCTGGACTTTCGCGTGCTGGACGACGCAGCCCGGCGTACGGCCGTGGCGCAGGTCGGCCGCAACCTGATGCACGCGATCGGCCAGGTCGTGCCGGTGCTGCCGGTGCCGCTGGTGGCCAGCGTCTTCATGCGCGACCCGCAACGCTCGTTCTCGGACCTCGAACTCAAGGCCGAGGTGCTGGCGCTGATCGCGCGGGTCGAGTCACGCGGCGGGCATGTCTACGTGCCGCGCACCGACCGCGACTATGCGCTGACCGTGGGCCTGCGGATGCTGACCCTGCGCCACCTGGTGACCCAGCGCCGCGGCCTGTTCCTGGCCAACCCGGCCGAGCTGAAGGTGCTGGCCTACTACGCGAACTCGATTGCGCATCTGCTTTAGACGCGCATGAAAAAAGGGCCCCGAAGGGCCCTTGGTGATCAGCGGAGCGACGAACTCAGTCGCTGCTGCTGTTCGCGAAGCCGAGGATCGACAACAGTGACTGGAACACGTTGTACAGGTCCAGGTAGATGTTCAGCGTGGCGCTGATGTAGTTCGTCTCTTCGCCGTCGCGAACGCGCTTCAGGTCATAGATGATGAAGGCCGAGAAGATGCCGATCGCCACGACCGAGATCGTGATCATCAGCGCGCTCGAGTGCAGGAAGATGTTGGCGATCGCCGCGACACACAACATCACCGCGCCGACGAACAGGAACTTGCCCATCGACGACAGGTCGCGCTTGATGATCGACGACAAGGTGGCCATGCCGAAGAAGATCACGCCGGTTCCGGCGAAGGCCGTCATGATCAACCCGGCGCCGTTGCTCATGCCCAGCACTGCACCGATCAGGCGCGACAACATCAGTCCCATGAAGAACGTGAACCCGAGCAGGACCGGCACGCCGGCTGCGGAGTTCTTGGTCTTCTCGATCGCGTAGATGAAGCCGAACGCACCGCCGAGGAAGACGATCGCGCTCATGCCCATGCCCATCGTGCGCATGATGCCGGTGGAGACGCCGATCCAGGCGCCCAGGACGGTCGGCACCATCGACAGCGCGAGCAGCCAGTAGGTATTGCGCAGGACGCGCTCGCGCTGGTCGACGGACGTGACGCCGCCGGCGTAGCCCGGGAATTCGGTTTGCAGGGGTTGGTTCATCAGTGCTCCTGTTGGTGAACAACGCGGGTTCTGACCCGTGCGGCGGATTCTAGTTCCCTGGGCACGGATCACGAACGGGGGTTCGTGCGTACAGTTGGGGCCGGAATTCGACAACACCAGAGTGCAGACACCATGAACACCAAATCTTTCCTGTCGCTGGCCGACCTGAAGCGCGTCGCCGCTGCCGCCGAGGCCGAGGCCGTCGCCAACAAGTGGCCGGTGACGATCGCCATCGTCGACGATGGCGGCCATCTGCTGTGGTTGCAGCGCCTCGATGGCGCCGCGCCGCTGTCGGCCCATATCGCGCCCGCCAAGGCGCGCACCTCGGCACTCGGCCGGCGCGAGAGCGCCGTCTACGAAGAAATCATCAAGGGCGGCCGGACGGCGTTCCTGAGCGTGCCGGAGATCGAGGGCCTGCTCGAAGGCGGCGTGCCGATCATGGTCGACGGGCAGTGCGTCGGCGCGGTCGGCGTCAGCGGCGTCAAGTCGAACGAGGACGCGCAGATCGCCAAGGCCGGCATCGCCGCGCTAACGGCGTAGGAGCAGCAGGCAGCCGCCGATGATCAAGGCCGCGGACGCGACTGTGCCGAGCGTCGGCACCTCGTCGAACAGCAGGTAGCCGAGCGCGGTGGCCCAGACCAGGCCGGTGTACTCGATCGGCGCGACCCGGCTGGCCTCCAGCCGCGTGAACGCGAACGTCAGGCTCAGCAGCCCCAGCGTGCCCAGGCCGCCGGCGAGCAGCACGAGGGCGAGGTCACCCTCTTGCGTGGGCTGCCACCGCCACGCTGCAGGTGCGGCCAGCAAGAGCATCGGGAGCACGCTCTGGATCAGCAGAATGGTCCAGGTCGAATCGGTGCGCGCCTGCCGGCGCGCCAGCAGCATCACGCCGGCGAATGCCAGCGCGGCTGCGGCGGCGCTGGCCATCCCGAGCAGTCGCAGGGCCTTCACGGCGGACAGCCCGGCACTGAGCTCCGGCCACACCGCGATGGCGACGCCGGACAGCCCCGCTGCCAGCGCCAGCCAGATCGAGCCGGCTGGCCGCTCGCCGAGCACCGGTATGGCGAGCACGGCGACGAAGATCGGCGACAGGTACGAGATCGCCACCGCCAGCGCGAGCGGCAGCTGTGTGAGCGCGAAGAAGTAGCCCAGCAGCGAGCACAGCAGAAGAGCGCTGCGCACGATGTGCAGCCACCACGCGGCGCCGCTCGGCAGGGCGGGGCGCTTCCAGAGCCACAGCACGATGGCGAACACGCTGCCACCGGCGAAACGGAAGAACCCGAGTTGCAGCGCGTCGAAGCGCACGGCCAGCAGCTTGATCACGCTGTCCATGCTGATGAAGCTCGCGGCGGCGAGTGCGGCAGCGAGCAGCGGCAGGGCATGGAAAGGCATGCCGCGAGTCTACGTGGGGGGTCGGCCGACGGCGGGCCGGCATGGGGGCGTGGTCTATAATTCGAAGGTTTACCCCCAACCCACCCGCCCAGCAAAATTCACGCGGTTTCCCTCTCGGAAACCAGCGGCTTCTGCCCCGAAAACTCCCCGGTTTTCACACCAGCAGCGCGAGAGCGCTGGGCGCGAACTAATACGGAGAAATGCCGGTGCCGCCGCAACTGCTGTCCCCCCAAGCCCAGGCCCTCCTGGCACTCGCAGACGGCACGGTGTTCCGCGGTATCTCGATCGGCGCGCCGGGCCAAACGGTCGGTGAAGTGGTGTTCAACACCGCGCTGACCGGCTACCAGGAAATCCTCACCGACCCGAGCTACTGCCGGCAGATCGTCACGCTGACATATCCGCACATCGGCAGCTACGGCATCTGTGCCGAGGATGTCGAGGCGAAGAAGGTCTTTGCTGCCGGCCTGATCATCAAGGACCTGCCGTTGCTGGCGTCGAACTTCCGCAGCAGCATGAGCCTGTCCGAGTATCTCCAGCGCGAAGGCACCGTCGCGATCGCCAACATCGACACGCGCCGACTCACGCGCCTGCTGCGCACGCACGGTGCGCAGAACGGCTGCATCGTGACGCTGCCGCTGGGCGAGGCACTGACCGACGCGCACGCTGCCGACGCGATCGCCAAGGCGAAGGCGGCGCCGAGCATGAGCGGCCTCGATCTGGCCAAGGTCGTGAGCGAGGCCGAACCCTACGAGTGGGCCGAGACCGAGTGGAAGCTGGGCACCGGTTACGGCCGGCAGAGCGCACCGAAATTCCATGTGGTCGCGTACGACTTCGGCATCAAGCGCAACATCCTGCGCATGCTCGCGAGCCGCGGCTGCCGCGTCACCGTGGTGCCGGCACAGACGCCGGCCAGCGCGGTGCTCGAACTCAAGCCTGACGGCATCTTCCTGAGCAACGGCCCCGGCGACCCCGAGCCTTGCGACTACGCGATCGCGGCGACGCGCGAACTGATCGAGACCGGCATCCCGACCTTCGGCATCTGCCTCGGCCACCAGATCCTCGCGCTCGCGTCGGGCGCCCGGACCTTCAAGATGAAGTTCGGCCACCATGGCGCGAACCATCCGGTGAAGGATCTGGACTCGGGCGTCGTCAGCATCACGAGCCAGAACCACGGTTTCGCGGTCGACGCGGGTACGCTGCCCGCCAACCTGCGGCCGACGCACGTCTCGCTGTTCGACGGCACGCTGCAGGGCCTGATGCGCACCGACAAGCCGGCGTTCTGCTTCCAGGGTCACCCGGAGGCATCACCCGGCCCGCACGACATTTCCTACCTGTTCGACCGCTTCACTGCGCTGATGACTGCGAAGAACGCGGAGCCCAAGAATGCCTAAGCGCAGCGACCTCAAATCCATCCTCATCATCGGCGCCGGGCCGATCATCATCGGCCAGGCCTGTGAGTTCGACTACTCCGGTGCGCAGGCCTGCAAGGCGCTGCGCGAAGAGGGCTACAAGGTCATCCT
>JBDTVC010000212.1:0-8750 GCA_040007475.1 Burkholderiales bacterium
ACGCGTTCATGGACGCCGAGTACAACCAGTTCGAGGTCGAGTCCGAGAACATGGGTGACGCGATCCAGTACCTCGAGGACGCGATGCCGGTCGAAGTCGTTTTCTACGACGGCAAGGCGATCTCGGTCGAACTGCCCACCAGCCTGGTGCGCGAGATCACCGACACCGAGCCGGCCGTCAAAGGCGACACCTCGGGCAAGGTGCTGAAGAAGGCGAAGATCGCGACGGGCTTCGAGATCGCCGTGCCGCTGTTCGTGCAGACGGGCGACAAGGTCGAGATCGACACCCGGACGCACGAGTACCGCAAGCGCGTGTAAGCCGCGCCGATCCGCGATCCAGGGGCCCGCATTGCGGGCCTTTCTCGTTTTTGCGCTCATCATCCGGCATGGCTTTCGATTTCGCCTCTGTCAGCGCACCGTTTCGCATGCAGCCGGGCCTGCGCCGCCTCGGGCCGGGTGCCGCGCAGCTGACGCCGAATCGGCTGGGCGATGCCGCGCTGGCCGAGAAGCTCGCCGTGCTGAGCGCGCATGCCGACCAAGCGCTGCTCGCCGCGCCGGGCTTCGACGCTCAGCCGACGCTTCACGCGCTCGCTGCGCACGCCGTGGCCGAGCATCCAGCGGCCTTCGCGTGGGACGGCGCAACGCACTTGCAGGCGCACCATCTCGGCTGGTCGCTGCAGGGCGACGTGCCCGTGGGCGACGGCCCGCCGGCGATCGGCGACTGCCTGCGAGCGCTGCCGACCCCGTGGCGTCCTGCAGCGCTGCTCGCTCTCGCATTTGCCGAGGACTTCGCAGTGATCGACGGCGCCAGCGCGCACATCCCGTGGCTCGCGGTCTGCCTGCCTTCGCACTGGGCGCCCGAGGACAAGATCGGGCGGCACTTCGCGCAGGTGCATGCCCCGGTGGCCGACAACCGGACGCTGATCACCGCGAGCGATCACCTCGCCCGGCTTGTCACCGGCGCCGACCGCTGGGAGCGCTTCGTCTGGACCGTCACGCGCCACCCGCGCCTCAGCCAGCACCCGCAGCGCTGCGACGCCGCGCCGTGGCCGGCCGCTGTCGATGCCGATGCACTCGCGGCGCGAGCCTTTTTCCGCACCGAGCGCCAGACCTTTATCCCCCTGCCCGCGCACGAGCAGGCGATCTTCACGATCCATGTGCAAATGCAGCCGCTCGTCGACGCATTGCAGACTCCCGCGCAGGCGCGCCAGCTCCATGACGCCATCGCCAGCATGAGCCCCGCGGTGCTGAACTACCGCAGCCTGACCGATGCGCGCGATCGGCTGCTGGCCTGGCTGGCCGCGCGCGCAGCGGCATGAACAGTGCGCCGATCGAGCCGGCTGCGCTGACCTTCACCGACGACGGCGTGCCGTTCTCGGCCCGCTACGGTGACATCTACCATCCACGCGCTGGCGCATTCACGCAGGCGCGTCATGTGTTCGTCGGCGGCAACGAGTTGCCTGCACGCTGGCTGGGTCGCAAGCGCTTCGTCGTGCTCGAGACCGGGTTCGGGCTGGGCAACAACTTCCTCGCCACCTGGATGGCCTGGCGCGACGATCCGCAGCGTTGCGAGCAACTCGTCTTCATCTCGGTCGAGGCGCATCCGCTCACACGGGCCGAGCTCGCGCGGGCCCACGCGGCGTCCCCCGCACCCGAGCTTGCGGACGAATTGCAGCGAGCGTGGCCGCCACTCACACCGAACCTGCACACGCTGAACTTCGACGGCGGCGCGGTGCAGCTGCTGCTGGCGTTCGGCGACGTGCAGTCCTGGCTGCCTGAGCTGGTCGCTGACGTCGACGCGTTCTACCTCGATGGCTTTGCACCGGCGAGCAACCCGCGCATGTGGGACGAGCGCGTCTGCAAGGCGCTGAGCCGACTTGCCGCCCCAGGGGCCACGCTGGCGACCTGGAGTGCTGCCCGCGCGCTGCGCGAGCACCTCACGACCGCGGGGTTCCAGGTGCAGCTGTCGCAGGGCACCGGCGGCAAGCGCGACATCACGCTCGCCCGTTTCGCGCCCGCCTTCACACCGCGCCGCGCCCTTGCGCGCATTGCGCCGCAGGGGCGTTCGCCCTCGCACGCGCTGATCGTCGGCGCGGGCCTCGCGGGCTGTGCTGCCGCCTGGGCGCTGGCCCAGCAAGGCTGGCGCAGCACGCTTGTCGAACGCCGCGGCGCGATCGCGGAGGAGACCTCGGGCAACCCTGCCGGGCTGTTCCACGGCATCGTCAATGCGCAGGACGGCGTGCACGCGCGCTTCAACCGCGCGGCCGCGCTGGAGGCGCGCGAATCCGTTCGTGTCGCGCTCGACCACCACGGCGTGGCCGGCGCGACGCGCGGTCTGCTGCGCCTGGAAACCTCGATGCCGCACGCGCAGATGAGCGCGACGCTGGCCGCACTCCGGCTGCCGCCGGACTACGTGCAGGCGCTCGACGCCGACGCCGCCAGCGCGCTCGGCGGCATCGCTCTGAACCAACCCGCGTGGTTCTACCCCGGTGGCGGCTGGGTGCACCCGGCCGGCCTGGCGCGTGCCTGGCTCGAACGCGCGGCGGCGTACGTCGATGTTCGCGTCGGCACCGAGGTGCATGCGCTGCGGCGAACGGCCGGCGGCTGGTGCGTGCTCGACGCGGCCGGCAACCCGATCGCCGAGGCGCCCGCCGTGGTTCTTGCGAACGCGGGTGCGGCGCTGCACTTGCTCGGCGATCCGGGCTGGCCGATCGAGCGCGTGCGTGGGCAGATCAGCGGGCTTCCGGCGAGCGCGCTGAGCCTGCCGCGCGTGCCGATCGCCGGCGCCGGCTATCTGCTGCCCGTGGTGAACGGCCGCGCGATTTTCGGCGCCACGGCGCAACGTGGCGATGACGATCCTGCCGTGCGCGACACCGATCACGCGGCCAACCTGGCCCAGCTCGCCGCGCTCACGGGGAACGCGGTTGCTGCCAACGCTGCGGACCTGACGGGCCGCACCTCGTGGCGCTGGAGTGCAGCGGACCGGTTGCCCGTGGTCGGTGGCGTTCCGGACACGGCGGTGACCGGCCTGCGGCTCGATCAACCGCGTCTCGTGCCTTGCGTGTCGGGCCTGTTCGTGTTCACCGCACTCGGCTCGCGCGGCATCACCTGGAGCGCGCTCGGAGCCCGCGTGCTGGCCGCGGCGATCACTGGCGCGCCGATGCCGATCGAGGCGAGCCTCGTCGACGCGATCGCGCCGGCCCGCTTCGTCAGCCGCGCGGCGCGGCATTCGGCGCGCGCTTGATGTCGGCGGCGCCGCCCATCCAACGGTGCAACACCTCGTACACGCGCGGGTGGTTCAGCAGGGCCATGTGGCCCAGCCCGGCCAGTTCGACGCGCTCGACGTCGCCGGCGAGGCCGTCGTCCGCGGCGCTGCCAGGCATCACCAGGCCGTCGCCGAAGAGCTTGGCGGCCAGCGAGCCGGCCTGGTCACTGAGCGTGCCGAACACCATGCGAAGTGCCGGCCCCGGTGTCGGCGTGCCCTTCAGGCCGTGCCGCAAGTCCTTGATGCCGCGGCTGCGCGCATTGGCGATGCGGCCGAGCGGCTTCGTCACCTCCGACACGTTCAACGCGCTGGTCGCGAGCTCGCCGAGCCGTTCGAGCGGTGCGCCCTGGTGCGGCGAGCCGATGCTGACGATCATCGGCGTGCGCGTGGCCCACGCGCTGCCCGCAGCGTCGGCCAGGGCATGCGCGCGACGCGCTACCAGGCCGCCCATGCTGTGGCCGATGAGCAGCCATTCGCGCACGTGCGGGGCGGCGGTCACGGCCTGTGTCAACAATGCTGCGAACTGCTCGGCGTTGTTCTCGATCGCCAGCCCCGTGTTGTAGCGCAGGTAGACCGCATCGATGCCGAGATCGCGGCTCAACTGGTCGCCATACCCGGCCGCGGCGTTGCCCGCCGTCCAGCTGCTCTCGTCGCATGCGAGGCCGTGGATGAACACGGCCACACGCGGGCTCAGCGCCTGGAGACCGGCAGCATCGACTGCCAGCGGTGCGCCCGCGGCATGTAGGCTCATGCGGATCGCCATCGCACTGCCGGACTCTGCCAGCGCATCGCCGAAGACGCCGTTCAGCGCACTGCGTGCCGCCTGCTCGCGCCGACCGGGCGTGCGTGCCGGATCGGTGGCCACGCGCTCGGCCTGACCGGCGAGCGCGAGCGCGGCGCCACCGCCATGACGCACGGCCGCATACACCCCGTGGGTGATCGCATCGTGCACGCCCTGCACGATGCGCGTCGGCACGGCGAGCCCGGGGATGTGCTGCAGCGTATCGAAGGTCTTGCCGGCGATCGCGCCGTGCATCTCCTGCACGCGGGACGTGGTGGCCTGGAACCCGGCGTTCAGGGCCGGTGCGAACGTGGCCGCAGCCTTCGCAGGAGGCGCTGTCCCGCCGCCGTCAGGCTTGCGACGCCGGGTCATGTCACGAGGCAGGCTGCCCCGGCTCCGCCGGCGCAGCGCCGGTGGTTGCAGTGTCTTCGTCGGGCGTGTCGTCGACACCGCCGTCACCGACCTTGCGGCCGGCTTTCTCCTTCAGCTTTTCTTCCTTCTTCTTCTTCTTGGCCAGCTCGCGCTGACGCTTCTCGAACGAATAATTTGGTTTGGCCATGGGCCGTCCTCCGGGTCTGCTGCTTCAAAGCTGGTGCATCCGCTCCTGCGTGATTCGCGCCAGCCCCGAGGTTACGCGCTTTTCGGCGCGGCAATTTTGAGCAATTGTCAGAAATTCAGAAAGTCACGGTGCGCACCCCGGCGGCCGTGCCGAGGAGGCAGATGCTGGCCTTGTTGCGCGCGAAGATGCCGACGCTGACGACGCCCGGCCACTGGTTGATCTCGCGCTCCATCGCCGCCGGGTCGGTGATGCGCAGCCCGCGCACGTCGATGATCTGGCCGCCGTTGTCGGTGATCACGCCGGCACGCAGCGCCGGTTCGCCGCCGAGTGCGCGCAGGCGCCGCGCGATCTGCGCTGCGGCCATCGGGATCACCTCGACCGGGAGCGGGAAGCGCCCGAGCGTGTCGACCAGCTTCGATTCGTCGGCGATGCAGATAAACCGCGCCGAGATGTCGGCGACGATCTTCTCGCGCGTCAGTGCCGCGCCGCCGCCCTTGATCATGTGGCCGTGGCGGTCGATCTCGTCGGCGCCGTCGATGTAGACGGCGAGCGCATCGACCGCGTTGGCGTCGAGCACCTCGAAGCCGTGCGCGCGCAGCTTCGCGCTGCTCTGCTCCGAACTCGACACCGCGCCGCGGATGCGCTGCGGCATGCGCGCGAGCGCGTCGATGAAGCAGTTGACGGTCGAGCCGGTGCCGACGCCGATCACGCTGCCGGGTTCCACGTAGACGGTGGCGGCCTGCCCCACCAGGGCCTTGAGTTCGTCTTGAGTCATGCGGCGATTATCGGCGAGCGCCCACCATGTCCTCCGGTTTGACCCATGCGTCGAACTGTTCGCCGCTGACCCAGCCCGAGGTGAGCGCCGCGTCGCGCAGGCTGCTGCCCTGCTGGTGCGCGGCCTTCGCGATCTGCGCGGCCTTGTCGTAGCCGATGTGCGGGTTCAACGCCGTCACCAGCATCAGTGAACGCTGCACCAGCTCGCCGATGCGGGCCCGGTCCGCCTCGATGCCGCGTGCGCAATGCGCCTCGAAGCTCAGCGCGCCGTCGGCCAGCAGCCGCATGCTCTGCAGCAGGTTGTGGATGATCACCGGCTTGAACACGTTGAGCTCGAAGTTGCCGGACGCACCGGCCATGTTCACCGCCACGTCGTTGCCCATCACCTGGCATGCCAGCATCGTCAGCGCCTCGCACTGCGTGGGGTTGACCTTGCCGGGCATGATCGAGCTGCCGGGCTCGTTCTCGGGGATCGTGATCTCGCCCAGCCCCGAGCGCGGGCCGGAGGCGAGCCAGCGCACATCGTTGGCAATCTTCATCAGCGACGCCGCGACCGTCTTCAGCGCGCCATGCGCGAACACCATCGCGTCGTGCGCGGCGAGTGCCTCGAACTTGTTCGGCGCCGATTCGAATGCGTGCCCCGTAAGCCGCGCGAGTTCGGCGGCGACGCGCGTGCCGAACTCCGGATGCGCATTCAGCCCGGTGCCGACCGCCGTGCCACCCAGCGCCAGCTCGCGCAGGTGCGGGCGCGTGGTGCGCAGGTGCCGGATACCGTGGTCGATCTGCGCCACCCAGCCCGAGATCTCCTGGCCGAGTGTCAACGGCGTCGCGTCCTGCAGGTGCGTGCGGCCGATCTTCACGACGTCGGCGAACGCGGTCGACTTCGCGGCGAGCGTCTCCCGCAGCGTGGCAAGCGCGGGCAGCAGCTTCTCCTCGAGCGCCTGCACCGCGGCGACGCTCATCGCGGTCGGGAACACGTCGTTCGACGACTGGCCGCGGTTCACGTCGTCGTTCGGATGCACGAGCCGTGCCTCGCCGACCTCGCCGCCCAGCAACTGTGAGGCGCGGTTCGCGAGCACCTCGTTCATGTTCATGTTGGTCTGCGTGCCGGAGCCGGTCTGCCACAGCGAGAGCGGGAACTGCGCGTCGTGCCGGCCGGCGAGCACTTCGTCGGCGGCCTGCACGATCGCGTCGGCCTTGGCCGCGCCGAGCACGCCGAGTTCGCGGTTCACGACCGCAGCACTGCGCTTGACGAGTGCGAGCGCGCGCAGCAGTTCGGCCGGCATGCGTTCGGTGGAGATGTCGAAGTGATGCAGCGAGCGCTGTG
This sequence comes from Burkholderiales bacterium, assembly GCA_040007475.1. Lineage (GTDB taxonomy): Bacteria > Pseudomonadota > Gammaproteobacteria > Burkholderiales > Burkholderiaceae_C > LMDS01. The sequence continues at coordinate 6,706 of JBDTVC010000212.1, forward strand.
TCTGCGCGCCCCACAGCGCGTGGTCAGGGACGGCGATCTCGCCGAAGGTGTCGCGTTCGAGTCGGTTCATGGGTCCAGTATGCCTTTGCGACAATGCCGTCATGTCACTGCTGCCTTACGCCCTCGCCCGCCCTTTCCTGTTCGGGCTGGACCCCGAACACGCCCATGAACTGACCCTGGAGTCACTGGCCCGCTTGCAGAACACGCCGCTGCAGTGCCTGTGGGCGCAGCGCCGCGTCGACGACCCGGTCACCGTGGCGGGCCTGCGCTTCCCGAACCGGATCGGCCTCGCGGCGGGGCTCGACAAGAACGGCCGCTGCATCGACGGTCTCGCGGCGATGGGATTCGGCTTCATCGAAGTTGGCACCGTCACGCCCAAGGGCCAGCCCGGCAACCCGAAGCCGCGCATGTTCCGCCTGCCCGAAGCGAACGCGATGATCAACCGGCTCGGCTTCAACAACGACGGGCTCGAAGCGTTCATCGCCAACGTCAAGCGTGCGCGCTTTCGGAGTCAGGGCGGCATCCTCGGCCTGAACATCGGCAAGAACGCGGCGACGCCAATCGAGCGCGCGGTCGACGACTACCTGCTCTGCCTGGACGGCGTGTACCCTCATGCCGACTACGTGACCGTCAACATTTCGAGCCCGAACACGAAGAACCTGCGTGCGCTGCAGAGCGACGACGCGCTCGATGCGCTGCTCGGTGCGGTGCAGGAGCGCAAGACGGCCCTGGCCAAGCAGCATGGTCGCAGCGTGCCGATCTTCGTGAAGATCGCGCCTGACCTCGACGACGCGCAGGTCGGCGTGATCGCCGCCACGCTCGAGCGCCACGGCATCGACGGCGTGATCGCGACCAACACCACGATCGCGCGCGAGAAGGTGAAGAACCTGCCCCACGGCGACGAGGCCGGGGGCCTGTCGGGCGCACCCGTGTTCGAAGCCTCGAACCGGGTGATCGCGCAGTTGCGCGGCGCGCTGGGCGCCGCGTATCCGATCATCGGCGTCGGCGGTGTGATGAGTGCGGCCGACGCGCGCGCCAAGATCGCCGCGGGTGCCAACCTGGTGCAGGTCTACACCGGCTTCATCTACAAAGGCCCGGCCCTCATCTCGGATGCAGCGCGCGCGCTGAGTGCCAAGTAATACCGGGGTCGGGGGTCACAAGCCCTCCAGCCGCGCGCCGCCACGTCGATAACCGATCACGCCGCGGTGCTGACAGCGGTCGGGAACGACGAACTCTCCTCAGGGGCTGCCATGGACGAACCTACTGCCACGCCAATGCGCAGCGCGCTCACGGCGCTGCTCGACGGCGTCGCCGGCAGCCGCAAGGTGCTGCGCCATCTGGCCGCCGTGGAGCATGACCTGGATCACAAGGACGGCCAGGGCCGCTTCCTGTCCAACGCCACCGCCGAGCGACTGAGGATCGTGCTGCGCCAGCTCGATGGGCTGCTCGGCCAGACGCCGCCATCCGGCCTCGTGGCGCTCCGGGGCTGCCTCACGGATGCCATCAGGATGCACGAGCGGGCCGAGATTCAGGCGGCAGCAAAGAACCCCGCATCGTCGTTCTTCGGCGACCACACGCCGGAGGTGTCGGAGGGCTGCGCCTCCGACTTCGACCGCATCCAGGCCGAGTGGAACCCGACCCAGCCCGCAGACCTCTAGCGGCTCAGTGCAGCGGCACGCCGGTCTTGGCCTGCAGCTCCTCGCGCGTCACGCCTTCGGCGAGCTCGACGACCTTCAGCCCCTGAGGCGTCACGTCCATCACCGCGAGGTCGGTGATGATGCGATTGACCACGCCCACGCCGGTGAGCGGCAGCGTGCATTCGGGGATGATCTTGAGGTCGATCGTGCCGTCCTTCTTCTTCGCGACGTGCTCCATCAGCACCAGCACGCGCGCGACGCCGGCGACCAGGTCCATCGCGCCGCCCATGCCCTTGACCATCTTGCCGGGGATCATCCAGTTCGCGAGGTCACCCTTCGCGCTGACCTGCATCGCGCCGAGGATCGACAGGTTGATCTTGCCGCCGCGGATCATCGCGAAGCTGTCGT
>JBDTVC010000213.1:0-8738 GCA_040007475.1 Burkholderiales bacterium
CCTGACGACCGAGGCGCTGTCGAAGTGCGTGTTCGTGCTCGGCGTCGAGAAGGGCCTGCGGCTGATCGGGCAACAGCCTGGCGTCGACGCCGTGGTGGTCGATGCCGCGGGCGCAATGCATTACTCGACCGGGCTGCTCCACGCAGACCCGGCTACCCGTCAGTGAATAAGAGCGTAGTCAAAGACAACAAACAGGAGAGGTCCATGAACAAGCTTTGTGTTCTGAGCGTATCGGCGCTGACGCTGCTGCTCGCCGCCTGCAGCGGCGGCAGCACCAGCGATTCGTCGACGGTGACGGTGCAGGGTGACGTGCCCATCGCGTACGCGATGCGCGTCAACACGATCTCGATGAACCCGACCAACGGCGGCCCCAGCGCCCCGGGCGGCGACCTGATGGTCCGCGAGAAATCGTCCGCCAGCGCCACCGAGCACAACATCACCGCGCAGTTCACGCAGGGCAAGGGCGATGCGACCGGGCCCGAAGTGTCGTACGACGGCAAGAAGATCGTGTTCGCGATGCGCTGCCCGACCTCCAACACCTCCACGATCGACGGCGGGCCGGCCTGCACCGGCCACTGGAACATCTGGGAATACGACATGACCGTGGGCGGCCTCACCGGCGGCACGTTCAGGCGCATCACCAGTTCGACCACCTCGGACGACATCGATCCGACCTACCTGCCCGCGGGCAAGGGCTACGTGTTCTCGTCGAACCGGCAGGACAAGTCGCACGTCAACCAGGCGCTGGGCCAGACCTACTACGCGCTGGACGAATACGAGCGCGAGCGCGTGTTCAACCTGCACACGGTCGACGCGAAGGGTGCCAACCTGGCGCAGATCACGTTCAACCAGAGCCACGACCGCAGCCCGACGGTGCGCCAGAACGGCGACATCATGTTCTCGCGCTGGGATCACGTCGGCGGCCGCAACCACTTCAAGGTGTTCCGCGCCAAGCCGGACGGCACCGACATGTTCGTGCTCTACGGCGCGCACAGCGAAGGCAACAGCTTCCTGCACCCGCGCGACATGGACCCGAAGGGCAAGTACGCCGGCTTCCTCGCCTCCGACCTGATGCCGCTGTCGCGCACCCACGAAGGCGGCGCGCTGGTGTTCGTCGACGCGGCGAACTACTCCGAGCAGAACACCCCGGCCGGAACCGGCGTGCCCACGACCGGCGGCCAGAGCTACCCGACCACGCAGATCCTGAACTTCGGCGGCGGCGTGTCGCGCTACGGCCGTGTCACGACCCCGTACCCGCTGTGGGACGGCACCGACCGGGTGCTGGTCTCGTTCACGCCGTGCGAGGTGAGGCGCCTCACCGTCGTCGTCTCCTGCGCCACGCTCAGCGAGGCCGAGATGAATCGCCTCGGCGACGACAACCGTCTCGTCGTCGACGAGCAGGCCGACGAGCTGCAGAACAACGTGCCGCCGTCCTACGCGGTCTACATGTTCGACCCGAAGCAGCAGACCTGGCTGATCGTGGCCGCGCCGCCGGTCGGCTTCATGTACACGCACCCGGTCGCCCTGCAGCCGCGCACCGAGCCGAACGCCCCCGACCCGACCAACGTCGACGCGGCGCTGGCCGCTCAGAACATGGGCCTGCTCGAAGTCCGCAGCGTCTACGACACCGACGGCCTGGGCCGCATGGGCGAAAACATGCTGACCGCTGCCGACCTGCCCAACGGCTGTACCGAAGGCATCGCCAAGACGACGCCGACCGACCCGCAGGACACGCGGGCGCAAGTGGCCCACATCGCCCGCATCAAGGATCCGGCCGACCCGGCCTACGGCTGCGCACCGGCGCGCTTCATCCGCGTGATGCGTGCGGTGGCGCCGCCCTCGAACATGATGGGCATGCGCAGCGCGATCGGCGAGACCGACTTCGAGATGCAGCAGATCCTCGGCTACGCGCCGATCGAGCCCGATGGTTCGTTCAAGCTGCAAGTGCCGGCGGACACCCCGATCGGCCTGGCCGTCGTCGACGCCGAAGGCCGCGCCTTCCAGACCCACACGAGCTGGATCAACGTCCGCCCCGGCGAGCGCCGCACGTGCGACGGCTGCCACAGCCCACGTCGTGGTGGTGCGATCAACTCCGGCGCGGTCGTGAACGCGCAATCGGCGGCGCTGCTGCCGGCGATGGCCGCCGCACACCAGTCGGGCGAAACGATGGCCGCGACGCGTGCCCGCCTCGACCCGACCGCGATGCAGCTCGTGAGCGACCCGGTCTATACCGACGTCTGGGCCGACGCGACCAGGGCGACCCCGCGCAGCACGGTCGAGTTGCGCTACCTCAACAACACCGTGTCCGCGAACAATCTGACCACGGCGGTCCCGACGAACGGCGTCATCAACTACCCGGATCACATCCAGCCGCTGTGGACGAAGGTGCGTGGTGCCGCCGGTGCGAACACCTGCACCAGCTGCCACAACAACCCGGACAAGCTCGACCTGAGCGCGACCATCGCCGGCACCGGCCGCATGAGCTCGTACGACGAGCTGATGCTGGGTGACCCGCTGCTCGACGCCACCGGCAAGCCGGTGTTGCGCATCGAGGAAGGCGTGCAGGTGATCGCGCGCGGTCCGGCACTCGTCGACACCGCGGCCAGCGAAGGCGAGGCTCTGGGCCTGGCACGCAAGAGCCGCCTGGTCGAGATCCTGTCGGGCAAGAGCCTGATGGCCGGCAGCGGTGCGCGCACCGCGCACCCGACGCCGCCGAACACGGCGCCGGATCACTCGAAGATGCTCAACGCCGCCGAGCAGCGCCTCGTGGCCGAGTGGATCGACCTGGGCAGCAAGTACTACAACGATCCGTTCGATGCCGCCAACGGCATGCGCGTGGTCGCCGCGCTCGACCAGAAGAGCTTCGAGACCGCGGTGTTCCCGATCCTGCAGTCGACCTGCGCCGCCTCCTGCCACATGGCGCTGGGCAGCACGGCCACCGGCGTGCCGGCGGGCACCTCGTTCCGCAACAACCGCTTCGTGCTGACCGGCGACGTCGAGGGCGACTACAACGTGACGCTGACGATGGTCACCAACACCTGCACGCCATCGGCCAGCTATCTGCTGAGCAAGCCGTCCACCAACCCGCACCCGACCGGCGCGGTGGGTGGTGCCGCCGTGCTGCCGGTGGGCAGCGCGAACTACACCGCGATCTCGAACTGGATCAAGGGAGGATGTTGATGCGGATGAGCCTGCTGCAATCACCATCGCGTTGGGCGCGCGTCGCCGGCATGGGCGTCGTCGCGCTGGCCTTGGCCGGTTGCGGGGGCTCGTCGTCGAACCCGTTCGACAACCCGGCACCCATCGTCAACGACCCGGGCTCGGTGACGGGCCAACGCTTGTCGTTCGCGTACTTCCAGCGGTGCATCAACCCGATCTTCGACGCGCAGCTGCAGATCCAGCTCAATGGCACGACCTCGACGAACACGTGCTCCGGCTCCGGTTGTCATGCCACGACGACCGGCACCGGCGGTGCGTTCCGCGTCGTGCCCGGCACGCCGCTGGTGGACCTGAGCAACGCAGCGAACACGCCGGCGGTGATCCGCGCCACCGACATGTACAAGAACTTCTATTCGGCGCAGGGCGAGATCATCGTCGGCTCCACGACGCAAAGCCGCCTGCTGCTCAAGCCGCAGGTGCTGGGCGTGCTGCACGGTGGCGGCCTGATCTTCCCGAGCGCGACCGACCCGAACGTGAAGCTGATCGAGTACTGGGTCACTCACCCGGCACCGCAGGGGCAGGACGAATTCAGCACCGCGACCTACGCGATGTTCACGCCGGCCGATCCGGCCACCGGAACCTGCAACACCCAATGACGACACGCCACCTGATGACGCGATGGGCCCTGATCGCCGCACTGCTGACCGCACTCTTCGCCACGCTGTTCGCCGTCACGCCCGCGCGTGCGGCGGACGCGGTCGCGCCCGCTGAGCCTGCCGCGAGCGCGCCTGCGACCGCAGCACCCGCTGCACCCGCAGTGGGCGCGATCCTCAAGGCCGACAACCCCTCGACCGAGCGCCTGCAGATCACCGAGGCCTACATCGAGATGCGCACCGGGCCTGGCCGTGGCTACCCGGTCTTCTTCGTCGTCGGTCGCAGCGACTGGATCGAGATCGAGCTGCGCCACACCGACTGGTACAAGGTCCGCACCGACGGCGGCAAGATCGGCTGGGTCAGCCGCGAACAGCTCGAGTCGACGCTCACCGCCGCGGGCGGGCGCAAGAGCTTCCGCGACATCCTGCTCGACGACTACTTGTCGCGCAAGGTGCAGCTCGGCGCGGCGTGGGGCCACTTCAAGTCCGAGCCGATGCTCAAGCTGTGGAGCAGCTACCGGCTGTCGGAGACGCTCAGCGTCGAAGGCACGATCGGGCAGGTGCAGGGCGTGTTCTCGGGCACCGACTTCTGGCACATCAACCTGCTGGCCGAACCCTGGTCCGATCGCCGCTTCTCGCCGTTCGCGGGTGTGGGCTTCGGCAAGTTCAAGAACTTTCCGAACCAGAGCCTGATCGGCGCGCAGACCACCGACGCGAAACTTTCCAACGCGGTCATCGGCGTGCGCTACCACCTGAGCGACCGCTTCGTGCTGCGGGCCGATTACTCGCTCTACACCGCCTTCGTCGCCGACACCCACAGTGCCGAGTACCGCGCACTCACGCTCGGGCTTTCGTTCTTCTTCTAAACGGGCATCTCATGCACAGAACAACAACACGCACCCTGATCCTCGCCGCCACGCTGGCCGCGGCCGGCACGATGGCGTTCGCCGCCGACCCGCCGCCCAAGAACGACCAGGTCGTCGTGCCCGAGGTCGACCGGCGCGACATCACCGTGCCCAAGTTCCCGTCGAACGACTTCGAGATCGGCGCCTTCGTCGGCACCTACGCGACGCAGAACTTCGGCACCAGTGCCGTCGGCGGCCTGCGCCTGGGCTACCACATCACCGAGGACTTCTTCGTCGAGAGCGTCTACGCGATGACCAAGGTCAGCGACGCCTCGTTCCGCCAGGTGCTGCCCGGCGGCGTGTTCCCGAACGAGAAGGAGAAGCTGACCTACTACAACATCTCGTTCGGCTACAACGTGCTCCCCGGCGAGGTCTTCATCGGCTCGCGCCGCGCCAAACCCTCGCAGCTGTACCTGATCGGCGGCGTCGGCAGCACCAAGTTCGACCAGCAGCGCCGGCCCACCTACAACCTGGGCTTCGGCTTTCGCGTCTACCTGATCGACTCGCTCGCTCTGCAGGTCGACATGCGCGACCACATCTACTCGCTCGATCTGCTCGGCAAGCGCCAGAGCACGCAGAACCTCGAGCTGACCGGTGGTCTGACCTTCAATTTCTGACGGAGCGACGCGATGACCTCAGCCTTTCACCACCGACTCGCCCGCGGCACCCGCTGGGTGCTGTGTGCCGCGCTCGGTCTGGCCGCCGGCTCCGCGTTGCCGGTCGTCGCCCCGTCGACCGCGGCGCCCGACTTCACGCTGCGCGCGATGGACGGCCCGAACATGCGCCTGCAGGAGCAGCGCGGCCGGGTCGTGATGATCAACTTCTGGGCCACCTGGTGCGGCCCCTGCCGGCAGGAGATGCCGCACCTGAACCGCCTGTACGAGAAGTACAAGTCCTCGGGCTTCGTGCTGATGAGCGTCAACGTCGACGAGGACACGCGCAACGCCAGCGACGTGGCCGCCAAGCTCGGTGTGAAATTCCCGGTGCTGTGGGACACCGACAAGAAGGTGAGCCGCCTGTACGACCTGGCGACCATGCCGTCGACCGTGCTGATCGACCGCGACGGGAAAGTGCGCTACGTGCACCGCGGCTACCTGAACGGCTACGAAGACACCTATGAGAAACAGGTGCGGGAGATGCTGAAGTGACCCGCGTGATCAGCGTCGGTCTGTTGGCGTTGGCCGGGCTGCTCGGCGGTTGCGCCATCAAGCCGATCGAGCCCTGGGTCAAGCCCTACGAGCGCGAGCGCCTGGCCGATCCGATCATGGCGTTCTCGCGCAGCTCGCTGGCCGAGCGCCACCGCGATCACGTGCGCGACGTGCGCGAAGGCGCCCGCGGGGCCACCGGCGTCCAGGGGGGTGGTTGTGGCTGCAACTGATTTCTGGCGCCGTCTGGGCGCGTTCCTGAGCGGCCTGCTCGCCGTCGGCGGCGCGCGCGCAGTTGACCTGCCGGCCGACACCGCCGAGGCGATGTTCCACACCTACACCGGCGGCGGCGTCACCGCCAACGGCCCGGCGTTGCTGGTGCGCAAGAGCGTGATGGACAAGGTCTCGCTGTCGGCCTCGTACTACCTCGACGCGGTCAGCAATGCGTCGATCGACGTCGTCACCACCGCGAGCCCGTACAAGGAGCGCCGCAACGAATACAGCCTCGGGGCCGACTACGTCTACCGCGACTCGCAGATCAGCTTCGGCGTGAACCGCAGCAAGGAACCCGACTACACCGCGAACCGCTACAGCCTGGACATCACGCAGGAGACCTTCGGTGGCATGACCTCGGTGAGCCTGGGCTTCACGCGCGGCTCCGACCAGGTCGGCAAGAGCTATTCGCCGGAGTTCTCGGACATCGCCACACACTGGCAGTACCGCGTCGGCCTCACGCAGATCCTGACGCCGCGTTGGATCGCCAGCGCGAACTTCGAAGCCATCTCGGACGACGGCTACCTCGGCAGCCCGTACCGCATCGCGCGCGTGTTCGGCGCCGCGGTACCCGAGCGCAACCCGCGCACGCGCTCGTCGCGGGCGATGAAGTTCCGCGTCAACGGCGACCTCGGTTCGCACGACGCGATGCACGTCGAGTACCGCTACTTCTGGGACAACTGGGCGATCAAGGCGCACACGCTCGAAGGCGGCTACAGCCGGTATTTCGGCGACAAGTGGCTGGCCGATGCCACGCTGCGCTACTACCGCCAGAGCCACGCGCTGTTCTACAGCGACGACGCGCAGGCCGAGACGACCTATGTGTCGCGCAACCGCCAATTGAGCACCTTCGACAGCATCGGCCTGGGCGGCAAGGTGGCCTACACCTGGCGCAAGGTGCCGGGCAAGTACGAGATCAAACTCAACGGCAGCTACGAATTCGTTCGCTTCAAGTACAGCGACTTCACCGATATCCGCACCGGCTCGGCATACGGCTTCAACGCCAACGTGCTGCAGCTCTACGTGTCGGCCACCTTCTGACGGACACCGCCCATGATTCATCGACTCATCCCATCGACCGTCGCCGCGCTGCTGATCAGCGCCGCCGCGCTGTCGCCCGCATGGAGTTCCGACGCCAAGCCTGCGGCGGCCGTTCCGAAGCCCGTGCCCGCCGCGGTCACCGCTGCCATGCCCGCGCCGAGCGCGAGTGCACCCGCGCCGGCCGCTGCCGCCAGCGCCCCGGTGCCCGCCACTGCTGCAAGTGCGCCCGACGCCGCCACGCTCGATGGCCGCGTGCAGGACATCAAGAGCGACGTCATCAAGCTCAACCGTGACCTGCTCGTGCTCGAAGAGGAACTGCTGTTCCCGGCCAACACCCAGGTGGCGCTGTTCGTGTCGATGGACGTGGGGAAGATGTTCGAGCTCGACTCGGTGCAGGTCAAGCTCGACGACAAGGTCGTCTCCAGTTACCTCTACACCCCGCTCGAAGTGGCGGCGCTGCACCGCGGCGGCGTGCAGCGTGTCTACCTCGGCAACCTGAAGGTCGGCGAGCACGAGCTGGTCGCCTACTTCACCGGCAAGGGCCCGCACGACCGCGACTACAAGCGCGGCGCCACCGTCAAGTTCGACAAGAGCACCGACCCGAAGTACATCGAGCTGCGCATCACCGACTCGCAGATGAAGCTCCAGCCCGAGTTCGACGTGAAGGTCTGGCAGTAAGTGTCGACGCTGCTGCGGTTCCCCACCTCACCCGCGTGGCGCAGGCTCACTGTCGCTGCGGCGTGCGCTGTCTTGTGCGTCTCGGCGGTGGCCGCTGACGCACCGCCCACGCACGAGATCAAGGCGCCGCACTACGGCGATACCTTGTTCTACTTCTTCCAGGACCAGTACTTCACGTCGATCACCAACCTGATGACCTCGCAGAAGTTCGAGCGCGTCGGCGAGCATGCCGACGAAGCCGAAGTGCTGCGCGGCGGCATGCTGCTGTCGTACGGTCTGCACCGCGAGGCCGGCGCGATCTTCGCGCAGCTGATCGAGAAGGGCGCGTCGCCCAAGGTGCGTGATCGGGCATGGTTCTTCCTCGCGAAGATCCGCTACCAGCGCGGCGTGTTGCCCGAGGCCGAAGAAGCGCTTTCGCACGTCGAGAACAACCTGCCGCCCGCGCTCGAGGAAGAACGCGTGCTGCTGCAAGCCAACCTGTTGATGGCCCGCAACGACTACACGGGCGCGGCCACCACGCTGGCGGCCGTGAATCCGAAGGCGCCGGGCTCGCGCTATGCGCGCTTCAACCTGGGCATCGCACTGATCCGCGCCGGCGACGTGCCGCAGGGCACGACCGTGCTCGATGCGCTCGGCAAGGCGCCGGCGGAAGACGAGGAGTACCGCAGCCTGCGCGACCGCGCGAACGTCGCGCTCGGCTTCGCGGCCCTGACGAACAAGCAACCCGCCGAGGCGCGCACCTACCTCGAGCGCGTGCGACTGAAGGGCATGCAATCGAACAAGGCGCTGCTCGGCTTCGGCTGGGCGGCAGACGCGCTGAAGGAACCCGAGCTCGCGCTCGTGCCCTGGCTCGAACTCGCGCAGCGCGACGTGAGCGACTCGGC
>JBDTVC010000214.1:0-8685 GCA_040007475.1 Burkholderiales bacterium
CGGTCTACCCGGGCTTCCTGCAGCACACCGGCTTCGTCGCGATGAACCCGGACCGGCACATGAGCTCGCACTACGACTACTTCCGCGACCTGATCCGCGGTGACGACGACAGCGTCGAGTTCCACCGCGACTTCTACGACGAGTACAACGCGGTGCTCGACATGCCGGCCGAGTACTACCTCGACACGATCAAGGTCGTGTTTCAAGACTTCTCACTTGTCAACGGCAGCTGGAAGGTGAACGGCGAGCTCGTCAAGCCGCAAGACATCAAGACCACCGCGTTGCTGACGATCGAAGGCGAGCTCGACGACATCTCCGGCGCCGGCCAGACCAAGGCCGCGCACGACCTGTGCACCGGCATCCCGAAAGACCGCCAGTTCCACTACGACGCGATCGGCGCGGGCCACTACGGCATCTTCTCGGGCCGCCGCTGGCGCGAGAAGGTCTACCCGAAGGTCCGCGATTTCATCGCCAGCCACCAGACCGCTCCTGCCGCACCGCGTGCCGTGAAGAAGACGCCCGCCAGGAAGGCAGTTTCCGCCGGGCGGTGAACACGACCGGCGCGCTCGCGCAGGCACTGAACGAGGCGCTGCCTCAGACGCAGTGCACGCGCTGCGGCTTTCCGGACTGCCGCGCGTACGCCGACGCGATCGCCGCGGGCGAGGCCGCGATCAATCAATGCCCGCCTGGCGGCCTGGAAGGTATCGCCCGCCTCGCCGCCCTCACCGGCCGCCCGGCCCTGCCGCTCAACGCGGCCAACGGCGTCGAGGCACCGCGTCAGCTCGCGGTGATCGACGAGGACTGGTGCATCGGCTGCACCCTGTGCATCAAGGCCTGCCCGGTGGACTGCATCGTCGGCGGCCCGAAGGCGATGCACACCGTCATCGGCACGCTGTGCACCGGATGCGAGCTCTGCATCCCGGTATGCCCCGTGGACTGCATCGCGCTGGAGGCGGTGACCGGGGACCGCACCGGCTGGCAGGCCTGGACCCCGACGCAGGCCGAGCAGTCCGCCGAACGCTACGCATGGCACCGCGCACGCGAGCAACGCGACGACGCCGAGCGCAACGCGCGCCTCGCCGCGTTGAGCACAATGCGGGCATGAAGTCACAGGACATCCCCCCGTTCTTCGCCACGTTGAAGGCCGCGAACCCGCAGCCCGAGACCGAGCTGGAATACACCAACACGTTCGAGTTGCTCGCCGCGGTCTTGCTGTCGGCCCAGGCCACGGACGTGGGCGTGAACAAGGCGACACGGCGCCTGTTCCCGATCGCGAACTCGCCGCAGCAGATCCTCGCGCTCGGTCTGCCGATGCTCACCGAATACATCCGCACGATCGGCCTGTACCGCACCAAGGCCAAGAACCTGATCGAGACCTGTCGGCTCCTGATCGAACGCCACGGCGGCGTCGTGCCGCGCAGCCGCGAAGCGCTCGAAGCCCTGCCCGGCGTCGGCCGCAAGACCGCGAACGTGGTGCTCAATGTCGCCTTCGGCGAAGCGACGATGGCGGTGGATACGCACATCTTCCGCGTCGCCAACCGCACCGGCCTGGCACCGGGCAAGAACCCGCTCGCGGTCGAACTCGCATTGCTCCGGCGCGTGCCGGCCGAGTACCTCGTCGACGCGCACCATTGGCTGATCCTTCACGGCCGGTATGTCTGCAAGGCGCGCCAGCCCGCGTGCATGCAGTGCGCAGTCTCGCGCTGGTGCGATTCTCCCGCCATGGATATCACGCCACGCCCATAATCGGAGCATGCGGGAACAGCCTGACCTGCAAGTCATCTCCGGCCGCCTCGAACGCGGCGAGATCGACAGCGCGGAGTACCTCGAACAACTGATGCGCTTCGTCGCAGCCCAGATCGGCTGCGCTCGTGCCGGCCTGCGCCTGCTCGTGGATGGCGACCACGGGCGCACGTTGCGCTGCATCGCGATGTACGACGTCACACAGGGCCGCATGATCGGCGCACCCGACATCTCCCACGCGGACGGTGGCGTCTACTTCGAGCAGTTGCTGCGCGACGGCCACGTCACCGCCACGCCCACGGCCTCGACCGATGCCGCGTTCGCCGACTACCTCGAAAGCACCGGCGTGAGCGCGGTGATGGACATGAGCTTCTCCGTCAACGGCGTGTTGTACGGCGCCTTCAGCTGCGAGCAGATCGGCACGCCGGTCGAATGGACGCAGCGTCAGCTGCAGTCGCTGCGCAAGATCGCCTCGCGCGCCAGCCTGACGCTGATGCACCGGATCACGATGTCGGTCGACACGGCCCCGGGTGCGCTGTGGGAATCGAGCACGCCGAACCGGCTGGCGACGATGCCGATGCCGCTCGATTCGAGCAAGGATTGAGCAGCACCGTGACGCTGCCGTAGCGCACCGCAGAGGGCCACCGCGCGGCGCTCGCGTCATCGTGCCCTGCCGCCAGGAACAGCGCGGCGCTGATCCAGCCGGCGTGCGAGACGGCGCAGGCAGGCGGCTCGCCCAAGACCGCCGCACAGCGCCGCAGCAGATCGGCCACCGGCTCACCACCCCCGGGGGCATGCCGTTCGAAATCAGCGCACCACGCGTCGATGGGTTCTTGCCCGATATCTCTCCAAGGGCGGCCTTCCCAGGTGCCGAAGTCGAGCTCGCTCAGGCGCACGTCGATCCGGTGCTGCCAACCCCATGCCGAGAGCCACCGGCCCACATCCGCCGCGCGCCGCAGCGGCGACGTGACGACCACCTGCGGCACGCCGCGGCGCCGCGCCCAGCGCCGGATGCGATGCGCGAGGCGCTTGCTCTTGCGCCGATCCACCGGCACATCGGCACGGCCGATGCACAGACCCGTGGCACCACGCGGCTTCGGGTGGCGCCACACGGCCCAGTTCATGCGGCGCGGGCCAAGGCCAGCCAACCGAGCAACACCAACAGCTCGGTGATCTGTTGCGTCGCGCCCAGCGCATCGCCGGTGTAGCCCCCCAGGCGCCGATGCAGCCACGCCGCGCACCTCCCGGCGCCGACCAGCGCGAGCAACGGGGCCACGACCGCGGCCGGGGCCTGTCCCGGCGCATGCAGCGCGATCGCGCCCGACAGCATGACGACCGACCCCGCCGCGACGATGACGCCGGCCAGGCTGACCCGCTGCGCCATCGGCTTGGCCTTCGCGTGTTCGATGTCGCCCGCATAGGGCAACCACCGGATCAGCGCCACGGCTGCGGCGCGGCTGGCGGTGTGGCCGAGCAGCAGCGCGGGCACCGCCCAGGCGAGCGGCATCGATGCGAGCGTGGCGGCCTTCAGCCCGAGCATCAGCACCAGGCCGACCGCGCCGTACGCGCCGATGCGGAAGTCCTTCATGATCGCCAGCGCGCGGTCGCGATCGACGGCACCACCGAGCGCGTCGCAGGTGTCGGCCCAACCGTCCTCGTGAAAGGCACCGGTCAGCAGCACGCTCGCGGCCATCGACAAGCCCACCGCCACCATCGGCCCGAACGGTGCATGCACTGCGGCCAGCACGGCGGCGGCCACGCCGCCGACGCACAGGCCCACGGCCGGAAAGTAGCGCGCGCTGCGGTTCAGCCACTCCGGCTCGAAGCCGACCCAGCGCGGCACCGGCACGCGCGTCAGGAACTGCAGCGCGATGAAGAACAGGCGCAGCTCGCCGATCACGCGCCGCTCCGCGCCGACACGCCGGCCGACTCGAAGCTCGCCATCTGCGCGAGCAGCCGCACCGCGCTGTCGATCAGCGGCCAGGCCAGCGCGGCGCCCGACCCCTCGCCGAGCCGCAGACCCAAGTCGAGCAGCGGCACTGCGCGCAAGTGCGCGAGCATCCGGGTGTGACCGGCCTCGTCGGAGCGATGCGCGAACACGCAGTGATCGAGCATGGCCGGCGACAGCGCCGCCGCCACCATGATCGCCGCGCCGGTGATGAACCCGTCGACCACGACCACGCGCCGCTCGCTCGCCGCCTGCAGTGCCGCGCCGACCATCATCGCGATCTCGAAGCCACCGAGTGCGGCGAGCGCGGCCAGCGGTGCGGTGGCCTCGGCATGCCGCTGCAACACGCCACGCAGCACGGCCAGCTTGCGAGCCAGGCCGGCGTCGTCCAGCCCGGTGCCACGGCCGACGCACTCCGCGATGTCGAACCCGCCCAGGCGTGCCATCAGCAGCGCGGCGCTGGAGGTGTTGGCGATCCCCATCTCGCCGAGCAGCAGCGCGTTGCCGGGCAACTCGCGAACCAGTGCGCGCCCGGCCACCATCGCCTGCGCGCACTGCGCCGGCGTCATCGCAGGGCGGGTCGACGCGTCCGCCGTGCCCAATGCGATCTTGCGATTGAGAAGCCCGGCGCGCGGCGCGAACTCGTGGCGCACGCCGGCGTCGACCACGTTGAGCGCCAGGCCGTGCTGCCGCGCGAGCACGCTGACCGCTGCGCCACCGGCGAGAAAATTCTCGACCATCTGCCAGGTCACATCGCTCGGATACGCCGAGACGCCTTGCGCTGCGAGGCCGTGATCGGCCGCGAACACGACCAGTTGCGGAGAATGAATCGCAGGCGTTTCGCTGCGCTGGATCAGCCCGATCTGCAAGGCCAACGCTTCGAGCCGACCGAGTGCACCGCGGGGCTTGGTCTGCTGATCGAGGCGGTGCTGCAAACGCGCGGCGAGTGCCGGGTCGGCGGTCGGCGCAACGGTGGGCAGGTCGAGCAGGGCATCAGGGTTCATGAGGGTCACGGTTGAATCAGGCGCCGCAACACGGTCGGCTCGAAGTGCTCGTCGATGAAGTCGGCCAGGCCGTCGAACACGGCGTCGAGCGTGCGCACGCGGGCGCCGAACAAGGCCTGCATCGCCGCGGGCGATTCGAACAGGCCGTGGATGTACAGGCCGAGCACCGACCCCCGCTGCCAGCCGATCGCGTCGCCCGATGCGTTGCGCAGCGCCACGGCTGTGCCGCTGGCGGCGTCCGTGCGGCCGTGGCGGATCTCGTAGCCGTCGATGACGATGCCCGACAGTGCCGCCCATTCGCCGTCGAGCGCCTCGACGCGTGCCTGCGTGCGGCACAGCAGCTTGCCCTGGTCGAAGTGCGTCGTCAGCGGCAACAGCCCCAGGCCTCGCGCGCTGCCATCGACGCCATGCGGATCGCGCAGCGACAGGCCGAGCATCTGCAACCCGCCGCACACGCCGAGCACGCGCCGGCCGGCCGCGGCATGGCGCGCGATCGCAGCGTCCAACCCCTGCGCGCGCAACCAGGCCAGATCGCCGCTGGTGCGCTTGGAGCCTGGCAGCACGATCCAGTCCGCGCCCTCGAGCGCGGCCGGTGTGCGCGCCCAGCGCAGGCGCACGTTCGGGGCCATGCGCAAGGGCTGGAACTCGTCGAGGTTGCTCAGACGCGGATACGCCACGACGGCGATCACCAGACCACCGGGGTCGCCGCGGGCCTCGTCGTCGAACACGCCATCCTCCTCGGGCAGGCCGTGCTCGCGCCACATCGGCAGCACCGCGACGGTCGGCACATCGGTCAGCGCCTGAAGCTGCTGCGGGCCGGGCGCCAGCAGGCTTGCGTCGCCTCGGAAGCGGCTCAGCACGAAACCGCGGATCAACGCGCGCTCGGCCGCGGGCAGCAGCCGATGCGTCCCGAACAAGTGCGCGAACGCGCCGCCGCGGTCGATGTCGGCCACCAGCAGGCAGGCGGCGCGCGCCTCCACCGCGCTGCGCATGTTCACGTAGTCGCTCGCGTGCAGGTTGATCTCGGCCGGCGAGCCCGCGCCTTCGAGCACGACCACGTCGTTCTCGTCCATCAGCGCCCGCAGCGCATCGCGCGCGATCGGCCACAGCCGCTCGCTGCGGTCCCGCCAGGGCACCGCTGCCAGATCGGCGCGCACCCGGCCCATCACGACGACCTGGCTCATCGTGTCGCGCTCGGGCTTGAGCAGGACCGGGTTCATCCGCACCTCGGGCATCGCGCGCGCCGCGAGCGCCTGGAAGTACTGCGCGCTGCCGATCTCGCCGGCCTCCCCACCCAGACCAGCGACGACACGCGCGTTGTTGCTCATGTTCTGCGCCTTGAACGGGGCGACCTTCAGCCCCTGGCGCGCATACCAGCGGCACAGCGCCGTCGCGAGCCAGCTCTTGCCGGCGTTGCTGGTCGTGCCCAGCGCCATGACGGCACGCGCGCGCACGGTCAGCGGCTCTCCAGTTGCGGCACCGCGACCCAGCGCTGGCCGATGCGCTCGATGCGGATCGCGCCGCCGAACACGTCGGCGAATGCGGCATGCAGTGCCGGATCGTCGCGTGCGCCGATGGCCGTGATCCGCCCGCGATCCATCACGACGATCCGATCGGCCAGCAGCGCGAGCGAGAGATCGTGCAGGACGCTGACCACGCAGCAGCCGCGTTGCGCCTGCTGCCGCAGCAGACGCACGAGCGCGACCTGGTGCGGCGGGTCGAGATGGGTGGTGGGTTCGTCGAGCAGCAGGATGCTCGCGCCGACCGCCAGTGCACGCGCGAGCAGCACGCGCTGGCGCTCGCCGCCCGAGAGTTCGTGCAGCCGGCGTTGCTGCCACGCGGCGCACTCGGCGTCGGCCATCGCCTGATCGACAGCCGCCTCGTCGGCCGCGCCCGGCGCGGTGAACAGACCCAGGTGCGGCAGGCGACCGAGGTGGACGACCTCGCGCACCGTCAGCTCACCCGTCGCCTCCTGCTGCTGCGCCAGCCATGCGATCTGCGTGCCGCGCGCGCGGGCGGGCCAGTCGCGCAGCGCGATCGCGTTCAACGTGATCGAGCCGGCGTCCGGCGTTTGCAGGCCCGCGAGTGTGCGCAGCAGTGTCGACTTGCCCGCGCCGTTCGGGCCGATGATGGCCGTCCAGCCGGGCTGCGGCGCGAGGTTCGCGCGATCCAGCGCCTGCGTCGCGCCGAGTCGCACGCTGACGTCGCGCGCCTCGAGGGTCGGCGTCGTCATGCCACGCTCCGCCGATGCAGCAGCCACAACAGGTAGGCACCGCCGAGCAGGGCCGTGAGCACGCCGACGGGGATCTCCTCCGGTGCGATCAGGCAGCGCGCCAGCACGTCGCCGGTGAGCAGCAGCGTGCCGCCGGCGCCAGCGCTGGCCAGCGACGTGAAGCCGTGCGGTGCGGGTGCGAAACGACGCACCAGGTGCGGCGCGGCGAGGCCGACGAACGCGACCAACCCCGCTTGCGAGACCGCGAGGCCGGTCGCCAGCGCGAGCGACGCGACGAGCGCGATGCGCACGCGCGGCAGGTCGAGGCCGAGGCTGCGCGCGCTGTCTTCGCCCAGGGTCAGCGCGTCGAGCGCGCGCGACCAGCGCCAGCTCAGCGGCGCGCACACGATCAGCCCCAGGCCCAGCACCGCGCAACTGCCCCAGCCGAGGAAGCCGGTGCTGCCGAGCATGAAGGCCTGCCGGCCGCGCAGTGCGTCGGGCGCGGCCGTCGTCACCAGATCGCTGATCGCCGACAGCACGACGCCGACGACCACGCCGGCCAGCAGCAGGCGCACGGTCTGCTGCGCGCCGCGCGCCAGGGTCAGCGTGAGCAGCACGCCGAGCAGCGCGCCGGCGAATGCCGCGCTCACCAGCCCCACGCGCGACAAGGCATCGGCCGTCGCGAGGCTGATGCCGTGCCCGGCGATCGTGCTGGCGGCGAGCACGAGCACCACGCCGAGCGACGCGCCCGAGGCCGAGCCGAGCAGGTACGGATCGGCGAGCGGATTGCGAAAGAGCCCCTGCGCCGTCGCGCCCGCGAGGCCGAGCAGCGCGCCGGTGAGCCAGGCGCCGAGCGTTCGCGGCGCGCGAATCTGGCCGATGATCAGCGACGCATCAGGCCCGCGCACATCGCGCATCAGGCCGCTGATCGACCAGCCATCGCTACCCGCCGCGAGCCCGGCCGCGAACAACAGCGCGGTCAGCACGACGAGGCCGATGGTGAGGCGAATGCGGCGCTGGCGATCCATCGCGATCACGAGTTCGCGGCGATCGCGACGAGGCAGTCCGCCAGCGTCCGCGCAGCCTCGCCCATGCGCGGGCCTGGGCGGATCAGCAGCTCGAAATGCCCGGGATCGAAGCCGCATGCGCGCTGCCGCTGCAAGGCCCGCAGCGCGGACCAGCCGGGGCGCTTGCGCATGTCGTTCAGGTTGGCCTGTGCGGCCATCATGATGTCGGGCTGCACGCGGACCACGTATTCGGGGTTCAGTTTGGGGAAGGGTCCGAGTTCTGCCGGGATCGCGTTGGCCATACCCAGCCGCTCCAGCGTCTGGCCGATGAACGAGGCCGCACCGGCCGCATACGGCGTCGTGCCGACCTCGAAGTAGACACGCTGCCCACGCAGCACCGCGGGTACGCGTGCTGCGGCCTGCGTCGTTTCGCGCTCGATGCCGGCCCAGACCTTGTCGGCCTCGGCCGGCGCGCCGAGCATCTGGCCGACCGTGTGCAGCGTGCGCTGCACATCGGCGTGATCGCGCGACTCGAGCACCAGCACCTTCAGACCCAGCCCTTCGAGCCGATCGATCACGCGCGCCGAGGGCGAGGCGAGCACGATATCGGGCTTGAGCGCCACGATGCGCTCGACCTGCGCATCTGCGAGCCCGCCGAGTTTGGGCAGCGCGACCACGCTCGCCGGCCAGTTCGAGAATCGATCCGTGCCGACGATCCGCGCGCAGGCGCCGAGCGCGCACACGCTCTCGGTCAGCGAAGGCAGCAGGCTG
>JBDTVC010000215.1:0-8661 GCA_040007475.1 Burkholderiales bacterium
GTGCTGTTCTGGCCGCGGATGTGGCTGCCGGTGATGCCGGTGTAGACGCGCGTGATCTTGCAGTCGGCCATCATCTCGGCCTCCTTCAGCGCCTGCTGGATGCTCTGCACCGTCGCGTCGATGTTCACGACGACGCCGCGCTTCAGGCCGTGCGTGGGCGCGCTGCCCAGGCCCGCGATGCGCAGCTCGCCATCGGGCAGCACCTCGGCGACCACCACCATGATCTTGGCGGTGCCGATGTCGAGCCCGACGACGAGGTCTTTGTATTCCTTGGCCATGTGCTTCCCCGTTCTCTTTATTTCTTCTGTGCCGCGGCGGACGTCGAGATGCCCTTGAGCCGCACCGCGTAGCCGTCGTGGTGACGCAGGTCCGCCGTCTGCAGCGCGCGCTGGAAGTGGCCGGTGACCTGCGGCAGCGTCGCGATAAAGCCTCGCGTGCGTTCGATCACCTCGTCATCCGTGCCGCGGCCGAGCTCGATCTCGGCACCGGTGTCGAGCTCGACGCGCCACGAGCCGCGGCCCGACAGCGCCAGCGTGTCGATGTGCGCGTCCATCGGCGCGAACACCGGCTGCAGCCGGTTGAACATCGCCAGCACCGCGGCCGAGCTGCCGTCCGGCCCGCGCAGGGTCGGCAGCGCGTCGTCCTCCACGTCGCCGAGGTTCGCCTCGAACACCTCGCCGAAGCTGTTGACGAGCTTGTCCGGCGCGTCGTCGCCGCTCGCGGCGTTCACCCACAGCGCAACGGTGCGGTGCTCCTCGAGCTGCACCGAGAGCCGGTTCGGCCACACGCGGCGCACCACCGCCTGCCGCACCCACGGCACGGCCTCGAACGCATGGCGCGCCACGCCGAGGTCGATCGTGAAGAAGTTGCCCGCGAGCTTCGGGGCTGCGTTCGCGCGGATCGTCACGACGCTGTTGTGCGCCATGTCGCCCTCGATCTTGATCGCGCGCACCGCGAACACCGGCTGCTTGACGACCCACAGCAGTGCCACCACCGCGAGCGCGACGACCCCGAGTGCCGCGACGATCAGCGCGGTCACGTTCATCAGCCGGATGTCGGCCGGGATCGGGGTGGTGGTGGCAGCGCGGGCCATGGCTCAGGTCTGCACCGACGGCGCGGCATCCAGTGCCGCGAGACTCAGGATCTGCACGCACAGCGCTTCGTAGCTGATGCCCGCGGCCTTGGCCGACATGGGCACCAGCGAGTGCGAGGTCATGCCCGGCGAGGTGTTCATCTCGAGCAGGAAGGCCTTGCGGTCGCTCGCGCGGATCATCAGGTCGGCCCGGCCCCAGCCGCGGCAGCCCAGCGTGCGGTAGGCCTGCACGACGATGCGCTGGATCTCGCGCTCCTCCGCCTCGGGCAGACCGCTCGGGCACTGGTACTTCACGTCGTCGGTGAAGTACTTGTTCTGGTAGTCGTAGGCGCCCTCGGGCGCCATGATCTTCACGACGGGCAAGGCGTGTGCATGCTCGCCGGCACCGATCACCGGGCAGGTCACTTCCTCGCCTTCGATGAACTCCTCGCACAGCACGTCGGCGTCGTACTTCGCCGCGAGTTCGACGGCGCCCTGCATCTGCGAGTAGCCGGCGACCTTGGTGATGCCGATCGACGAACCCTCGCGCGGCGGCTTCACGATCAGCGGCAGCCCGAGTGCGTCGGGCACGGCGTGGATGTGTTCGCGCGTGCGCTGCTCGGTCGAGAGCCACTGGTAGCGCGGCGTCGGCAGGGCTTCCGCGAGCCAGACGCGCTTGGTCATCACCTTGTCCATCGCGATCGCCGACGCGAGCACGCCGGAGCCGGTGTACGGGATGCGCAGCAGCTCGAGCGCGCCCTGCACGCTGCCGTCCTCGCCGAATCGGCCGTGCAGCGCGATGAAGCAGCGCGCGAAGCCTTCGCGCTTGAGCTCGAACAGCTCGCGTTCCGCCGGGTCGAACGCGTGCGCGTCGACGCCTTGCGAGCGCAACGCGGCGAGCACGCCGGTACCGGACATGATCGAGATCTGTCGCTCCGCCGAGGTGCCGCCCATCAAGACGGCGACCTTTCCCAGTGCCTTGACGTCGATGGTCATGGGTTTCCTCCTAGCAGCAACTCGGCCACCTGCGCCGGCACGTTGCCGATCGAGCCCGCGCCCATCGCGATCACGACATCGCCGGCACGCGCCTGTTCCTTGATCACGTTCGGCATGTCGGCGATCTCGTCGACGAACACCGGATCGACCTTGCCCGCCACGCGCAGTGCGCGTGCGAGCGAGCGCCCATCGGCCGCGACGATCGGCGCTTCTCCGGCGGCGTAGACCTCGGCGAGCAGCACCAGATCGGCGGTGCCGATGACCTTCACGAAGTCCTCGAAGCAGTCCCGCGTGCGCGTGTAGCGGTGCGGCTGGAACGCGAGCACCAGGCGCCTGCCCGGGAACGCACCGCGTGCGGCAGCCAGCGTGGCCGCCATCTCGACCGGATGGTGGCCGTAGTCGTCGATCAGCGTGAAGGTGCCGCCGTCACTCGCAGGCTGCTCGCCGTAGCGCTGGAAGCGCCGGCCGACGCCGTGAAACTCGGCGAGACCCTTCACGACCGGCGCGTCGGGCAACTCGAGCTCGGTCGCGACTGCGATCGCGGCGAGCGCGTTCAGCACGTTGTGGTCACCGGGCAGGTTCAGCGTCACGCTCAGATCGGGCATGTGCACGCCGTTGCGGCGCTGCACCGTGAAGCGCATCGTGCCGGCATCGGCCACCACGTCGACGGCGCGCACCATCGCGTCGGCGCCGAAGCCATAGCTGACCACCGGGCGCGAGATCATCGGCATGATCGAGCGCACGCCGGCATCGTCGGAGCAGAGAATCGCCGCGCCGTAGAACGGCATGCGGTGGATGAACTCGACGAAGGCCGACTTCAGTTTCGCGAAGTCGTGGCCGTAGGTGTCCATGTGGTCGGCGTCGATGTTCGTGACGACCGCCATCACCGGCAGCAGGTTCAGGAACGACGCATCGGACTCGTCGGCCTCGACGACGATGTAGTCACCCGAGCCCAGGCGCGAGTTCGCACCGGCGGCGTTCAGCCGGCCGCCGATCACGAAGGTCGGATCGACGCCGGCCTCGGCCAGCACGCTGGTCACGAGCGAGGTCGTCGTCGTCTTGCCGTGCGTGCCGGCGATCGCGATGCCCTGCTTCAGGCGCATCAGCTCGGCCAGCATCACCGCACGTGGCACGACCGGCACGCGCTTGGCGCGCGCAGCGATCACCTCGGGGTTGTCGCCGCGCACCGCGGTCGACGTGACGACCGCCTCGGCGCCGACGATGTTCGCTGCATCGTGGCCGGTGTGGATGCGGATGCCCAGCGATGCGAGACGCTGCGTCGTCGGACTGCTGCTCTGATCCGAGCCCGACACGGCATAGCCGAGGTTGTGCAGGATCTCCGCGATCCCGCTCATGCCGGCGCCACCGACGCCGACGAAATGGATGTGCTTGACGGCGTGCTTCATGGTGCCCCCCGTCTGCCGAGTACAGCAGACGACCCCCCGGGGGGGCAGCGGGCCGGCTTGGGAGCGGCCCGGCGCTCGGCCCGCGTCGCCGCTTCGGCCAAGGGAGCGAATGCGGCGTGCTTCATGCGGCCACCAACCCTTCGATCTGATCCGCGACGCGCGCGGCCGCCTTGGGCTTCGCAAGGGCACGCGCCTTGGTCGCCATGTTCAGCAGCGCGTCACGTGTCAGGCCGGCGAGCAGGTCCGCGAGCTTGCGCGGCGTGAGTTCGGCCTGCGGCAGGTGAATGCCGGCGCCTTGCCCGGCCAGCCACTGCGCGTTGTCGCGCTGGTGCGAGGTCGTGCTGACGATCAGCGGCACCAGCACCGACGCGACGCCGGCCGCACACAGCTCGCTCACCGTGACCGCACCGGCGCGGCAGACGATCACGTCGCACTCGGCCAGTCGCACGGCCATGTCGTCGATGAACGGCAGCACCTCGGCCTGCACCTTCGCCTGCGCATAGCCGGCCTGGACCGTCGCATGGTTCGCGGCGCCGGTCTGGTGCGTGACTTGCGGGCGCTGCGCGTTGCTCATCAGCGCGAGCGCCTGCGGCACGCACTCGTTGAGCGCCTTCGCGCCCAGGCTGCCGCCGACGACGAGCACGCGCAATGCGCCGCTGCGGCCCGCAAAGCGCTGGTCCGGTGGCGGCAGCGATTCGATCTCGGCACGCACCGGGTTGCCGGTAACGACACCGCGCTTCACGTTCGCCACAGCCGCGCCATCGAAGCCGAACGCGACGCGATCCGCGAACGGCAGCAGCGCCTTGTTGCTCAACAGCAGCGCGGCATCGGCATTCACCAGCACCAACGGCTTGCGCAGCAGCGCCGCCATCAGCCCGCCAGGGAAGCACACATAGCCGCCCATGCC
The DNA here is from genome assembly GCA_040007475.1 of Burkholderiales bacterium. Lineage (GTDB taxonomy): Bacteria > Pseudomonadota > Gammaproteobacteria > Burkholderiales > Burkholderiaceae_C > LMDS01. Next base: position 4,382 of record JBDTVC010000215.1, read on the forward strand.
GAGCACGGCCGTCGCGTGGCGCGCACGGAGGATCTGCAGGCAGGTCCAGAACGCGCCGAGCAGCCGCAATCCGCCGGTCAGCGTGTGCAGCAGACCCTTGCCGCGCAGGCCGCTGAACGCGACCGTGTCGATCGCGATGCCGGTGGGCGGCACGAGCTTGTTCTCCATGCCGTTCGGCGTGCCCAGCCAGCTGATGCTCCAGCCGCGCGACTGCATCTCGCGCGCAACGGCCAGCCCGGGAATGACGTGCCCCCCGGTACCCGCCGCCATCACGACGAGGTGCTTCATGCGCGGCCCCCTCGCATGAGCTGGCGGTTCTCGATGTCGATCCGAAGCACGATCGCCAGCGCGATCACGTTCATCACGATGGCCGAGCCGCCGTAGCTCATCAGCGGCAGCGTCAAGCCCTTCGTGGGCAGCACGCCGAGGTTCACGCCCATGTTGATGAAGGCCTGCCCGCCCATCCAGATGCCGATGCCTTGCGCGTACAGCCCCGCGAACACGCGGTCGAGTGCGATCGCCTGGCGGCCGATGTGAAAGAGGCGCCGCGCGAGCCAGAAGAACGCGAAGATCACGATCGCCACGCCGATGAAACCGAGCTCCTCGCCGATCACCGCGAGCAGGAAGTCGGTGTGCGCCTCGGGCAGGTAGTGCAGCTTCTCGACGCTGGCGCCCAAGCCCTGGCCGAAGATTTCGCCGCGGCCGAGCGCGATCAGCGAGTGCGTGAGCTGGTAGCCCTTGCCCTGCGAATAGATCGGGTCCCACGGTTTCAGGAACGCGAGGATGCGCTCGGCGCGCCACGGGCTGCTGATGATCATCAGCACGAAGGCACCGACCAGCACCGCGATGCTCAGGAAGAACATGCGGCCATTCACGCCGCCGAGGAACAGGATGCCCATCGCGATCACCGCGATCACCATGAACGCGCCCATGTCGGGCTCGGCCAGCAGCAAGAGGCCGATCACCGCGAGCGCGACGGCCATCGGCGCGACCGCGCGCACGAAGTTCTCCTTGATGTCCATCTTGCGCACCATGTAGCTGGCCGCGTACATCGCGATCGCCACCTTGGCGAGCTCGGAGGGCTGGAAGTTCAAGAGGCCCAGCGGGATCCAGCGGTGCGCGCCGTTCACGCCCTTGCCGACGCCGGGGATGAACACAACGATCAGCAGCAGCAGCGAGGCGACGAAGATCCAGGGCGATGCCTTCTCCCAGAAGCTCACCGGGATCTGCACCGTGACGAGCGCCGCGACCAGCGACATCACGATGAACATCATCTGCCGCGTCATGAAATAGGTCGGCACGTAGCGCGCGAACTTCGGGCTGTCGGGTAACGCGACCGTGGCGCTGTAGACCATCACGAGGCCGCAGGCGAGCAGTCCGATCACGACGCACACGAGCGCCTGGTCGAAGCCGAGGAACTTGGGGCTCGCGCCGTTGCCGCCGACGTTGATCCAGTCGCGCACCGGGATCAGCGTCTTCTTCGCGTCGGGCTTCTCGTTCCCGCCGCCACGCCGGGAAACCAGCGCGAGCAAGCGTTCGCCCCAGCCGCCGATGCTGATGGTGCTCATGCGGCAACCCCCCCGTGATCCGCAGCGATGGCGTGCACCTCGCTCACGAACACCTCGGCGCGGTGCCCGTAGTTGCGGAACATGTCGAAGCTCGCGCAGGCCGGGCTCAGCAGCACGGCGTCGCCCGGCTTCGCCTGCGCGAAGCACCAACGGGTCGCGGCTTCGAGCGTGTCGTGGCGTTGCAGCGGCACGCCGGTGGCGATCAGCGCCTCTTCGATGCGACCCGCGTCGCGGCCGATGGTCGCCACTGCGCGCGTGTGGCGGCGCACGCCTTCAGCGAGCGGCGCGAAGTCCTGCCCCTTGCCTTCGCCGCCGAGGATCACGAGGAGCTTGGCGGGCGACTTGTCGGCGCCCAGCCCGTCGAGCGCTGCGACGGTCGCGCCGACGTTCGTGCCCTTGCTGTCGTCGAACGCGTCGACGCCATCGATGGTGGCGATGAACTGCACGCGGTGCGGCTCGCCGGCATATTCGCGCAGGCCGTGCAGCATCGGCGCGAGCGGGCAGTCGATCGCCGTGGCGAGGGCCAGCGCGGCGAGCGCGTTCGCGGCGTTGTGGCGGCCGCGCACGCGCAGCGCGTCCGCGGGCATCAGGCGCTGGATCAGCAGGTCTTCAGGCTCCGCGAGTGCGCCCTTGCCGCCCTTGCTGCGCTTGAGCGTCTCGTCGAGTTCGCGGGCACGCACCAGCCACGCCATGCCGTTCTCTTCGATGAGGCCGAAGTCACCGGGGCGCTGCGGTGCGGTCAGGCCGAAGCGCACAACCGTGCGCTCGACGGTCGTCGACTTGCGGCCTTTCACAGCCGCCTTGATGACCTCTGGCGCGGGCACCAGCGCTTCGACGAGCGCATCGTCGCGGTTGATGACCAGCACGCCCTGCTTGCCGAACACGCGCGCCTTCGCGGCGCTGTAGTGCGCCATCGAGCCGTGCCAGTCGAGATGATCCTGCGTGATGTTCAGCACCGCACCGGCGCTGGTCTCGAAGCCCGCGACACCGTCGAGCTGGAAGCTGGAGAGCTCGATCACCCAGACCTCGGGCAGGACCTCGAACACCGGCAAGGCGGGCGGCGGCGGCGCGAGTTCGACCAGCGGCGCATTGTCGTCATCGACCATGGCCTCGTTGGCGGGCGCACCATCGAGCGCCTGCAGGTCGGCGATGTCCTCGAGTTCGACCTCGGGCGTCTCGGGCGTCGGCGCTTCGATCACCGGCAGCTCGTGTACCGGCTCGAGCGCGAGCGCGTCGGCCAGCGTCTGCAGCATCGTCGGCCCGATGTTGCCGGCCACCGCGACGCGCTTGCCGGTGCGGGCGACCAGCTGCGCGGTCATCGCGGTCGTCGTGGTCTTGCCGTTGGTGCCGGTGATCGCGAGCACCTTCGGCGCGTAGCCGCGCTCGGCCTTCAGGTCGGCCAAGGCCCGTACGAACAGGTCGAGCTCGCCTTGCACCGGGATGCCGGTCGCCACGGCGCGCTGCAGCACGCCCGCGAGCGCCGAGTCGAACGGCGACAGGCCGGGGCTCTTCAGCACCAGCTTGACGTCGGCCAGCGCCTCCTCGGTCAGCGCCCCGCGCAGCCACGCCGCAGCGGGCACGTGCTCGGCGAGCGCGTCGGTCAGTGCGGGCGCCTCGCGCGAATCCCACACGCGCACGGTCGCGCCCTGGCCTGCGCACCAGCGCGCCATCGCGAGGCCGGATTCGCCCAGGCCGAGCACGAGAACGACGGTGTCTTTGAGGTAGTCCATCACCGCAGTTTCAAACTCGCCAGGCCGACCAGGCACAGCAGCATCGTGATGATCCAGAACCGCACGACGACCTGTGTCTCCTTCCAGCCGGATTTTTCGAAGTGGTGATGCAGCGGTGCCATCTTCAGGATGCGCCGGCCCTCGCCGTACTTCTTCTTCGTGTACTTGAACCACGCGACCTGCACCATCACCGACAGCGCCTCGGCGACGAACACGCCGCCCATGATCCCGAGCACGATCTCCTGGCGCGTGATCACCGCGATCGTGCCGAGCGCCCCGCCGAGCGACAACGCGCCGACATCGCCCATGAACACCTGCGCCGGGTGCGTGTTGAACCACAGGAACGCGAGCCCGGCGCCGGCCAGCGCGGCGCAGAAGATCAGCAGTTCACCCGCGCCGGGGATGTACGGAAACAGCAGGTACTTGCTGTAGACCGAGCTGCCGGTGATGTACGCGAAGATGCCGAGCGCCGAGCCCACCAGCACGACCGGCATGATCGCCAGGCCATCCAGGCCGTCGGTCAGGTTCACTGCGTTGCTGCTGCCTACGATCACGAAGTAGGTCAGCGCGATGAAGCCGAACACGCCCAGCGGGTAGCTGATGGTCTTGAAGAACGGCACCATCAGGTCGGCCTTGGGCGGCAACTCGTTCGCGAAGCCGCTCTGCACCCAGCGGATGAAGAGCTCGAGCACGCGCAGGTTCGAGGTCTCGCTCACCGAGAACGCGAGGTACAGCGCGGCGACCAGCCCGATCACCGATTGCCAGAAGTACTTTTCGCCGGAGGGCATGCCTTCGGGGTTCTTCTGCACGACCTTGCGCCAGTCGTCGACCCAGCCGATGGCGCCGAAGCCGAGCGTCACGACCATCACGATCCAGACGAAGCGGTTGCTCCAGTCGAACCACAGCAGCGTGGACACGCCGATGCCCAGCAGGATCAGCACGCCGCCCATCGTCGGCGTGCCGCTCTTGACGATGTGCGACT
>JBDTVC010000216.1:0-8650 GCA_040007475.1 Burkholderiales bacterium
TCGCTGCTCGACGCGCCCGACCCGCGCCGCCTCGACCTGCACGCCAGCCTGCGTGACCCGTTCGGCGACTGGCGCGTGCGCATCTACAGCCAGCGCAAATCGATTCCGGTCACGGTCGTGGCCGACCTGTCCGCCTCGATGGGCTTCAGCGGCCACGCGCGCAAGCTCGAGGTGCTGGCCGACTTCGTCGAGAGCCTCGCGTGGTCGGCCTGGCGCACCGGCGACAGCTTCGGCTTCGTCGGTTGCGACAGCGCGGTGCGCGCCGATCTGCTGCAGGTGCAGAGCCGCGCGCGTGGCGCCGGCGGCGAGGTCGCGCGCCGGCTGCGCCAGCTGCAACCCGAAGGGCGTGGCGCGCACGGGCTGCTCGACGCGCCGCGCCACCTGAGCCGTCAGCGCGCGCTGCTGTTCCTGGTCTCCGACTTCCATCTGCCGCTCGGGTTGATCGCCGACGTGCTCGATACCTTCGGCCTGCACGAGGTCGTGCCGACCGTGTTGTGGGACCCGCTGGAGTTCGGGCTGAGCGCGCCGCGCGGCCTGGTCCGGGTGGTCGACCCCGAGAGTGGCCGCCAGCGCCTGGTGTGGTGGCGCCCGGCCTTGCGTGCGCGCTGGGAGGCCGCGCAGGCGCAGCGCCGCGAGGCGCTGATGCAGCTGTTCCGCAGCCGCCGGCTCAAGCCGCTGTTCATCGAGGGTGGGTACGACGCCGAGGCCGTCACCCGCCACTTTCACGCATGACGCAGCGCGCCTCGACGCTGGTCGCGACGCTGCTGTCGCTGGCCCTCGTTGGCCTGGCGGGCGCCGAGCCGCAGACGCTCGGCGTGCGCAGCAGCGAGCCGCGCGCGTTCGGCTACACGGTCGGCGATGTGGTCACGCGCCGCATCGCGCTGCAGGTGCCCAGCGGCTCGAAGCTCGACGAGGAGTCGCTCCCGCGCGCCGGCAGCCGCGGCCGGGCGCTGGAGCTGCAGCGCGTCGTGCTGCGCAGGTCGATCACCGGCGTGCCCGAAGAACTGCAGCTCGACTACCAGATCTTTCTCGCGCCGCGCGAGTTGCGCGTGCTGGAGATTCCGGCGCTCGTGCTGCATTTCGACGGCTCGCCGCGCGCGCAGACCTTGCGCATCGATGCCTGGCCGCTCACGGTGGCGCCGCTCACGCCCGCCGAGCCCTCGCCTCGCGACGGCCTGGGCGAGCTGCGGCCGGATCAGGAGCCGCCGCGGATCGACACGTCGGCGGTTCGCACGCGCCTCGTAGCCGAGGCCGCGGTCGGCGCGCTGCTGCTCGCCTACCTGGCGCACGTCTACCTGGTCCTCCCGTGGTCGGCGCGGCGGCGGCGGCCCTTCGGTCGTGCCTGGGCTGCGCTGCGAACCTTGTCCGCCGAGCCGGACGCGATGCAACGCCGCGCTGCGTACGAGCGGCTGCATGCGGCCCTGAACGAGACGGCCGGCGAGGTGTTGTTCGAGCCCGGCCTGGCCCGCTTCGTCGCAGGCCAGCCGCGCTTCGCGCCGCTGCGCGAAGAGCTGACGGCCTTCTTCGCGCAGTCGCGCGCGGAGTTCTTCGCCGGCGACCCGCAGCCCGGCGACGTGCGTTCGCTGCTCGCGCTCTGCCGCCGCTGCCGCGACCTCGAGCGGGGAGCGGCATGAGCCACGCCCGGCCGCCCGAAGGGGATCGCACCGCAGTGCGAAGCACGGAGGTTGCTCAATGAGCTTCGACGAGCCGGCCTGGTTGCTGCTGCTGCCGCTCGCGCTGCTGCCGCTGTTCGCACAGACGCGCGGCGCGCTGCCCAACGCCTGGGTCGCGCTGCTGCCGCGCGACCGCAGCTCGCAGCTGCTGGACGGGCTGTTGCGCGCTGCAGCGGTGCTGGCGCTTGCGGCCGTCGTCGTCGGCATCGCGGGCCCGTACCGGCCCGAGTACGAGGTCGAACGCGTCGGCCGCGGCGCGGAGATCGTCCTGATGCTCGACCGCAGCCGCAGCATGGACCAGGGCTTCGGCGGTGGTCGCAGCGCCGCGATGCGCGGCACCGGGCCCGAGGCGCTCGACTACTACTCGAAGCTGCGCGCCAACGAGGCGCGCGAGACCAAGGGCGTGGTCGCGCGGCGCGTGCTCTCGGAGTTCGCGGCCAAGCGGCCGGAGGACCGCTTCGGCATGATCGCATTCAGCACCTTGCCGCTGCGGCTGCTCGAGTTCACGCAGAAGAGCGAGGTGATCCAGGCCGCGATCAACGCCGGCAACATCGGGCGCGGCCTGTCGGAGACCAACATCGCGCTCGCGCTCGAGTCCGCGCTCGGCTACTTCGAGGACCGGCCCTACACCGGCTCGCGCATCATCATGCTGGTGTCCGACGGCGGCGACCGCATCGACCCCGACGCACGCGAGCGCATCGCGCATCTCGTCGGCAAGACCCGCGTCGCGATCTACTGGATCTACATCCGCTCCGCGCGCAGCCCCGGGCTGCTGCCGGACCAGGCCGAGCCACCCGCCAATGCCGAGACCGTGCCCGAGTATTTCCTGCACCGCTTCTTCCTGTCGCTGGGGGCGCCGTACCGTGCCTACGAGGCCGGCACGCCGGAAGCGCTGCAACAGGCCGTGGACGACGTGAACCGCCTCGAGAACCTGCCGATCACGTATCAAGACACGATCCCGCGGCGCGACCTCTCGGCCTGGGGTTATGCGCTCGCGCTGGCCGGCGTGCTGCTGCTGCTGGCCGCGAACCTGCTGGAGCTGCGCCGATGGGCCTAGCCACGCGTCGCCGCACCCGCGTCGTGCTGGCGCTGCTCGCGCTCGTGATCGCGGCGGCGCTGATCGATGCTGCGATGCTGTGGCGCGCCGCGCAGGGCAACGCACTGATCGCCTCGGGCCAGGCGATTGCCGACACACCGGGCCAGGCGCCCGAGCTGCGTTTTGCGCAGGCCCATGCGCTGGCCCACGCACAGGCCGCGAGTGGCGCGCGCGATGCCGCGCTGAACCGCTATCGCGCGCTGCAGAGCGACCCGCGCCTGGGCGTGGCCGCGCGCTTCAACAGCGCGAACCTGCTGGTGCGCCAGGCGCTGGAGGTGCGCGCCAGCGCGCAGCCGGGGCAGGCGGTCGCGCTGCTGGAGCTGGCGAAGGAGTACTACCGCGACGTGCTGCGCGACGAGCCCGCGCACTGGGACGCCCGCTACAACCTCGAACGCGCGCAGCGCCTGCTGCCCGACCCCGACGACGAGGAGCCGGTTGCGGCCGACGCGGCGCCCAACCGCGAACGTGCCGCGACGACGATGCGCGGCTATTCTCCCGGCCTGCCATGAACATCAGCGCGCACGAGCTCACCAGCCGCATCACCGCGTCGTGGCGCACGCATGCCGGTCGCTGGCTGCTCGCGAGCGCCGCGATCGCGTTGGCAGCGTGCCTGCTGCGCCCGGGCTGGCCGGTCGAGCGTGCCCGCTTCGACCACGTGATCGTGCTCGACGTGACGCAGAGCATGGACGTGCAGGACGAGTCGCTGAACGGCAAGCCGGTCTCGCGCCTGAACTTCGCGAAGCACGCGCTGCGGGAGGCGCTGCTGCAGCTGCCCTGCGGCTCCAAGGTGGGCTGGGGCGTGTTCACCGAGTACCGCGCGTTCCTGTTGTTCGAGCCGGTCGAGGTCTGCGCGAACCTGAGCGAGCTGCGGGCGACACTCGAGCACATCGACGGGCGCATGGCCTGGAACGGCAACAGCGAGATCGCCAAGGGCCTGCACAGCGGCCTCCAGGTGGCCAAGCTGCTCACCGGCACCCCGTCGCTGGTCTTCGTCACCGACGGACACGAATCGCCGCCGCTGAGCGCGCAGCACCGGCCAGCCTTCGACGACAAGCCCGGCGAGGTGGCGGGGCTGATCGTCGGCGTCGGCGATGTGCGCCCGTCGCCGATCCCGAAGAGTGATCCGGGCGGGCAGCCGCTGGGCTTCTGGCAGGCCGACGAGGTGGCGCAAGCCGATCTCTACAGCCATGGCCGCAGCACCAGCGTGAATGGCGAGCGCATGACCGAAGACGCAGTGGCGGCCCCCACGCCTGCGCTCGGGGCGACACCGGGCAGCGAGCACCTGTCGGGCTTGCGCGAGCCCTATCTGCGCCTGCTCGCCGGCGAACGCGGCCTGGGCTTCGTGCGCCTCGAATCGGCGGACGCGCTGGCGGCGGCGCTCACCGCACCGGCGCTGGCCAAGCCGACGTCGGTGAGGGCCGACGGGCGCCTCCTGTTCGCAGGGCTGGCGTTGATCCTGCTGCTCGCGCGGTACGCCGCGCCACTGCGCCGCCTCCCGCTGTGGATCGGCGTGCTGGCGGCGCTCGCCACGCCGGTAGCACGCGGCAACGATCGCCCGTTCCAGGTGGCGCGCACGGCCGTGCTCGAAGACGACGAGCAGGTCTGGTCGTTCGAATCGTGGGTGCAGCGGCTGGGCAGCGTGCGCGGCCTGTCCGTCGAGCCCGAGTACACCTTCGCGGCCGGCACCTCGGTGCAGGTCGAGCTGACGCGCCTTGCCGATCGCCGTGGCAGCGAGACGGGCCACGAGGCCGAGGTCGAATTCAAGCAGATCTTCAACAACGTTGCGCGCGACGGCTGGGGCTGGGGCCTGAGCGCGACGGTCGCAGCCGAGCGCACGCAGGACGCGGGCCGCACGGTGCCGTCGATCGGCGTCAAGCTGCCGCTGTCGATCGCCCTGGGCGACGGCGGCGGCTTCGTGCACCTCAACGCCGGCGTCGGCAAGGCACGCGACGCGCGCCGCACCTGGAGCGGCGCCATGGGCATCGAGCGCGAGCTGTTCAAGCGCACGCTCTTCTTCGCCGAACTGGCACGCGAGGGCGAGACGACGTTCATGCAGCTCGGTGCACGCCACTGGTTGCGCCGAGACAAGCTGGCGATCGACTTCAGCCTGCAGCAGCAGCGCGCCGACGGCAGCCGCGCCTCGGGCTTCATCATCGGGCTCGGCTGGTACGACCTGTAGGCGGGCCTCTGTACGCGCGCGCCGCGGCGATGTACCGTGCAAGCCCGAACCCGAACTTCCACCAGGAGACAAACCCCATGGCCAAGCTCGTTGCGCTGTACAAGAAGCCCGCCGATGCGGCGGCATTCGACGCGTACTACTTCTCGACCCACGTTCCGAAGGCGAAGAAGGTTCCTGGCCTGCGCAGCTACGAGGTCAGCAGCGGGCCGGTGGCTTCGGCCCAGGGCGATTCGGCCTACCATCTCGTGGCCCTGCTCGGCTTCGATTCGCTCGCCGCGATCCAGGCTGCGCTGGGTTCGCCCGAGGGTCAGGCCACGGCAGGTGACCTGGCCAATTTTGCGCAGGCCGGCGTCGAACTGCTGATGTTCGATTCGAAGACGATCTGAGTCCTGCGGTTGGCCCGTTCGCGCCCCTTGGGCGTGGGCCGGCCCATCCCGACCCTCTGCCTACAATCGGCCGCTTCGGGCCGTTAGCTCAGTTGGTTAGAGCAGAGGACTCATAATCCTTTGGTCGTTGGTTCAAGTCCAACACGGCCTACCAGTATTCTTGAGGTCTTCGAGCCTAGCGTCCGCTAACCTGGAGTGGCATGGCCGGAGATCTCGTTGCGGTCTTGACCGAAGGTCTACTTCAGACTGGGTGCTGCCGGTCAACGGCCGCCCGCGAACGACTGCGGCCGCCGATACCTGACCTTGGCTGGCACCCTTGCCGGCTGTATGCTGCACCTCGGAACTTGACCTTCGTTGACGCCGGAGCCGATGAGCGAGTCCATCAGCTGGCGGAGAGGCCCGACCAACGGCTGCTCCCGCAGCCGGCGAACTGGGCCTCTCGACCCATGAGAGACACTCGTCGTCCCGGATTTCTCGTCACAAAGCTGCCATCGCACTCGTGGGCCTGCCACGACGTGTTCGCCAGCCTACAGCGTGATCACCGCAGTGGCCTGAGCGCGCGGGCGTCGTCCATTCGGCATCGTCACCACGGAGCTCGAGCCCTGTTCTCCGACCAGAGCACGCCCGCGCGTGAGCGGTTCCATCATGCGGCCGATGATCATGTGCCACACCACCTGGCCCCCGCGGCCCGCGTTCAGCGGGCCTTGGCTTGCGCGCGATGCTCGGAAATTGCCTTCCCGAGGTCAGTGAGTTCCTCGCATGGCAGCAGGCAGATCGACCTCAGCACCGCGAGGTGCTTCTCGGCACTCGCCACGTCGCCGACTATCAGGTAGGCCTCGCCGATGTATTCGTGCGCCCCCCGGTGCCGCGGCTCGATCATCAGCGCACGCTTGTAATGCTCGAAGGCCTTGTCCATCTGGCGCAGCTTGCGATGCGCGAAGCCGAGTTCGTTGTGTAGGTCGGCGGTATTCGGGAAGCGCCGCAGCGCCGACTCGAAGCGGCGCAAAGCCGCACCGGCGTCACCCGCCTTGAGCGCGGCGAGGCCGGCAACGTAGTCCTCGTCCTGCAGCAGGGCCTGGTCGTCTGCGTCGTCCGACGGCGCAGCGCCAGCACCCTGCAGCGCCAGCACGCACGCCGCGGCGCCCAGCCACCACCGCCTTGCGCGCATCAGCTGGCGGCCAGGTACGTCTTGGCCCGCGCCAGCTCGGGCCGCGGCGAATCGGCGTCGCGGGCGAGCTCGAGCAGGCGGGCATACAGGCGCTTGGCCTTGGCACGGTCGCCGGCGGCGTCGGCCGCAAGCGCCGCGCCGGCAATACTGCGGAAGCGGTTCGGCTCGCGCACCTGCGAGCGCTCGTACTCGACCAGGGCCGCAGCCGGCTGCTTGAGCTCCATCAGCATCTCGCCGAGCAGTTCGCGCGCCGGCACCATGCGACCGGGCGTCACGATGTGCTTCTCGTTGCGGTCTTCGAGGTCGGCCGCCGCGCGCATCAGGCGCAGCGCCTCGTCGGACTGCCCGCGAGCCAGCGCAATCCAGCCGGCCACCGCGGTGCGCTGAATCTCCACCTCGGTAGCCCAATAGTTGTTCTTCGCGTCGACCAGGGCCTTGTGCTGTGCCGCCAGCGTCTGTGCCTCCGTCTCGGCGGCGGCGACGTTGCCGCCGCGCACGGCGCCGAGCGCACGCGAGAACGTGGTGAGCGCATCGCAGAACGGGAACTTGGAACCTTGCTGTGGCAACTGCGCCGCGGCGGCCCAATCGCCACGCTCGAGCGCCATGCGCGCCGGCATCGCCGCGGCTGCGTAAGGCCCGGCCACTAGCGCCGGGTCGGTACTCACGCGCGCAAATTCATCGAGCACGCGGCGAGCGTCCTGGTCGCGTCCCAGCTGCAGCTGCGCATAGACCATGTAGTCGGCAGCATGGAAGGCACCGGTCCCGTCGTTGTCCTTCTTGGCCACGTCGGCCGAGCGCCGGTTGGTCGCGATCGAATCCTGCCAAGCCCCCACGCGGGTGAAGATGTGCGAGGGCATGTGCAGCGCATGCGGCGCGTCGGGGGCGATGCCGGCATAGCGCCGCGCGGCGGGTAGGCCTTTGTCAGCGATTGGTGGTGCGTCGTAGCTGTGAATCAGGTAGTGCGCGATGCCGGGATGATCCGGATACTTGACGAACATCTTCTCGAGCGTGCCTGCTGCCTTCAAGTAGGCCGCATAGGTCTGGTCGGCCTGCGACTGCGTCCCGGCGACGTACAGCGCGGCAAAGATCTGTGCCTCGTCGTCGTCGGGGTATCGCGCCGCCAGGGCCTCGAAGGCCTGTGCCCGCGATGCTTGGCGCGCACGCTCCGGCCGATTGGCGAAATCGGCGTAGTAGGTGGCCACGGCAGCGATGTAGTCGCGCTCGCGCTGGGTCTTGGCGCCGATGCGCAGCCCCTGGTCGAGCGCGAGCTGCGCCGCTTCCGCAGCTTTGGGCGAAGGACCCTGCCCGGCGAGCGGGTTGTTCATCAGGATCGCCGCAATGCCGAAAGTGGCCACGCCACACGCCGGATCGTCCTCGAGCACATGGCGGAAGGCCTTCTCCCCGGCCGAGAACCAGAACGAGTGCAGCATCGCAATCGCGCGCTGGAACTCACCCTGCACCTTGGCGTCGCAGGAGTTGGCGAACGACACCTTGCCCAACGTGCCTTTGCCCTCTTCGACTTCGTGTGCCAGCGACCCACTGATCAACATGCTCGCCAGCGCGGCTGCAACCGCGACCCGATGCATTCGCATGCCCGTCTCCTCGATGTGCCCGACGCCGCGCACGAGTGAGCCCCGTGGGCCGAAGAGCACGCCGATTCTGCGCGTCAAGATCACGGCCCGCAACGGGTTGACGAGGATGGCTCGGCTCGGACCCCTAGAACGACGAGGGCCATGTCGCAGCCTGCTCCCGCATCAGTGCAACGAAGGACTCGGACGCCACACGAATGAGAGTCAATTGCCAGAATGCCGCCCCTCGCCACCGGCAGCTTCTGGCGGGGACTTCCTGTTCGCGGTCCATACCGACGGCATCCATTCGACTCGGCGCGGCTTGAACGGCCAGTCTTCGAGACGACGAGCGCATCGTCCCGACCCATTCCGGGCACTCAATGATCACTTGTCCGCGCCGCGGAGCCGCCGTCCAGACCTTCCTCCGCAAGCCCTTTGCGCCGTCTGCGTTCGGCGCCAACACCAGACGCACAGGCGTTTGAAGTCAATGGCGTCGGTGAGCTGGCCCCCTGAATGACCGGACACTGCCCGGCGTCAACTATCTTGAGCTGCGTGTTGCCTCACGAAGGAATGTTACCCG
>JBDTVC010000217.1:0-8575 GCA_040007475.1 Burkholderiales bacterium
GATCTTCGTCGTCGACGTGCGCTCGGGGGTCTCGGGCCAGGACTTCGACATCGCGCGCTATCTGCGCACCGTGGGCAAGACCGTCATACTCGCGGTCAACAAGGCCGAGGGCATGCAGGAGTCGCCGATGCTCGCCGAGTTCTACGAACTCGGCCTGGGCGAGCCGCACCCGATCTCGTCGGCGCACGGGCAGGGCATCCGCAGCCTGACGGAAGCCGCGCTCGCACACTTCGAGTTCGACGAGGAAGACGACGGCGTGCCGGAAGAGGGTGCGCCGATCCGCCTGGCCGTCGCCGGCCGACCGAACGTCGGCAAGTCGACGCTGATCAACACCTGGCTGGGCGAGGAGCGGCTGGTCGCGTTCGATCAGCCGGGCACGACGCGCGATGCGATCACGGTGCCGTTCGAGCGCAACGGTCAGAAGTTCGAGCTGATCGACACCGCCGGCCTGCGCCGTCGCGGCAAGGTGTTCGAGGCGATCGAGAAGTTCTCGGTCGTGAAGACACTGCAGGCGATCGCCGACGCCAACGTCGTGTTGCTGCTGCTCGACGCGACGCAAGGCGTCACCGACCAGGATGCGCACATCGCCGGCTACATCCTCGAGAGCGGTCGCGCAGTGGCGGTCGCCGTCAACAAATGGGACGCGGTCGACGACTATCAGAAGCAGACGCTGCAACGTTCGATCGAGCAACGCCTGGCCTTCCTGAAGTTCGCGCCGGTGCTGCACATTTCCGCGATCAAACGCCAGGGGCTCGGGCCGGTCTGGAAGGCTATCGCCGACGCCCACGCCTCGGCCACCCGCAAGATGTCGACCCCGGTGCTGACGCGCCTGCTGCAGGACGCCGTGGAACACCAGGCGCCGAAACGCGCCGGCGCGTTCCGGCCGAAGCTGCGCTATGCGCACCAGGGCGGCATGAACCCGCCGCTGATCGTGATCCACGGCAACTCGCTGGACCACATCACCGACTCGTACAAGCGCTTCCTGGAAGGGCGCTTTCGCGAGCATTTCAAGCTCACCGGCACGCCGATGCGGATCGAACTGCGTTCGTCGCGCAACCCCTTCGACACGAAAGAGTAAAAGCCGCGTTTCACAGGGGGCTTGCGCTGTTTTTGCGCGGTTGCGTGCAGGTGCTGTGTTAACGTGAACGCTTCTGAACTTTCATCACGGAGAATATCGTGAGCAACAAAGGGCAACTCCTACAAGACCCCTTCCTGAACCTGCTGCGCAAAGAGCACGTTCCGGTTTCGATCTACCTCGTCAACGGAATCAAACTGCAAGGCCACATCGAGTCGTTCGACCAGTATGTGGTGTTGTTGCGCAATACCGTGACGCAGATGGTCTACAAACACGCGATCTCCACGGTCGTGCCCGGTCGCGCGGTGAACTTCAGCGCTGCCGAACCCGCCGATCAGGCTTGAACAAGCCTGCGGCGTCGGGCCAGTCCCAGCCCCCCTTGAGTTCCGCGAATTCAACCGGCCTTGCCGGATCGACGGGCCCGGCCCGCGCGGTCCTCGTCGGTGTCGATTTCGGGCGTGGCAAAGCCTTTGATGCGTCTCTCGACGAACTGGCCTTGCTGGCCGAATCGGCGGGCGACGTGGCCGTGGCTCGCGTGGTCGCACGCCGCAAGGCGCCCGACGCCGCGTTGTTCGTTGGCTCGGGCAAGGCCGATGAGATCAAGGCGCTGGTGCAGGCCCATCAGGCCGAAGCGGTGCTGTTCGACCAGGCCTTGTCACCGGCACAGCAGCGCAACCTTGAACAGCATCTCGGCGTGGCCGTGGCCGACCGCACGATGCTGATCCTCGAGATCTTCGGCGAGCGCGCGCAAAGCCACGAGGGCAAGCTGCAGGTCGAATTGGCGCGGCTTCAATACCTGTCGACGCGCTTGGTGCGGCGCTGGAGCCACCTTGAGCGGCAAAGCGGCGGTATCGGCATGCGCGGCGGCCCGGGTGAAGCGCAGATCGAACTTGACCGCCGCATGATCGGCGAGCGCATCAAGGGCGTGAAAAAGCAGCTCGAGCGCGTGAAGAAGCAGCGCAGCACGCAGCGTCGCTCGCGCGAGCGCAACCAGACCTTCCGTGTTTCGCTGGTGGGCTACACCAACGCCGGCAAGTCGACGCTTTTCAACGTGCTCGTGAACGCCCGTGCTTACGCTGCCGACCAGCTCTTCGCCACGCTCGACACCACCACGCGCCAGCTCTACCTCGCCGAAGCCGGGGCGTCGGCTCGCGCGGTGTCGCTGAGCGACACCGTCGGCTTCATTCGCGACCTGCCGCACAAGCTGATCGAAGCCTTCGAGGCCACGCTGCAGGAAGCCAACGATGCCGACCTGCTGCTGCACGTCGTCGATGCGGCAAGCCCGGTGCTGGCCGATCAGATGAGCGAAGTGCAGCGAGTGCTGGCCGAGATCGGTGCCAACGACATCCCGCAGGTGCTGGTGTTCAACAAGCTCGACCAGCTCGAAGAAACACAGCGGCCACGCGCCCTGCGCGACACCATCGAAGTGGCGGCCGGCGTGCGCGTGCAGCGCGTGTTCATCAGCGCGCAGAGCGGCGAGGGCATGCCCGAGCTGCGTGCGATCCTGGCCGAGGCCGTGGCCGCGATGCCGACGCACCGCTTGAACGCACCGGATGCGACCCAACATGATGCATTGTTGGCTGATGATTTCGCCGACGACGATGTGGCAGACGATCAGCAGGCCGCGACACCGCGAACCGACCCCCACCTTTTACACGCATGACCATGAGCCACACCACCATTGCACCCGAGGCCGGCGTGTCGCGCCCGCGAGCGCTGGCGCGCGCCGCGCACGCGCTGGCGTCCGGCCTGATCCTGAGCAACGGCAGGAACGAAGGCCCGCCGGATCTCGACGAACTCTGGCGCGACTTCAACCGCAAGCTCAGCGGCCTGTTCGGCGGCAAGGGCGGTGGGCCACGCGGCAACGGCCCGGATGACAATAGTGGCGGCGGTGGCGGGTCGAATTTTCAGCCCGACATGAAAAGCGCCGGCATCGGCGCCGGCCTGATCGCCGGCGTGGTGGCGCTGATCTGGCTCGGCAGTGGCTTCTTCATCGTGCAGGAAGGCCAGCAGGCGGTGGTTACCTCGTTCGGCAAGTTCAGTCACACGGTGGATGCCGGGTTCCAGTGGCGCATGCCGTACCCGTTCCAGGCGCACGAGACGGTCAACGTCACGCAACTGCGCACGGCCGATGTCGGCCGCAATGCGGTCGTCGCCGCGACCGGGCTGCGCGATTCGTCGATGCTGACGCAGGACGAGAACATCGTCGACATCCGCTTCACGGTGCAGTACCGCTTGAAGGACGCACGGGCATTCCTGTTCGAGAACCGTGACCCCGAAGAGGCTGTCAAGCTCGCTGCCGAGTCGGCGGTGCGCGAGATCGTCGGCAAGAGCAAGATCGATTCGGTGCTGTACGAGCAGCGCGACGCGATCGCGGCCGAACTGGTCAAGTCGGTGCAAGGGCAGCTCGACCGGCTCAAGGCCGGCATCATCGTCGCCAACGTCAACGTGCAGAGCGTGCAGCCGCCCGAGCAAGTGCAGGCCGCGTTCGAGGACACCCTGAAGGCGGGCCAGGACGGCGACCGCCTGAAGAAGGAAGGCCTGGCCTACGCCAGCGACGTGATCCCGAAGGCGCAGGGCACCTCGGCGCGATTGCGCGAGGAGGCCGAAGGCTACAAGTCGCGCGTGATCGCGCAGGCGGTCGGTGATGCGCAGCGTTTCACCAGCGTGCTGACCGAATACGAGAAGGCGCCGACCGTGACGCGCGACCGCATGTACATCGACACGATGCAGCAGGTCTATTCCAACGTCAGCAAGGTGATGGTGGACACGCGCGGCAATTCCAACCTGCTGTACCTGCCGCTGGACAAGCTGCTGCAGCAGTCGGCCGTGGCCGCGCCGCCCGCCGCCGTGCCGGCCGCGCCCGGCACCGAAGTGCCGGCCTCGGGCAGCAGCACCGACGTGCGCTCGCGCGACAACCAGCGTGGTCGTGACCGCGACGCACGCTAGGAGAACAAGAACATGAATCGCATTGCTTTGTTTGTCGGCGGCTTGCTGCTGATCCTGATGGCGCTCGCGTCGACGCTGTTCGTCGTCGATCAGCGCCAGGTCGCGGTGATCTACGCGCTGGGCGAGATCAAGGAAGTGGTCCAGGAGCCCGGGCTGAAGTGGAAGCTGCCGCCGCCGTTCCAGAACGTCGTGTTCCTCGACCGCCGCATCCAGACCATGGACAGCCCCGAGAACCGCCCGATCTTCACCGCCGAGAAGAAGAGCCTGGTCATCGACTGGCTGGTCAAGTGGCGCATCACCGACCCGCGCCAGTTCATCCGCAACAACGGCTCCGACATGCGCAGCCTCGAGACACGGCTGAGCCCGATCGTGCACGCGGCCTTCAACGAAGAGGTGACCAAGCGCACCGTCGGAGAAGTGCTGTCCAGCGGGCGCGACAAGGTCATGCAGGATGTTCGCGGTCGGCTCGCCGACGAAGCCAAGTCCTTCGGCATCGAGATCCTCGATGTGCGGATCAAGCGCGTCGACTTCGTCGCCAACATCACCGACTCGATCTACAGCCGCATGCGGTCGGAGCGCCAGCAGGTGGCGAACCAGCTGCGCGCGACCGGCGGTGCCGAGGGCGAGAAGATCCGCGCCGATGCCGATCGCCAGCGCGAGGTGATCGTCGCTGAGGCGTACCGCGATGCCCAGAAGATCAAGGGCGAGGGGGATGGCAAGGCTTCGGCCACGTTTGCCGAAGCCTTCGGCCGCGACCCGCAGTTCGCGCAGTTCTATCGCAGCCTGGAGGCCTATCGCGCGAGCTTTCGGAACAAGTCCGACGTGATGGTCGTCGACACCGGCAGCGACTTCTTCAAGGCCATGCGCGGCAGCGCGGCGCCGGCTGCGGCGCCGGTCTCGTCCGGCAAGCGGTAGGCCTGCTTGGGCGACTCGCCGCCGGGGCTGGCCGATCTGTTGCTCGGTGCGTTTGCATTGATGCTGGTGATCGAGGGGCTGCTGCCCTTCATCAGCCCGCCACAGTGGCGCAGCGTGTTCGAACGGGCGCTGAAACTGAGCGACGGGCAGATCCGGTTCATCGGGCTGGGCAGCATGCTCGCGGGTCTGGCGATGCTGTACTTCTTCCTGACCTGACCGCTTCGTCGAGGCGGCTGAGCGCCGGGCCGCCGAGGGCCACGAAGAGGCCTCTGCGTGGCCTCTGCCGGCCCGCATCCCCTCGGGGGATCGGACGACGTATTCGTCGGCCGTGGGGCGCCATCACGGCCGGTACAATCTTCGTTTTAACCCCCGGCGTTTTTCCCATGTCATCTGCTTGGCTGCTGCCCGAGCACATTGCCGACGTGCTGCCTGCGCAGGCGCGTCACATCGAAGAGTTGCGCCGGCGGTTGACCGACGTGGCTCGCGGCTATGGCTGCGAGCTGGTGATCCCGCCGATGCTCGAGCACATCGAATCGTTGCTCACCGGGGCCAGCCACTCGCTCGATCTCAAGACGTTCAAGCTGGTGGATCAGCTCAGTGGCCGCACGCTCGGCGTTCGTGCCGACAGCACGCCGCAGGTCGCCCGCATCGACGCGCACTTGCTCAATCGCGCCGGCGTGACGCGGCTGTGCTACTGCGGCCCCGTGCTCCATGCGTTGCCGTCCGGTTTGCACTCGACGCGCGAGCCGATGCAGTTCGGCGCCGAGATCTACGGGCACACGGGGCTGGAAGCCGATCTCGAAGTCCAGGACCTGGCGCTCGATTGCCTGCGCGCCGCGGGCCTCGCGCGGATCACGCTGGACCTGGGCGATGCACGCATCGTGCGCGGCGTGCTCGCGGGCGTGATGGTCGATTCCGATCAGCTCGGCGAGGTCTACGCGGCGCTCGCCGCGAAGGACTCCGCGGCGCTGCGCGCGTTGTCGCGCAGCTTCCCGGAGGAGTCGCGCAAGGCGCTGATGGCGTTGCTCGATCTGTATGGCGGTGCCGAGGTCATCGCCGCGGCGCGCCGCATCCTGCCGGCGCGCCCGTTGGTGCTGGCCGCGCTCGATGACCTGCAGTGGCTCGCACTGCGCGTCGGGCAGTCGCACCCCGAGGTCAGCGTCGGCTTCGATCTGGCCGACATCGGCGCCAACGACTACTACACCGGCGCGCGCTTCGCGGCGTTCGTCACGGGTTCGCCGGACGCCGTGGCGCGGGGCGGACGTTACGACGAGGTCGGCGCCGTGTTCGGCCGCAGCCGGCCCGCGGTCGGCTTCAGCCTCGACCTCAAGGTGCTCGCGGCGTGCGCGCCGGCGAATGCGCTGCACGCGGCGATTCGCGCGCCGTGGGCCGAAGACGACGCATTGCGCGCCAGCGTCCGCCGGCTGCGCGAGCAGGGCGAGACGGTGGTGCGCGTGCTGCCCGGCCACGAGCACGAGGCGCAGGAATACGACTGCGACCGCGAGCTCGCGCTGGTCGACGCGCAATGGATCGTGCGCGCGCTCTGAGCGCCGCGCACTCGGACTTCAATACACGGATCACCTTGACATGCAACAGAAGAGCGCCGCCGGGCACAACGTCGTCGTCGTCGGCACCCAATGGGGTGACGAAGGCAAGGGCAAGGTCGTCGACTGGCTGACGGACCACGCCCAGGCGGTCGTACGTTTCCAAGGTGGCCACAACGCCGGCCACACACTCGTGATCAAGGGCGTCAAGACGGCGCTGCAGCTGATCCCGTCGGGCATCATGCGCGACGGTGTGGCCTGCTACATCGGCAACGGTGTGGTGGTCGACCCCACGCACCTGCTGGCGGAGATCGAGCGGCTCGAGGCGATCGGCGTCGAGGTGCGCTCGCGGCTGTTCGTCAGTGAGTCGTGCCCGTTGATCCTGCCGTTCCATGTGGAGGTCGACAAGGCCCGCGAGGCGCTGCGCGAGAGCAGTGGCGCCGGCAAGATCGGCACCACCGGCAAGGGCATCGGCCCGGCGTACGAAGACAAGGTCGCGCGGCGCGCGCTGCGCGTGCAGGATCTGAAGCATCCCGACCGCTTCGCCAAGAAACTGCGCGAGTTGCTGGCGCTGCACAACTTCGCGCTCGGAGGCTACCTCCAGTCCAAACCGCTGGAGTTCCAGCCGATCTTCGATCTGGCGATGAAGGTCGCCGAAGCGATCAGGCCGATGATGGCCGACGTCGGCTACATCCTGCACACGGCGAACCGCGCCGGCGCGAACATCCTGTTCGAGGGTGCGCAGGGCACGCTGCTCGACATCGACCATGGCACGTACCCGTACGTCACGTCGAGCAACTGCGTGGCGGGCAATGCGGCCGCGGGTGCTGGCGTCGGGCCCGATCTGCTGCACTACATCCTGGGCATCACGAAGGCCTACACGACGCGTGTGGGCAGCGGCCCATTTCCGACCGAGCTCGAGATGGACACGCCGGGTTCGGTCGGCCATCACCTGTCGACCGTGGGGCAGGAGCGCGGCACCGTCACCGGCCGGCCGCGCCGCTGCGGCTGGCTCGACGCGGCGCTGCTGAAGCGCTCGATGATCATCAACGGCATCTCCGGCGTGTGCATCACCAAGCTCGATGTGCTGGACGGGCTGCCGGAGATCAAGGTCTGCGTCGGCTACGAGCTGCGCGGCCAGCGCATCGACATCCTGCCCCTCGATGCCGACGACATCGACGACTGCGTGCCGATCTACGACACCTTTCCGGGCTGGACCGACAGCACGTTCGGCATCACCGAATGGGACAAGCTGCCGCTCAACGCGCGCCGTTACCTCGAGCGGGTACAGGCGTTCATCGACCGGCCGATCGACATGGTGTCGACCGGACCAGATCGCGATCACACGATTTTGTTGCGGCACCCGTACAAGGGCTGAGCGGCCGCGGATATCCTTCCGAACACCCCCCAATCCTTCCGCATCCCGAGGACGACGCATGCTGACCGACGATGGCAAACACCTGTATGTGAGCTGGGATGAGTACCACATGCTGATCGAACGGCTGGCGCTGAAGATCGCCGGTTCGGGCTGGGAGTTCGATCAGATCCTGTGCCTGGCGCGCGGCGGCATGCGGCCAGGCGATGTGCTCTCGCGGGTGTTCGACAAGCCGTTGGCGATCATGTCGACCAGTTCGTACCGCGCCGAGGCCGGCACGATCCAGGGCCGCCTGGACCTGGCGAAGTACATCACGATGCCCAAGGGCGAACTGGCCGGCCGGGTGCTGCTGGTCGACGACCTGTCGGATTCGGGCGTGACGCTGCGCGCGGTCGTGGATCGCCTGCGCGGGATGCCGTCCATCAGCGAGTTGCGTTCGGCGGTGATCTGGACCAAGGGGGTGTCGACCTACACGCCCGACTACTTCGTCGAGTTGCTGCCGACCAGCCCGTGGATTCACCAGCCGTTCGAAGAGTACGACGACATGCGGCCGGATGCGCTGGCGAAGAAGTTCGTGATTTGAGCCGACCTCTGGAACTCGCGCCGCCAATGGAAAAGGGCCAGCATTCGCATGCCGGCCCTTCACAAATCTCTCTCTACTCTTGGTGCCCAGGAAGGGACTCGAACCCCCACGGAGTTACCCGCTAGTACCTGAAA
>JBDTVC010000218.1:0-8495 GCA_040007475.1 Burkholderiales bacterium
ACGTGTGGCAGGCCGCGCACTGCGCCGTCGCTGCGTACGGGATGTGGTTCGCAGGAACGGACACGGAGCCGAAGGAACTCGCGTTGTGGCATTGATCGCACGAGGCAGTCGTTGGAATGTGCGAGGCGGTCTTGCCCACCGCACGGATCCCGTTGTGGCAGGAGCTGCACGACCCCGGCGCAACGGCCACGTGGCTGAACATCGCTCCGCGGAACGACGCCATCGTGTGGCAGGAGTCGCAGGTCTGCGTCGTTTGAATGTGGGTGTCGGGCTTCGACACCGCGCCGCGCTGGTTCCCTTGCACATGGCAGGTCGCGCAGTCTTTCGGTGTGCCCTTGAATATGCCTTTGATGTGGCATGTCTCGCACCGCACCTGCTCATGCGCCCCGACGAGCGGAAAGCCCGTGGTCAAGTGATCGAACGCGGACGATTGCTGCGCCAGTGCCGGTAAGGTCAGCCCCATCAAGCCTGCGCTGAGCAGCACGCCGCCCAATAGCGCATACATGCCTGACCGAGCCGAGACGCACAGAGAAGTCAGCAGCGCCCACACCCCGGAACGCGTCGCACGCTCCGAAGACACTTGTGTGCTCTGCAAGAACTCCCCGCTCACTTGCATGGTTGGCTCGTCAATCCCTATGTCTTGCGAGACCGGGCTGGGCTCGATTAATCATGGGAATTCCTCCCATTTATACGTATTTCACCGAGAGTCTACGCTGATCAGGGCCGCCCCATCTGAGATTTTATATTTCGAAAGAGACTTGTTACATGACACTGCTGGCACTGCCTGCCGTAGTTTCCGTCGTGCACGTCGTCTTTGGCATGACAGCTAACGCATAACGCAGATGTAGTCACGCGAGCATCCATCGGCTTGGTGTGGCACGCGCTGCAAATCAACCCCTTATGCTTGCCGTCCAGCACGAACTTGGTCCGCTTGTCGTGGTCGAAGTCCCAGCTCTTCCAGGTGACTGTGCTGTGACATTGACCGCACGAAGGCCCCAGCGTCTTCTTGTGCTTGTCATCCTTCACATGGCAGGCCACGCAATCCGACTTCGCGTCCTTGAATCGCGCGCTGGCATGGCAACTCTTGCACTCCACCTTGCCGTGCTTCCCAAGCAAGGGAAACTTCGTCAGTCCGTGGTCAAACTTCGCCGTCGACTTCCAGTCGGTCTCGACGTGACACTGCATGCAATTGCGCCCCTGCTGGCCCGCGTGCTTGTCATCGCGCTCGTGGCAAGAGAAGCAATCCTTGGGAGCCTGCTTGTAGTCCGGCGACTTGTGGCACGCACCACATTCCGCCTTCTTGTGTTTGCCCAGGAGCGGATATCGCGTCTTGTCGTGATCGAAGCTCGTCTGCTTCCAACTGCGTTCGTTATGGCAATCCGCGCACTTCTCGCCCAGCGAGCCCTTGTGCCTGTCGTCCTTCCGGTGACAGGCGATGCACTGCTTTGGCGCTTCGTTGAAGACTTGAGTCTTGTGGCAATCCTTGCATTGCACGTCCGCATGCTTGCCCAGCAAAGGGAACGCCGTCTTGGCGTGATTGAACTTCGGCGGCTCCTTCCAGCTGCGCTCAGTGTGGCATGTCCCGCACTGAGTGCCGAGCGTGCCCTTGTGCTTGTCGTCACTCTTGTGGCAATCAATGCACGAGCTCGACAGCTTCTGTTGATACAGCGCGCCGGTATGGCAGGTCTCGCACTTCACGGCGTGGTGCTTGCCGAGCAAGGGATAGCGCGTATCCGTGTCGTGATTGAAGCGGATGTTCTTCCACGATTTCGCCTCGTGGCAGGTCTCGCACTTTGCCCCGAACTGCCCCTTGTGCTTGTCGTCTTTCTTGTGGCAGGCGTTGCACTCCCTGGGCGTGTCCCTGTACTGGCCGTTCTTGTGGCAGTCCGCGCACTTGACGTCGCCGTGCTTTCCAAGCAGCGCAAAGCGCGACTTGTCGTGATCGAACTTGGCTTCCTTCCAGCTGTTTTCGTTGTGGCAGTCGGCACACTTGGGACCGAGCGATCCCTTGTGAACGTCATCCTTTCGATGGCATGCGGCACAGACCCGGTCTGCCACCCGGAACGCCTTGGTCGGCAGGTGACACTTCGCGCATTCAACCTTGCGGTGACTACCGTTGAGCGCGAAGTTCGTGCCCTCGTGGTCGAACTTCGTCTTGTCGAATGCGACGGCGTTGGCCTCGCGGCCCTTGTGGTCCGCATGACAGGTCTTGCAGGATTGCTGCTTCATCCGACCGTGAAAGCCTGTCTTCGTGCGGAGGTCTTGGCCGACATCCTTGTGACAATCAACGCACAGGCCATCCTGGGCATTGCGATCGAATTTGACGTGGCACTTGGTGCACTGCTCGTCCAGCTTTGCGTGCGCCTGAATCAGCTTGCCCGGGGCAAGCACGGACTCAAGCGCCTGCGCTCGCGCGCCGGAAGCGGCGAACCCGAGTCCGACAAGCACCGCGAAGATCCGAGCCAGGCACTGCAGAAGACCCCACGAGCTTTGCATGGTGGTGCCCGCACTCCACAGCGGTCCGGCCTCAGCAGTTGTGTTCAATATGCATGCACAGCATACACATGAAACAGCGCGGAAAATATGAGGAGATAGACGAAGGGTACGTGAGCGACATGCCAGAGCGCGAACAGCCGCTCGTACGCTGTGAATTGAGCCACTCGCACGATGCTTTGCAAGTGCCGGCGTGTCAGGGCCGCACCCTTGCGCCGTCGTGAGCGGAGGTAGTCCCGTGTCCAGGCTCGCTCGCGAGCAATCGAGTGCAGCCGCAGGTTCAGTTCAGCGACGCACGCGCGATAGACGATCCGCTGCCGGATGGGCAGCACGACAACCTTGCGCCACATGGCAACCAGGCTGTAGTCGCTCGATATCGCGTCAGCCTCAAATGCCAGCAGTCGCTCCGCCACCTCCGGGGCAAACCGGAAACGCGACTTCATTTCGCCAGTGGCAAGCCCCGCACGCGCCTGCAACTCCCCCAGCTTGCTGCGCTCGCCGTGCAAACCGCGATGAATTCGCACGTAAATGAAGCGACCCACGACACCACTGACTGCCACGATCAACATGCTCATCAGGGCAACCGTCGCATTCAGCGAGGCCGTGCTGAAATTCGAGTGAATCAGGATCAGGATCGGCCCGCCGATCCCCAGCATCATATGAACCAGGAACCACCATTTGACCTTGCCCCACCGATGCATGAACCGCAAGTGCTTGCGCAGCGGATAGCTGAACAAGATGAGCATCATCACGCCACCGGCGACACCGAGCCAGTAGCCGACATCGTCTCCAGGCTTGAACAACTTGAGCCGGGTGAATTGCCAAGCGCCAAAAGTCAAAACAACGAGCAACAGGTAGATCAACCCGTCCTTCGACCGCGGCTGGGAGGGCTCGCGTTCCTCGACCCTAGATTCGGGCATTCGCCCCACAACGGTGGGATTCGCAGTCGTGTCGTTCATCGTGTGGGCGGGGGCTTGGTCAGCGCGCAACTGCGCTTGGAGTTTGCTTCGGCCTTCGGCCCTGCAACTTGAGCCGGCCGATCGTGGTGGTCACGGAACTGCAGCGACCATCCCTCCTATTTTATTGGCATGGGAAGATTTCCCAGCGGTAGTCCGGGTAAGGACTTGTAAGATCAAACGGCTCCGTCTGATCCCACACGCCGGCCACGGCCAAACGGCGCCATGGGAATGACGCGAACCATGTCGGTGCCATCGGTTCGACGCACGGCCGTGAGGCGTCCGATGCCCTGATCCAGTTCATCGCCCGCCGGAGAAGAGCCGCACGGCCTTGTCGAAGGTCCAAACGCGTTGGATTTCGATCACGTCGTAGTCTTGGGCGACATCGGGGGGAAACGGCGTGTACGGTGACAGGAGAATGATGATGCGCCGCACCGCCGCGTCGACGTCCTGACTGCCGCTGGAGCGATTGAACACCACGCTCTCGACGCTCCCATCGCGTCTGAGTGCCACCGTAACGACGGGATTCGCATACGTCCCGACAGAAGCCCCGTTGAGTAGATCCAACGAAGCATTCAATTCGATCTTCTGACGCCACCCCTCGGCGTACATGACAACTCCGACTTCTCTGTCGGTGCGACCGATGAGGGTGCGTCGCCGTGGCGCTGGCGGCTTCTGACTCGGCTCCGCCGCGGCCGGTCGAGCGGCCTGCACGGGCTCGGCGTTGCGAGCCGGTGTCGGTGATGCCGCCGGTTCCCCCCCCACGCGCGCCGTCACTGCTGCCGCTCCATCTGACCGGGATCCGTCCTCACGAGCGGATGCGCCCCCACCTGCCCCGCCCGAGGGACTACCTTCACGCCGCTGGCTACCCGCGCCGCCGCCCACCGGGGACCGCGCAGCGAGGTCTGAGGCCCGCTGTGCTGCGGCGGCCTCGGCGCCTGCCTTCTCGGCAGCAAGCTGAGCCCTTCTCTCCGCAGCCATCGACGCTGCTCGCTGATCCGCGACCCGCTGCGCCTCCACAGCCGCAGATTGCTGGCGCGCGAGTTCGTCCGCCTGACGACGGGCCTCCGCTTCTGCTTCGCGGCGACGCTCGACCTGCTCGACGGCGGCCTTGGCCTGCAATGCCTCGGCCTGCCGCTGCGCCTCCTGCCGCTGTGCCTCTTGCCGCTGCGCCTCCTGCCGCTGCGCCTCCTGCCGCTGCGCCTCCTGCCGCTGCGCCTCCTGCCGCTGTGCCTCCTGCCGCTGCGCCTCCTGCCGCTGTGCCTCCTGCCGCTGTGCCTCCTGCCGCTGTGCCTCCTGCCGCTGTGCTTCCCGGCTCGCCCGCTCTTCTTCCAAATCTCGCGCCTCTTGCTCGGCAGCCACCCGCCTCAGCAACTCCTGAGCGAGCGCTTCCGACGCAATCTCGGGCCTGTTTTTGACTTCCACAGTCCTGGTCGGCGGTGCATCGTCAATGGGTGTTGGGCTCGGGACCGCGACCGATGTCTTCGTCGATGGCTGCGGCGTCGACGCAGCTGGGTGTGGAGATTCGACAGGCGTCGGAACGGTGAACGCATCGGGGACTGGATCCGCCTGAGCGATGAGCCTGGGCTGCTCCGCGGCTGGCGCAGCACGAGACTTTGGCGCCGAGCGCAGCCCGCGTCTCGCAGGCGTCGACGCTTTGGGCGAAATGACGCCACCGCGCAACGACCCGGTCGGTCGTCGATTTACCGGAGGCTCACTCGTGGTTGTCGCAGCCGCATTGGCCTGGCGAGTTGCCAAAGGCGGCGACTCGCCAACGGTCCATTGATCGCTGATCCGACCTTCGGAGACCGATTCGCTGGCGGGTGCATCCTGACGCAGCACGGAAACTGGCGGCAAGTCGGCCGCTCTTGCGATCTGCACCGAGGACGGGGGCGCCGCCGCCGCCGATGCCGATGCCGATGCCGATGCCGGCAACGGCGACAAAGCCACCCTCAGCGGCGAAACTTCGGCGCGCCGCTCGGACCAAGGGAGACTCGCACCGGGAAGACCAATCCCGGGTAAGTCGAATTGCAGGGTCAGCAGCATGCCGTGAACCACGAGCGCGATGATCAAGGCATACCGAAGCCTGCGATCGCGATGAAGAGGCGGAGATCGCAGTTCTGCTGCGATTAGCCTTCGCAACGAGCGGCGCACAACACGCCGGGGAGTGACTTCTTCGGTTGCGGGCCCCATTTTCGATTGCTGGTCTTGAAAGACTTGCCATCCGAGGATACGACACGCGCTCGTCGCTTCTACTTTGAGTCCTACATGTGCTGGTCAATGCCCGATGACCCACGACTTGGATGCGCCGCTCGAGACTGACTGTGCCACGCAAAGATCTCGCCACGTTGATCGCGCAGATCAGCTGTCGATCAACGGCGCCCGTTGCATCGAATCACGGGCGGCACCGACTCGTTTTGGGTCGCACGCTGAGCGCGTGGGGAAACCAAATCAAGTGCATCGCTCAAGCTATTGACCGTCTTGGCTTCGGGTCTCTCACCCCACTCTCCGGCCAGCGGCCAGGCGCAACAAGTGGGGCACCAGTCGATCCGCCGCCTGCTCCATGTCAAGCGTGAAGCCTTCGATACGGCCGCGAAAGTACCGATAGAGCATTAGGGTGGGGATCGCGATCATCAGGCCAAACGCAGTGTTGTACAGCGCGACGGAAATGCCATGGGCGAGCATGGCCGGGTTGCTCACACCAGTAGGCTCCTGCGAGCCAAAGATCTCGATCATGCCGATGACGGTACCCATCAGACCCAGCAACGGCGCCGCAGAGGCGATCGTCCCAAGGGTGTTGAGGTACCGCTCCAGCCTATGCACGGCAGCCCGCCCTGCCGACTCGAAGGCTTCGCGCAGGGGCGCTTCACCGATGCGGGGCTCGACAACGAGAGTTCGAAGCCCAGATGCGAGAACAGCGCCCAGCACCGAACTGCTGGCCACCTTGAATATGACTTCCGACGACGGCATGCCGTTCCTTGTGAGCGCTATCACCTCGTCTACGAGAGACGGGGGTGCGACCCTAGCGACGCGCAGGCTGAAAAGCCGCTCCAAACCCAAGGAAAGGGCGGCGACGGAACAAATCAACAATGGCCAGATCGGCCAGCCTGCGGCACTGAGCATCGAAAACAAGGCAGCCTTTCAGGAAACGGCAACACCGCTTCGTGAATTATGAGGTCGGCAAGAGTGAGCGACCGTCGAACTAATTCCTTCGCGCACCATCCCTGCCGGGCAACGTCGATGTTCGGCTGGACTGACATGCGCCGCACCGCTGGCCCATAGTGGCGCTTGCCCCTGCCGCCGTCGGCGGCCGACGCCCGAGTGCGTCGATCATCGGTTCATTGGCGAGCACACATGACGATGATCTCGCCCGGAGAGATTCGTGGTCGCTGGAATAAAGTCGAAAACGCATCCGTCTACGTTGCGTGGACTGGTCCCACGTTTTGCGGGCCAACTTCACAACTGGCAGTCATTGCGGCATCGACCTGCTTCGGCTCCGACACGTCTACCAACACGCATAGGTGGGAGATCCAATGCCCTGGTTCGTAGTCTCACGTGCCCTCAACCCAACGAGCGAACAACGCCATGAGGTGGAATACCGCGTCTGCAGCGAAGAAGAGATCGAAACAATCGGCCCTGAGTGGGAATGGGCCTCAGCGGCTTGTGATTCGGAGATAGAGGCACGACAGATCGCGGAAGATTTGTTCTGGAATGACATGGAGTGATCTGCGGCCCAGATTGCGCACCTGCTCGCACCCCTCAATCCAGGGGGTGGTCTGCTCGTGTGCGCCCTGCGATCCTTTGATCGTCCGAGCGGGCGCAGCTTGCCGTCGACCTCACTCGCACCTTTGGATGGCGGGCTGGACGAGTCCAGTGAAGCACGCCCAGCCGATCATCCACGCTCGCCGCTGCATCAGTCAGTTCTTTGCGAAGGTCTCCATGAAGCGAAAGCGCCCCGACTCATCGACTCAAAATTCCGCGCCGAAGGCGGCGAGTGCGTCGCGAACCGCCTTGTCACTTCGCGAAGCGACCGTGCTGGTGCGGCCAATCGTGCGCTGGCTGCTTCGTAGTGGCGTCTCGTATAGAGAGTTCGCCGAATCGCTCAAGATCGTATTCGTCCAAGAGGCTTATGGTGAGTTAGTTCGGGACGGAGAAGCTGAACCCAGCTGCTCCGCGCTCAGCCTGCGGTCGGGCATTGACCGAAAGCAGGTTCGAGCCATTCAGGCTGTGGAGGCGACTCCAGACGCGGTTGGTGAATCGGTGCATGCCACCCCCCGTTCGATTCAGGTCCACGCGCGATGGCTGCGAGCGAAGCCATACGTCACGCTCGATGGCCAAGCTAAGCTTCTACCGAGAATCGGTCCAGACTGCAGCTTTGAGCGCCTCGCACACGATGTCTCTCGCGACATCCATCCGCGCGCCCTACTCGATGAAATGATGCGTCTTGGCTTGGTTCGACTCGAGGGGGAATTCGTCATTCGGGTTCCCGAGCGGAACGAGCCGCCCCATCCGCCCAACCAACCGATGGCACTTGTTGTATCGAATATGGAGGCGCACCTCGCGACTGCGATCGACAACCTCAGCGGCGCGAGGTCTGTGCGGCTAGAGGAGAGCGTCTGCGCCGATGGGCTGAACGCACGGTCGGTGGACGAGCTGCACATCAAAGCCTGCGAGAAATGGCGCGAGTTCAGCGCCGCCATCACAAGCGAGGCAGGCAGTCTGGCCTCGCTTGCGCCTGACCCGAATTCGCTCCCATGCCATCAAGTTCGCTTGGGTGTCTACTTTTGCAGCGTCGAAATTCCATCGGCGGACGCTTGTGGTCCGGAGGGAGCCGTTCTGCGTTCGCATTGAGCAACTGCCTAACCTCAGCTGGGCCGCTAAACCCCGTACCGACTTGTCGCCACCGGGTCCTTCCCCGCACCGATTTGCCTCGGCGCGCGTACGGCCAAGCAAACCGCTGGTGGACCCATGGGTGGACCCACGAGGCCCAAAAAGAGAAGGCTCTGTTCGCGTTGAGTAGTGACAGGCTCACTTGGTGAGCCACTG
>JBDTVC010000219.1:0-8459 GCA_040007475.1 Burkholderiales bacterium
GCGGTGTAGGGCGCGATGCCGGGGCGGCCGAGCTCGCTCTGCACCGAGCAGATGTTGATGATCCGCCCGCGCCGGCGCGGGATCATGCAGCGCGCGACGGCCTGCCCGACATGGAAGACGCTGTCCAGGTTCGTGCGCATCAGCTCGTCCCAGTCGGCGGTGACGAACTCCTGGAACGGCGCGCGGCGCTGGATGCCGGCGTTGTTGACGAGGATATCGATCGGCCCGACCTCGGCCTCGATCGCGGTGACGGCCGCATCGATCTGCTCGCGCTGCGTGACGTCGAAGGCGCGTTGGCGGACGCTGAGCCCTTCGTCCGTCAGCATCGTCGCCGCCGCGGCGAGCTTGTCGGCGCGCCGGCCGTTGAGCACCACGGTCGCGCCGGCTTGCGCCAGGCCGCGCGCCAGCGCGAGGCCGATGCCGTCGCTGGAGCCGGTGACGAGCGCGATGCGGCCGTCGAGCCTGAAGCTGTCGATGGCAGTCATTTCTTCGGCGGGATGTAGGGGTGAGCGGCGATCCAGGCCACGGCGGCGGTGGCGATGCCGGTGGCCGGGAGCGCGGCATCGAGCGTCACGGCCCGTTCGTCGGCGCCGGGCGGCTCCAGCGTCGCGAGCTGGCTTTCGAGCATCGAGGGCGGCATGAAATGATCCCTGCGGGCGTGCAGTCGCGCGCCGAGCAGCGCCGGCGTGGCATGCAGGTGCACGAACACGAGCGCGGGCGAGGCCCGGCGCAGCACGTCGCGGTAGCTGCGCTTCAGCGCCGAGCATGAGACGACGAGCGGGTAGCGCGCCGCGCGCGCATCCGCGAGTTGTTCGGTCAGTGCCTGCAGCCAGTCGCGCCGGTCGGCATCGGTCAGCGGGATGCCGGCCGCCATGCGCTCAACATTGCGTGGCGGGTGCAGGTCGTCACCTTCGAGAAATTCGGCCTGGATCTGCCGCGCGAGCAGGCGGCCGACGGTGGTTTTGCCGCAGCCGGACACGCCCATGACGACGATGAGAGGGGCGAGCACCTTGGTTGCCATCTAGCCGAGCCGTTTGCCACTGGCGCTGTCGAAGACGTGCGCCTTGTCCGCGTCGATCGCGAGGTACACGGTCTCGTCGGGCTTCGCCGCGGTGCGGCCGTGGATCACGGCCACGATCTGCACGTCGCCGACCTGCAGCAGCAACTCGGTCTCGGCGCCTGTGGGCTCGACGACGATCACCTTCGCTGCGATGCCGGCGCCTGCGGGCGCGAGGTGGATGTCGCCCGGGCGGATGCCGTAGTGCACGGCCTGGCCCTCGCTGCCGCCGATCTGCGCCGGCACCGGCCAGCGCGTGCCGGCGGCCTCCACCGTGTTGCCGCCACGCAGCGCCCCGGGGATCACGTTCATCGACGGCGAGCCGATGAACTGCGCGACGAACAGGTTGCCCGGCCGGTCGTACAGGTCCAGCGGCGTGCCGATCTGCTCGATGATGCCGTCGTGCATCACGACGATGCGGTCGGCCATCGTCATCGCCTCGATCTGGTCGTGCGTGACGTAGACGGTCGTGGTCTTCAGCCGCTGGTGCAGCGCCTTGATCTCGGCGCGCATCGCCACACGCAGCTTGGCGTCGAGGTTCGACAGCGGCTCGTCGAACAGGAACACCTTCGGGTCGCGCACGATCGCACGACCCATCGCGACGCGCTGGCGCTGGCCGCCGGAGAGCTCGCGCGGATGGCGGTCGAGCAGCGCGTCGAGGTTGAGGATCTTCGCGGCCTTGGCGACGCGCTCGTTGGTGAGCGCCGCATCGGCCTTGCGCAGCTTCAGGCTGAACGCCATGTTCTCGCCGACCGTCATGTGCGGGTACAGCGCGTAGCTCTGGAACACCATCGCGATGTCGCGGTCCTTGGACTCGAGGTCGTTGACGACCTTGTCGTCGATCGTGATCTCGCCGCCGGTGATGTCTTCGAGCCCGGCCAGCATGCGCAGCAGCGTCGACTTGCCGCAGCCCGACGGGCCGACCAGCACGACGAACTCGCCTTCCTTGATGTCGAAGCTGATGCCGTGCAGCACCTTGACCTTGTTGCCGTACGTCTTCTGGACGTTGCGGAATCCTACGGTGGCCATGTTCCTCGTTCCTTGTCGTCAGCGCGGGTTCAACTCTTGACGGCGCCGGCCGTCAGGCCGCCCACCATGTAGCGCTTGAATGCATAGTAGATCGCTGCCGGGGGCAGTGCGTAGATCAGGCCGGTCGCCATCAGCAGCTCCCACGGCGAGTCGTCGGCGGCGAGGAAGTTGCCGAGTGCGACCGCCAGCGTCACGCTCTTGTCGTTGGACAGCAGCAGGAAGGCGTAGAGGTATTCGTTCCACGCCAGCAGCAGCGCGTAGGTGCCGACAGCGACCAGCGACGGTACCATCAGCGGCACGTACACGAGGCGGAACAGCTGCAGCGGCGAGGCGCCGTCCATGCGTGCGGCCTCGTCGAGCTCGACGGGCAGCTTGTCGGAGGCCTGCTTCAGCACCCAGATGCAGTAGGGCGACGCGATCGTCACCATCGCCAGGATCAGCGCCCACTGGCTGTTCAGCAGCCCGTAGTTGCCCATCGTCTTGTACATCGGCACCGCGAGAAACGCGGCCGGGATGAAGTAGGTGAAGAGCGCAAGATTCATCACCGTGCGCCCGCCGCGCACCTTGAGCCGGCTGATCGCGAACGCGGCGCAGGTCGCGACGAACAGCGTGAGTACCGCGACCGCCACCGCGATCAGCACCGAGTTGCCGAGCTGCACCCAGAAGTGGTCGAGGTAGAAGTGCTTCTGACCGAACACCGCGTAGAAGTTCTGCAGCGTCGGGTGGTCGGGCCACAGCTTGCCGGTCGTGGCCTGATCCTTCGGCGAGATCGCGAACAGGAACAGGTGGTAGACCGGGATGATGGTCCACAGGAACAGCGGGATGCCGATCAGCAGCAGCTTGGCCTCGGTGGCCACGTTCTTCCAGGTCATCTTCATTTCGACAACCGCTTCATCATGAAGTAGACGAGCGGCAGCACCAGCGGCATCGCGACGACGATCGAGGCCATCGACAGGTCGACCTGATCGAGCCGCAGGTAGCGGATGCCCAGCGTGGCCAGCACGTGCGTCAGGTCGGCCGGGCCACCGCCGGTCAGCAGGTAGACGCTGTTGAAGTCACCCAGCGTCCAGATCATCGACAGGATCAGCGAGGTCACGTAGAGCGTGCGCATCGACGGCCAGGTGATGAACTTGAACTTCTGCCAGTTCGTCGCGCCGTCGACCGATGCGGCTTCGTATTGTTCGGCGGGGATCGCCAGACGCCCGGCGATCAGGATCAGCGTCCAGAACGGCAGCGACTTCCACACGTGCATCAGCATCGAGAGGCCCAGCGCGAGGGGTGGGTGGTTGAGCCAGTTCGGGCCATCGAGCCCGGTCAGCTTGAAGATCAGCGTGTTGATCACGCCCCACTCGGGGTTGAGCATGAATCGCACCGAGAGGATCGTCGGGATCGACGGCAGCGCCCACGGCAGGATGAAGATCAGCGACAGGATCTTGATCCACCAGCGCTCGGTGACGAAGAACCCCGAGAGGATCATCGCAATCACCATCTTCACGTTGATCGCGACGATCAGAAACACCAGCGTGTTGACAACGCTGCGAAAGAAGATTGGGTCTTCGAACAGCTTCTCGTAGCTCGCCGGGTGACGCGCGAGCCACATCCCGTAGCAGACCGGGTACAGCACGAAGACCAGGAACACCAGGATGTAGGGCAGCACGAGCATGCGCCCCCAGAACTGCCATCGATCGGGCGGCTTGCGCGCAGACAGCGGCGCGACGATGGCAGTCATGTGGACGCTCCGTCTACTGCGCCGCGACGGTCTTGATCCGGGCGATCATCTCGTCGACGGCCTTGTCGACCGGCACCTTCTCGTTGAGCACGCGGTTCGCGGCCTTGGCCCAGACGTTCTCGTTGTTCAGCACGGTGAACTTGTAGTTCTTCGTGAATTCGAACGTGACGGTACCGGCCTTGAACTGGTTGTAGACCGACAGGCGATGCGAGTCAGCCTTCCAGAACGGGCTCTCCTGCGCGATCTTCGTGACCGGGAACCAACGACCCAGCGAGCCTTCGACGTACGGCGTCAGGTTCGCCTCCTCGAGCAGGAACGCCACGAACTGCTTCGCCGCCACCTTGTTCTTGGCATCCTTGAACACCACCCCCGTCTTCACCGCGGCGCGGTAGACCATCTTGCTGCCGTCGGGCTTGTTCGGGAAGCCAGCCGTGGCGATCAGCTCGGTGTAGTTCTTCTTCGCGGTAGCGCGCTGCTCGGCCGTCAGCGTCGTGTTGTTCATGTCGTCCAGCCACTTCGCGGCGATCGAGATGGTCGCGTTATGCGTCATTACGGTCGTCTTGTTGTGGAACGCGACGTTGTTGTCCGGATCCTTCCAGCTCGTGCTCGACGGCGGCGAGCAACCCTTGGCGTAGGGCGCCGTGTAATCGGTCAGCGTGTCGATAAGGCCCTGACGCACGCTCGGATCATCGACCAGCAGCTTGCCGCCGTCGCTGACCAGCTTTACGTTGTGCGCGTCCATGAAGGTCAGAAACGAGTAGAACGAATCGCTCGAATCGACGCCCAGCGGTTGGCCGATGCCGAATGCGCGCGAGCCGCTCTTGGCGCGGTACGCGGGCTGGACCTTGTCGCACCAGAAGCTCCAGTACTCCTTCCAGGTCGTCGGGATGTCCGAGGGCTTGAAGCCTGCATCGGCGAGCATGTCCTTCCAGTACTGGATGTGCATCGTCTGCTGCTTGATCGGGAACGCGTAGTACGCGCGCTTCTTGTCCTTGTCGTTGTACAAGAAGGTGGTCTCGATCGTGTTCGGCGCGAAGCGCGCGCGGATCGGGTCGATCACACTGCTGATGTCCTCGAGCTTGCCGTCGTACGCCCACTTGGCGGTGACCTGGAAATCATAGACATCGGCATACGCGACGTCGGGCGGGCTGCCGGAGTCGAGCGCGGACACGGTCTTGGGGATCATGTCCTGTACCGGGTACTGCGAGAGCTCGATCTTGATGTTCTTGTGCTTGTCCTCGAACTTCTTGATCGCGGCGAAGAGGGCGTCGTCCTCGGCCTTGTAGAAGCCCTTGACCCACCACACGGTGAGCTTTTCCTGCGCGAAGGCGGGGCTGCCCGCGACGAGCCCGGCGCCGACGAGCGCGGCCGTCATCCACTTTCTGAGTTGCATCTGCATGTCTCCTGTGTAGGGTCTGAGCGCGATCGGCGCACGTAGTATCGTATGATGATTGAGTTGGCAGAAAAAGGCGGGAGTTACCCGAACAGCGGCCGCCGACCGACCCGGTTCAACCCGCGCCGGCCGCCTGCGCGACCGTCTGAGGATCGACGCCGAGCTGACGCGCGGCCTCGAGAATCTGCTGCCATGTCGTCGCGTCGACCGGCACGCCGTCGCGCAGCCGGCGCGCACGCGATTCGCGCTCGGGCTCACCGGCCAGCCGCACCTTGTCGACGCCTTCCTGCGGCGGTGAGGCGAGCGTCCAGTCGGTGAAGGCCAGCACCTCGCGCTCGAAGGCCGCGCGGTCGCCGAGGGCGGCCGGGTCGATCAGCACCGAGAGCATGCCGTTGAGCACGCGCCGCTGGCTCGTGTCGTCGCTGTGCTGCGTGAGGCCCGCGGCGAGCGCGCCGCCGAGCACCTCGCACAGCATCGCGAGACCATAGCCCTTGTGCGTGCCGAAAGTCAGGATCGCGCCGAAGGGCTCGATCACCGAATAGCGCGGGTCGCGCGTCGGCCGGCCGGCGTCGTCGATCAGGCAGCCGGGCTCGAGCAGCTCGCCCTTGTTGTGCGCGACGCGGGTCTTGCCCTGCGCGAGCATGCTGGTCGCGAAGTCGAGAATCATCGGCGGGCGGCCCGGCATCGGCACGCCGGCCGTG
Organism: Burkholderiales bacterium; assembly: GCA_040007475.1. Classification (GTDB taxonomy): domain Bacteria; phylum Pseudomonadota; class Gammaproteobacteria; order Burkholderiales; family Burkholderiaceae_C; genus LMDS01. Next base: position 5,910 of record JBDTVC010000219.1, read on the forward strand.
AACGGATTGGTGCCGAAGCGTGCGTCGCCGCCGCCGAAGGGCGCGACGATGCTGCGCGAGATCACGTTGACGAAGTGCAGCGAGACCAGCCCTGCCTCGGCCGCCTGCTCGGCCCAGGCGCCGATGCGGCCGAGGTGATGCGAGTTGCCGAGTGCGATGATGCAGCAGCCGTTTTTCTTCGCCCGCGCGATGCCGAGCGTCATCGCCTCGCGGCCGATCACCTGGCCGAAGCCGGCCTCGCCGTCGAGCCGCAGCATCGCGCCGGCATCAAGGAGCGTGCGCACATGGGCATTGGCCTTCAGGCCACCCTCGCGCCATGCCTCGGCGTAGCGTGGCAGCATGCCGATGCCGTGTGAGTCGTGGCCGGTGAGGTTGGCCTCGACGAGGTTGGTCGCGACCGCGTCGATCTCGTCGGCGCTGCTGCCGAAGCCGGCGACCACCAGCCGCATCGCGGCCAGCAGTCTGGCCGCATCGATGACGAGTGTCTCGCTCATTGACACTCCGGCACCGGCGACAGCAACGGTCGGCCGGCGAAGTGCGCCTGCAGGTTCCCGAACGCGAGGTCGGCCATCGCCTGGCGCGTCTGCGCGGTGGCGCTGCCGATGTGCGGTGCGAGCACGACGTGCGGAATGGCGCGCAGCCGCTCCGGCACGTTCGGCTCGTTCTCGAACACGTCGAGCCCGGCGCCGCCGATCACGCCGCGCTCGAGCGCGTCGATCAGCGCCGCTTCATCGACGACCGAGCCGCGCGCCACGTTCACGAGGATGCCCTTGGTGCCCAGTGCGGCGAGCACCTCGGTGTTGATCATCTTGCGCGTGGCGGCGCCCCCCGGCGTGATGACGACGAGGAAGTCGCACTCGGCGGCCAGCGCCACGGGGTTGGCCACGTAGCGATGCTCCACCCCCGGTCGCGGGTTGCGCGAGGTGTAGGCGATCGACATGCCGAACGCCGCGGCGCGGTGTGCGATGGCCTGCCCGATGCGCCCCATCCCGACCAGGCCGAGCCGCGCCCCCGACATCTTGCGTGCCAGCGGCATTGGCCCACTGGCCGCCCACTGGCCGCTGCGCACGTGGCGGTCGGCCGCGGGGAGCTGGCGTGCGGCCGCGAGCATCAACCCGATCGCGAGATCGGCCACGTCGTCGTTCAGCACGTTCGGTGTGTGCGTGACGACCGTGCCCCGCGCCTTCGCGGCGGCAACGTCGATGCCGTCGTAGCCGACGCCCATCACCGAGATGATCTCGAGCTTCGGCAGCTTCGCGATCAGCTCGGCGGACACCTTGGATTCGCCGCTGGCGGCGATCGCGCGGATCGTCGGTGCGATCGCGGCGAAGGTGGCGGGGTCGGTGTCGTGCAGGCGATCGTGGACTGCAAAGGCGGCTTCGAGTTGCGGCACGAGCAAGGGCGAAAGCTTGGCGGCGGTGAGCAGCGGGATGGCGGCGGGCATGGGTGATTCCTAGGGTTCTTACGGCGGGCAAATTTTCAATCGTCATACCATAATATCCACAACTGTCCCGGGCGCCGATCCGGGTTAACCGGGGTAGAAATGAGCCAGACACCGAAGAAGAAACCAGAGGAACTTCGCAGCCAGCAATGGTTCGGCCGCCAGGACCGCGACGGGTTCGCGTACCGCAGCTGGGTCAAGGGCAAGGGCGTGCCGCACGACCAGTTCGACGGGCGGCCGGTGATCGGCATCTGCAACACGTTCAGCGAGCTCACGCCGTGCAACTCGCACTTCCGCACCTTGGCCGAGCAGGTCAAGATCGGCGTGTACGAGGCGGGCGGCTTCCCGCTCGAGTTCCCGGTGATGTCGCTCGGCGAGACGCTGCTGCGGCCGACCGCGATGCTGTACCGCAACCTCGCGTCGATGGACGTGGAGGAGAGCATCCGCGGCAATCCCATAGACGGTGTCGTGCTGCTGATGGGCTGCGACAAGACCACGCCGTCGCTGGTGATGGGCGCGGCCAGCGTCGACCTGCCGACCATCGGCGTCAGTGGCGGCCCGATGCTCAACGGCAAGTGGCGCGGCCAGGAGCTGGGCTCGGGCACCGGCGTGTGGAGCATGAGCGAGCAGGTGCGCGCCGGCACGCTGAAGCTGGCCGACTTCTTCGAGGCCGAGAGCTGCATGCACCGCAGCCACGGCCACTGCATGACGATGGGCACGGCCAGCACGATGGCCTCGATGGTCGAGGCGCTCGGCCTCGGCCTGCCGGGCAACGCCGCCTATCCGGCGGTCGACGGGCGTCGCAACGTGATCGCACGCTCGGCCGGCCGGCGCATCGTCGAGATGGTCTACGAAGACCAGACGATCTCCGACATCCTGACGCGCGAGGCGTTCGAGAACGCGATCGTCACGCTCGCGGCGATCGGCGGCTCGACCAACGCCGTCATCCACCTCATCGCCATCGCCGGCCGGCTCGGCGTCAAGCTCAACATCGACGATTTCGATCGTCTCGCGAGCGAGCTGCCCTGCCTCGTCAACCTGCAGCCCTCGGGCACCCACCTGATGGAGGACTTCTGCTACGCCGGCGGCCTGCCGGTGGTGATGAAGGA
>JBDTVC010000220.1:0-8438 GCA_040007475.1 Burkholderiales bacterium
TCTTGACGCTGGAGGTGGCGGTCATGGTGCCGAAGTTGCCGTCCAGCCCGGCCGAGCCTTGCGCGTACTGCAGCCAGGCGGTGTTGGCGCCGCCCAGGCCATTGAGTTCCTGCTTGTGCTGCAGGCTCAGCCCGAAGCCGGTGGTGCCCTTGCCGTTGCCGAGTGGTGGCACAGGAGAGTCGTAGTTGCCCTTGGTGTAGGTGCCGGTGAAGCGCAGGGTGCCGCCGGGGTTGACGGGCACTTCGGTCAGGTCGACGTTGAGCCGGCTGCCGGGGTTGGTGGAGGTGCCGGTGCCGCCGTCGCCGAAGCCGGCGCCGGAGTCGCTGCTGAAGTAGGCAAAGCCGAGCTTGCCGCCGCCCACGGCGATCTCGTCGGCGCCGACGCCAACGCCGTCCATGCGCACGAAGAAGGTGTCAAGGATGTGCACGTCGGCACGTCCGTAGAAGCGCTTGCCGATCCAGAAGTTGGTGTCGGGGGAGATGTCGAAGCCTTTGCCTTCGACGTACATCTGCTCGAACGAGGAGCTGGACTTGCCCTGGTCGGTGCCGGGGTTGTACTGGTTGAACATGACCTTGGCTTTGTAGCTCACGCCGTCGACGGTGCCAGTCTGCGCCAGGCCGAATTCGCCGTAGAAGTCGCACTCGTTGCCGAGGCGGTAGTGGCCTCCGCTGATGCCGAGGTTGTAGCAGGCGCGTGCCGCGTTCTTGGATGTGGCCCCGGGACCCGCGCGGAAATAACCGTCGAAATCGACGGCACCAGCGGATGATGCAACCAGCGCGGCGCCGAGGGCGAGCGCGTGCGGTGCGAGTTGACGGGGGATCTTCATTGTCTGTCTCCTTGTGGTTCAGGCTTCTGGTTGAAATTCGAGGCAGCAACGCCGTCTCGATGAGGGAACGCTGAAAACCTTGGGCACGGCCGGCGGAGCATCTCGCGCCTCCATGACCGCGAAGGCGGGGTCAGTGCGCATCGCGTTCCTTCGCAGGCTCGCGCTCGAGCGCCGCCCGCAAGCGCAGCTGCGGGAGTCGGAGCCCGAGCTCCATGCCGAGTGCGATGACCGGCGCGAAGCGGCGCTGCTTCTTCTGCGCGTGGTCCTTCGCGATGTCGGCGAGGCGATGCGCGAGGAAGGGATTGAGCAGGCGATCGCGCACCTCGACGAGATACGCATCGGCCGCATCGCCCTGGTTCAAGGCATCGAACACGGGCAGCACCTCTTCGGTCCAGACGCGCTCGAGCTGGGAGCGCAGTGTCGCGTCCCGCATGGCCTGAAGCACGGTCTCGCTGTCGGCACGGCGACCCTGCAACCAGTGCTCGGCGAGAAAGCTGTGGCCGAGGTTGAGCAGGAAGAGCTTGCGGCGCTCGAAACTTTCGAGGTCATCGGTGAGCACGATCGCCTCGTGCGTGCAAGGCAGCACCAGGCCGGGCCGGCGCTCGATGGCCCACAGCGCATACGGCTCCGCCACGGCACCCGCGGGTCGGAGCGGCTCGGAGACGATGCGATCGACCAACGAGTTCGCCCACACGCAGTGCGTGCGCAGGTAGTCGATGAACTCTGCCGGCAGTGACCAGGCCAGTGCCAGCCCGACCACGATCTCGCGCAGGGTGTCGCCATTGCGCGAGACCAGCTCGCACGGATAGATCGACAGCGGCGCGACGCTCTGCGTGCGCCAGCGATCGTGCAGCAGGACCACGAGCTTGGCGGGGAAGCCATGCGGCGCGGCGGTATCGGCGATCGCGGCGGCAGTGTCGCGGTCGTCCGGCACGTAGCCGCGATCGCCGGTGTTGGAGACGATCACCCGCACCTCGCCGGCGGCTAGCGCACGCACGCGCGTCCAGTCCGCGTCCGCGCGCAACGCGCAGACCACCGCGTGGCAGTAGGTCGTCGAGTCGACCTGTCGGCCGTCGGTCACGCCGCGCACGCGAACCGCATAGCCGCGGCCCGCGTTGAACGCGGCCACGCGCGCCGCGCTCTCGGTGCTGGCCGTCGTCTGCACCACCGTGATCGCGCCGAGCGCATCGCCGCGGGCGAGCGCCTGTGAGACGAACAGATCCACGTGAGCCTGCAGGAAGCGGCTGGTGCCGAACTGGAGGATGGGCGTGGTCACGTTCATGGCGCGAGGTTCAGCACTCGACGATGGCCTTGACGACGCCTTCGGCCGGATCGAGCAGGCGCGCAAACTCGGCAGGCACCTTGCTGAGCGGCAGGCGATGAGTGTTCAGTGCGACGTCCGGAATCAGGCCGGCACGCATCGCCGTCAGCACGGTCTCGAAATCCTCCATCGTGGCGTTGCGGCTGCCCAGGAGCGTGGCCTCGCGCTTGTGGAACTCGGGGTCCGAGAAGCTGATGTTGTCGCGCACGATCGAGATCAGCACGTACTTGCCGCCATGCGCGATGAACTTGAAGCCGCGCTCCATCGCGCGCGCGTTGCCGGTCGCGTCGAACACGACATCGAAGAACTCCTCGCCGGTGAGCTGTGCCAGCTCCGCCTCGTCGTCCGGCCCGATCAGCACGCCGGCATGCACGCCGAGCTGGTCCCGGCAGAAGGCGAGCCGCTCGGGGCGGGTGTCGAGCGCCGTGACCTTGGCACCGCGCAGGCGCGAGAACGTCAGCGCCGCCATGCCGATCGGGCCCACGCCGACGACCAGCACACGTTGATGGGCCTTGACCTCCGCGCGACGCACGGCGTGTGCGCCGATCGACAGAAACTCCACCATCGCGGCCTGGTCGAGCGTGACGCCCTCGGCCTTGTGCACGAACTGCTGCGGCACACTGAGGTACTCGGTGAACGCGCCGTCGCGATGCACACCCAGCACCTGGATGTTGACGCAGCAGTTGGTCTTGCCGTGACGACATGCGACACAGTGACCGCAGGACAGATAGGGCATCACGAACACCGGATCGCCCGCGGCCAATGTGCTGCCGGCTGGTGCCTGTTCCACGAGGCCCGAGAGCTCGTGCCCCATGACACGCGGGTACTGCAGGTACGGCTGATTGCCGGTGTAGATGTGCAGGTCGGTTCCGCACACGCCCACGCGCTTCACGCGCAGCAGCACCTCGTCGGCCTGGGGTGTCGGCATGGCACGTTGCTCGGCTCGCAAGACGCCGGGTGTTTCGCAGATGACAGTCAGCATGGGTGTCCTAGGTGAGTCGGATCAATCGAGATGGAAGACCTGTTCCATGGCGGCCCAGTGCTCCTCGGGTGAGCGCGTCGCGAAGGGCACCTGGCAAGGGATGCAGAGCTCCCACCAGCGCTGCGTCTCGGTATCGGCCGCGATCGCGGCCGCGTCGGCGATGAAGTCGCTGCCGTGGTACTCCCAGTAACCGAACAGCAGGTTCTCGGGTTCACGCAGAAAGATGGAGTAGTTCTCGATGTGCGACCGACGCAGCCGCTCCAGCACGCCAGGCCACACCGCGGCATGAAGCCGCTTGTAGTCGGCGACGTGAGCCGGCGCGATGCCGATGACCATGCCCATTCGTTGCATCAGGATCTCCGCGAGTCAGTCGAGCCGATAGAACAGACGCGCATTGCCGCCGAAGATCGCGTCCAGCGCCGCGTCGTCGATGCCGGGTTGCGCGGCGCACAGGCGATGCGCCATCGAGAACCAGCCGTCGTAGTCGCCCGCCAGGTTCAGGACCGGCCAGTCGCTGCCCCACATCAGACGGCTCGCGCCGAAGATCGCGAACAGGTGGTCGATGCAGGGCTGAAGCACTGCGTCGCCCCGGCTCGTGCCGGCCTCGGTCAGCAGACCCGAGAGCTTGCAGTGAACGTTGGGCAGCGCGGCCAGCGCCGTCATGTGGCGCTGCCACGGTTGCCATGCGCCCCGCGCGATGTCGGGCTTGGCCGCGTGGTCGATGACGATCGGCAGCCGGGCGTGCCGGTGCGCGAAGGCGAGCAGGCCCGGAAGGTGTTGCGGCTTCACGAGGGCATCCAGCGACATGCCGTGCGCGAGCATCGCGCGAGCCGCGGGATCGAGTGCGATGTCGTCGATCCAGTGATCGTCCGCGATGTCCTGGAGCATCGGGCGCAGACCTTTCAGCTTGCGGTGTTGCGCGAGCGCAGCAATGCGAGCGGCGGCGTCTTCCGCCTTCATGTCGACCCAGCCGACGACGCCGAGCACGAATGCGTGCCGTGCCGCCAGACTCAGCAGCTGGATCGTGTCTTCGTTCGTCGGGAGCGATTGAACGAGCACCGTGCCGTCGATCCGGCAGCGTTGCAGGCAGGGCAGCAGATCGGCCGGCGTGAAGTCTCGATACAGAGGCGCCAGCGACGGCGGAGGCCAATGGTCGCGCCTCTGCGCGATGCGCCAGAAATGCTGATGGGCGTCGATGCGCATGGTCGCACTCACGTTGTGGGCAGCGGCGCGCGGCCGTCGATCAGGCCGCGCTGGTTCAACGCCTGCCAGAAACGCCGTGGGATCGGCGTTTCGAGCCAGTCGATGACTTCGTGCAACTCGGCTTCGCTGTGCGCGCCGGCGATGCACGAGACCACCGCCGGATGCGCGAGCGGAAACTGCAGCGCCGCGGCCGGCAGCGGTACGTCGAACTCGGCGCAGACGGCCTGCAGGCCGCGCACGCGTTCGAGCACGGCAGGCGAAGCCGTCGCGTAGTTGAAGCTGCTGCCGCCCGCCAGCACGCCGGAGTTGAACGGGCCGGCGGCGACGATCGCGATGCCGCGCGCCAGGCAGTCGTCGAGCAAGGGCACCAGAGACTCTTGCTCGAGCAGCGTGTAGCGACCGGCGAGCATCGCGCAGTCGAGGTCGAACTCGCGCATGCTTGCGTGCACGACCTGCCACTCGTTCACGCCGAGCCCGACGGCACGGGCCACGCCGCTGCGGCGCAGCGACTCGAGCGCACGAAAGCCGCCGCCGGCCGTCAACTGCTGCCAGTACAGATCGTGCAGTTCGCCATGCGTTGCGGCGCCGATGTCGTGCACGTAGAGCATGTCCACCTGGGTCAGCCCCAGCCGTTGCAGGCTCTCGTCCAGCGAGCGCATTACGCCGTCGTGCGTGTAGTCGTAGTGGGGGCGAAACGGCAGCGGTTCGATCCACGCCTCGTCGCCGGGAATGGGGGTGGTGCCAGGCCGCATCAGGCGACCGACCTTGGTGCTCAGGAGGAACTCGCCGCGCGGCCGCTGCGCCAATGCGGCACCGACGCGGCGTTCCGAGCGCGTGTAGCCGTAGTAGGGAGCGGTGTCGAAGTGGCGCACGCCTCGACGCCATGCGCCGTCGAGCAGCGCGTTGGCGTTGTCGTCCGACATCGCGCGATAAAGTCCGCCCAGTTGCGCGCCGCCGAGCCCGAACACGGGGACGGACAGGCCACCACGCGGCAGCGTGCGTCGATCGGTGATCTTCATGCGATTGTTTGCGGAGGGGGTCGGGCACCCGCGCGGCCATCGGCCGCCGCGCGAGTGCAACTGGCGAGGGCTGGATCGGGTGGGCCGATTCAGTACAGAACGTTCTTGGCGTCGGCCGTGTCGATGTTCTTCTTGGTGACCATCAGCACGCCGGTGTCGCGGAACTTCGGCACGGTCTTGCCGTTGATCAGCTCGACTGCAGTCATCACGCCGAGGTGGCCCATCTGGTAGGCGCTCTGCACGGCGATGGCCTCGAGCGTGCCGTCCTTGATGAAGCCCTGAAGGTCCGAGTTGCCGTCGAAGCCGATCGCAACCACCTTGCCGGACTTGCCCGATTGCACCAGCGCGCGGCCCATGCCGATGGCGGTGGGCTCGTTGGCGCCGAAGAGGCCCTTCAGGTCGGGATGGGCCGCCAGCACGTCGGTCGTCTGGTTGAGCGCGGTGCCCATCTGCGAGTTGGAGTAGAACGTGCCGACGATCTGCAGCTTGGAGTGCGACTCGATGTACTTCTTGAAGCCGCCGACGCGAGCGATCTCCGAGCCGGAACCGGCCGTGAACGACATGATCGCGATCTTGCCGGTCGTGCCGACCTTGTCGATCAAGGACTGCGCGCAGAGCTCGCCCGCCTTCTGGTTGTCGGTGGCGAGGAAGGACTGGTAGTACGACTTGCCAGCGTCCGCAGCAGCCGAGTCGATCAGGATGACCGGGATCTTGGCTTCCCAGGCCTTCTTCATCGCCGGGATCAGCGCATCCGGATCGGACGGCGCGAGCACGATCGCAGCGACCTTGCGATTGACCGCGTTCTCGACCAACGCGACCTGGCCGGCGAGGTCGGTGTCCGATGCCGCGCCCTGGAAGCTCGCGGTGTAGCCCTTCATCGAGGCTGCCGCAGCAGTCGATCCCTTCTTCACGTTTTGCCAGAAGTCCGAGTTGGCGGTCTTCACGATGACCGCGATCTCCTTGTCTGCGGCCGTGGCGACGCTGCCGGCCAGCGCAAGCGCGGCGGCGAAAACAGTGCTCAGGATTTTCTTCATGTCAGTCCTCTGTGGTGTTCGGGGTTGTCTCACTGGGGTCCGGTCTTTCCCACCGGTGGGGGTTCATCGCCGATGCCGCATCTGGTCTATCCATACCGTGAGGAGGATGACCAGACCGATGATGATTTGTTGAACGAAGGCGGAGACGCCGCTCATGTTCAGGCCATTGCGCAGGATGCCGATCACGAACGCACCGATCACGGTGCCCGAGATCGTGCCGATGCCGCCCGAGAGCGACGTGCCTCCGATGACCGCCGCGGCGATCGCGTCGAGCTCGTACATCAGGCCTTCGCTGGGCTGCGCCGTGACCAGACGCGACATCAGCACACAGCCGGTGAGCCCGGCCAGCGTGCCCGACAGCACGTAGGCGAACAGCGTGACGCCGCGCACGTCGACGCCCGACAGGCGGGCCGCTTCGGTGTTCGAGCCGACCGCGTACAGATGCCGACCGAGCGTGGTGCGGTTGAGCAGCACCGCGACCGCGATCGCGAGCACGATCATCAGCAGCACCGGGTAGGGGATGCCGGGGAAGGTCACGTCGGGGAAGCCGTCGCTGCCGATCTTGACGATGCGCGCGAGCGATCCGTTGCCCAATTCCGCGAAGCTGTCGCCGAGCCCGCCAATGGCCTTCGCGTCGGTGATCTGCAGCGCGACACCGCGCGCCACCAGCATCATGCCGAGCGTGGCGATGAACGGCGGCAGCTTCAGCTGGGTCACGCACAGGCCGTTGATCGCGCCGCACAGCGCACCGACCACCACGCCTGCGAGCATGCCGATGGGTACCGGCACGCCGGCCTTCACCGCCATCGCCGCGACGACGCCGGCCAGCGCCAGGATCGCCCCCACCGACAGGTCGATGCCGCCGGTGATGATCACGCAGGTCGCGCCGATGCCGAGGTAGGCGATCGAGGTGACCTGCAAGGCCACCGTCATGCCGTTGCCGAACGAGAAGAAGGCGTTGCTCACGAGCGAGAACACCAGGATCAGCGCGAGCAGGCTGGCGAGCGCCGCGAACTTCTGGAACAGGTCTTTTTGTTGGTCGGTCATGAGGCGAGGGCGGTCGGAGCGACACGGCCGGAGGCGTGCTGCAGGATGTCTTCTTGAGAGGTGCGGCGCGTGTCCAGCACCGCGGTGATGCGGCCGGCGTGGAACACCGCCACGCGGTCGGTCATGCCGAGGATCTCGGGCAGCTCGGAGCTGATCAGCACGACGCCGATGCCCTGACCGGCGAGTTCGTCGAGCAGCGTGTAGATGGCGTACTTGGCACCGACGTCGATGCCGCGGGTCGGCTCGTCGAAGAACAGCACGCGTGAGTCGCGGAACAGCCACTTCGCGATCACGACCTTCTGCTGGTTGCCGCCCGACAGCAGGCGCACCAGTGTTCGCGCGGACGGCGTGCGGATGCCCAGCACGTCGACATAGCGCCGCGCGACGGCGGCTTCGTCGGCGAAACGGATGAAGCCCAGGCGATTCGAGAGCGCGCCCATGTTGGCCAGGCTCACGTTCTCGGCGACGCTCATGCCCAGCGCGAGGCCATGGCTCTTGCGGTCTTCCGAGAGGTAGGCCACGCCATGGCGGATCGCGTCCCGCGGCGAACGGATGCGCACGAGCTGATCGCCGAGCCGCACCGTGCCGGCATCGGGCATATCGGCGCCGAAGATCGCTCGGGCGACCTCCGTGCGGCCCGCGCCCATCAGGCCCGCGAAACCGAGGATCTCGCCGCGCCGCAATTCGAAGCCGACATCGCGGAACACGCCGCGCCGGGACAAGCCCTGCACCGTCATCAGGACCTCGTCCGTCGGCGCCGACAGGCGCGGCGGGAACTTGTCGTCGAGCGCACGGCCCACCATCCGCACGACGATCGTGTCCACGCTGGTGTCGGCGAAGTTGTCCGTGCAGACATGCCTGCCGTCGCGCAGCACCGTGACGCGGTCGACGATCTCGGCCATCTCGTCGAGGCGATGCGAGATGTAGACGATGGCCACCCGCGAGCGCTTGAGCTCGTGGATGACGCGAAACAGCTGCCCGGTCTCGCTCTCGGTCAGCGAGGAGG
>JBDTVC010000221.1:0-8425 GCA_040007475.1 Burkholderiales bacterium
AGCGTCTCGTCGGTCACGAACGCCTCGAACGTGAGATCGACCGATCGCGCCGCCAAGTAGTCGGCCTCGACCAACATGTGCCTCAGGTAGTCACGCGGCTCGAAGGACATCCTGCGCTTCGGCCAAAATGCGAGGGCCAAGGAATGGCGAGAGAGCCTCGAGCGTGACCAGTTCGACCGGCCGGCCAAGGTGGGCTTCGAGCAACTCGCCGAGCGCGAAGAAGCGCCGGTAGGATTTGGCACCAGGTGAGAACTGCACGAGGAGGTCGACATCGCTCCCGACACGTGCCTGTCCCCGTAGGATCGAGCCGTTCGAACGCGTCTTCGGACTTCGAGAGCCGTCAGAGGACCTCGGCGGTCCACCGTGAGGACCTGCGCACGGCTCAGGCCGGGCCGCGACCCGACGAAGTCGTCGACCGAGCCGGGCACCGGGCACTAATCGCCCGCAACTTCGCAATCACATTGGGAAGGGGGCCTTCGGCGCCGACGAGCTTCACTCGTCCGTCAGCGATCAGGATGCTCATCTCACGTGATCGGTTCAAGTAGGCGCCGGGTCTGCGCACCTGCAGGAACAGCAGCATAGGTTGACCGTCGATGAGCCACGATCCCTCGCCGTCGTACTCCATTGCGTATCTTGCATTCCCGATCTCGACTTCGCCGCCAAGCGTGAAGACCTCGATATCCGCAGGCCCCTTCTGCGGCTTGACCCAGTCGGACGCGATCAGGCGATCAACCATGATCAGGGTTGTCTGCTGGTCATCGACGATGACGTGGCTCGCGGCCGAATGTCCGGCAACGATGGCATCGGCGCGGCAGACCTCGAGTTCGAGCAGGTCAGCGGGCGACGATTGGGACGAGACTGAGACTTCAAGCCCTCTCCCCATGCCCCAGTTGCCAGGGCGAAGCGGGACGCGTCCGTGAAGCCATTCGGCGGCCGCCTGTTCGGCCGGCGTGTTGGCTCGAAGTTCGTCGACCGAGGCGACATCCTGAAGCGGAGCCGAGGACCAGAGGGCCCGCGGCGGCGTCGGCTGTTGGGCCGTGACTGCCGCGACGACAGGCACAACGAACAGCAGTGAGAGGGCGGCCTTCATCGCAGAAGTCAGTCTATATCGCCCGGCTAGCGCCATGTCCCGAGACACGTCCGCTGCAAAGAGGTGAGGTGTGGAGTATTCCGCGGATGGTATCGTTCGCCGCATGGCGAGCCACACGCTCATGAAACGCAGACAGTTCGTTGCCGCGGCCGGCACGTTCGAATCGCCCAACACCCAGGAAACCAACCATCATGCCGGCCAGACGAAGGCCGTGCGCGGCCTTCAAGACCAACAGCGATCCCTTGTCCCGATCGCGTGACGGAATCGCTCGGCGTCGGCGGAAGGCGAGTTCAATGGCCTTCCAGGCAGCCCAAACCGCGGCAGCAGTACCAGCGCTGAGCAAGTAGTCGTTAGGCATGAAGGGTTCTCAGTCTGTCGCACTTCGGAATCGTGATCGGAATGTACTAGCAGGCGCACCGCCCTTGAGCGAGATACATTGAAGGCATGGCGCTCAAGCGGATGGACAACGTCGGGATTGTCGTCGAAGACCTTGCGGCGGCGATCGAGTTCTTTCAGGAGCTCGGCCTCGAGCTCGAAGGGCAGGGGACGATCGAAGGCGAGTGGGCGGGGCGCGTCACCGGACTTGGCGATCAGCGCGTGGAGGTTGCCATGATGCGGACGCCGGACGGCCACGGCCGGCTGGAGCTCTCCCGGTTTATCAGGCCCGCTGTCGTCGCCGATCACCGGAACGCACCCGTGAACGCGCTCGGGTACCTGCGCGTGATGTTCGCCGTGGACGACCTCGACGACACGCTCGGCAGGCTCCGCAAGCACGGCGCGCAGCTCGTGGGCGAGGTGGTCGAGTATCAGAAGGTGTATCGCCTCTGCTACATCCGCGGACCGGAAGGGCTGCTCATCGGGCTGGCTCAGCCGCTCGCCTGAGCGTCAGCGAGCAGCACACACCGTGAATCCTATTTGTCAGTCTCTGGTTTGAACGGGCCAACGACGATGCGCTCGAGTGAGAAGATGCCGGCCATGCTATCCCGTGTCCAGAGCATCTCGATCGGAGCGACTTCATATTTCATATTGCCGGCGTCCCCGGAGCGATGCGTCAGGGTTCCCAGCACTCGTGCACTTCGAGCGGAGTCTGCGACGACGATGTCAACGGCAAGGTGCACAATTGTTCTGAGCCGGTGTGTGCCAGCCAGAACTCCGCCGCTTGCCCTGGCTCGCTGCGAATACCCACCCAGTCAATCGTCCCATCCCGAGATAGGCTCAGGGCCTCTGGAGTCTCCAGGATAAACGCTGAGGACATCTTGGTAAGAGTGAAAGTGAAGTCATTGGTCAGCTCCGCGACCTCAGCCGCCACGCGCCGATCCCCGCGCAGCTTCCCGCATGCTTCGAGAGCCGTCCGCCAGCCCCAGTCTGTCCGGAGGCCCTGACACGCGGCCAACGACGGTAGCGACGCTCTTATCAGCTCGTATCCGCAAGCGAAAGCAAGCCCGCCGGGGCATGAGCTGCCGTATTGGCGACGCACGCCGCACCGCACGCGCTATGCGAGGCCGGGCGGTCATCACCGAGGACGATCGCCGGCATCTTTCGCCCACCCCGCGTCGAATCCGAAGAGCCCGTGCCAGGGCCGAAACCAGCTCGCCAGGGATCAGCGGACGATGGCGGCACGTTAGAATGGCCCGCACTACGACATCGAATTGGCTCAAGACACCCGGGAGCTTAGGTAACTGGGAAACTTGCGAGTCCGTCTCTTGTAGAGAATCTGCTCGCCGTCCGGTCGGACCGTTCGCGATTGGACGGGAATGTCGAAAGAGTCCGTTCGACCTGCTCGTCGCTCCGTGGCCACGGGTGTCCGGCGCAACATGAGACCACCTCGGGCGGACGCTTGACGTCGCAGTTTGCGATTGACTCACGAGAACAAACCCCCGACCCTACAGGGCAACGCGCGAGGTGTGATGGCCGAATTACTGACACGACTAACCAACCTGTTCAACTTTCAGAAGACCGCGAACATCAGTGCCCCTGGGTTGCTGGTGGCGGCATCCGTCTTGTTGCTCCTGGCATCAGGGCGACCGCAGACGTACGAAGCCGTTTCATCTGGATTCGATTCCGGCGCGGTCCAGGGCCTTGGCCTGCCACAGTCGTGCCTGTCCCTCTCGCAGGATTACCACGCCACGGGCGCGATCAGCGGGCGGCTCTCGGACAAAGACTGGACGATGCTCCAGACGCGGCGCGCAGCGATCGACGATTGCGCCTATCAGCTCCAGCACATCGTGCAAACCGATCAGGCCGACAACGCACGCAGGTCCCAGGAAATCGTGACCGCCCAGAAGCTGCACACGGCCCTGATGAAGAAGTACGAGGACGAGAGCCTATTGCGAAGCTCGGTGGCGGGTGGATTCCGCGCGGAAGCCGACGAAGTGTTGAAGTCGCTCCGCAAAGCCGAAGCAGAGACCAAGTCGAACGAAGCGCGAATCACTTTTGCCAACGGCATGCTTCCGCGCCTCCAGAAGGACAGCGAGGCGATTAGCGCGCTGTCGCACAGTGGCGAGAGCGATGAACTCTTTGGCGATCTGGCCACACGTGCCAGCAACCGCATCATGTATCTGCTGCTGCTGGCCATCGCCTGCGGTCTGGTGATCGACCCGATTGCCAGTCTGATCCAACCCCTGCTCTATACCGACGGCAGAGTGCTCCAGCTCAACGCGACGGTGGATGGCATGCTCGTGGTGCCACGCTCGTACCGGATGACGGTCTATAACGTCAACTACGCTCTCGGTCTCGGGCTCATCACCGAGGCCGATCTAGAATTCTTGAGGCAGCGCTACCTGTACCAGTCCCAAATGCTGCTCAACCTGATTCTGCCGGGCGCGCTGCTGCTGGTGTCTGCCGGCCTCTATCTCGATTCGCACCTCGAGCAACTCAAGACGGCACTGGGGATGATCTGATGACGGTCGCTACCGAAGATCCAGACGACGCAGGGCGCGGACGCAGCGAGGCACCGCGCGTCGACAGTGTGGCCACGCAATCGCCGCCGGACGCGTACATCCGCGTCGAGTCCGCCGCGGCAGACAACAGGCTGAAGAGCCCTCGCTCACGCAGAGTGTCCTTCTGGGTGAAGCTCGGCTTGTCGGCTGTCTGTATTGCGATGGCCGCCAGGAGCCTGTTGTACGCCGACGGCCATCCGCTTTTCCGCGCCGGATTCACGTGGTTGATCCTGCCAATCGCGATCGGCCTCGAAGCCGCGAGTACCAGGCGATATCACCAGTACCGCTCGGGCCTCCAGGCGATGATCCAGGGCCGTATCGACAAGCAGCGGGAGGCCGCCGAGAAAGCAAAGAAAAAAGATCCCGCCAAGAAGCCCGCGCCACCGGCGGAGCCCGGAGTCGAAACCGTAGCGCTCACGATGTTTGACATCGCTGGCAACCGCGATGCGCCGAGCGATATGGCCGGGACGGTCGAGCGGGACATACAGGGATCCTGATCTGTGCATCTCGCGATCGCATCACGCACTGCCATCACCAACGCTCTCGGGCCAGCCGCTTTGACGACGCTCGAGCCGCTGTTCGAGCGATACCTTGCGGCAGCCCGAGATGGCGGCACCGATGCCAGGTTGCTGATGATTGACGATGCGAGCAGCATGGAGACGTTCGGGCTGGAACCACTGGGGCTGGCGTCGGCGGAGCTTGTGCGCACCGTGGTGGCCAACGTCCGGAAACAGGCAAGGCAAGCGCTCGAGAGCCTTCTCCTCCTGGGCGGCCACAGCATGTTTCCGCTGTTTGCGTTCACCAATCCCGTTCTCGACCGGCTGCTCGATCCGGATGCGGTCGTCGAGTCGGACAACCCCTACGGCGTGCTGGATACCGTCTCCTCCGGCGCCGACTGGCTGGCGCCCTCAATCCCGGTGGGCCGAATCTACGACAGCGGCAGTGTGGACGCCTTCGCGCAGGCTCTCTCCGCCGTGATCGCCAGGCACGAAGCAAAGCCCGCTAGGGCGGGATCCCTAGCGATCTACAACGCCGATTGGATGGATGTCAGTCTCGATGTGGCCCGGAACCTACCGGGACCGGTGGATTCGGTCATGGCACCGCCCTACGAAGTGGGCGACAACGTCAAGGACCTCGAGCGAGAGGTCCTGTATGTGAACTTGCACGGTTTCAGCGGCGTGCCCGGCTGGCAGTCGTACGACTCGATAACCGATCGGTTCATTGATGTGCTGACGCCACGCTCGTTCACCCCGGAGACGAGCAGCGGCACGTTCCTGCTGACGGAAACCTGCTACGGCGCGCAAGTCGTGGGGCGCACTCCACAAAACAGCTGCGCGCTGAGTGCGCACACGAACGGGGCCACTGTCGTCGGTGCCACGGGATTGGTGTGGGGATCCGTGCTGAAGCCCTGGGCTTTCGTGGCTGATGGGGACGCCCTGGCTCAATGCGTCTTCCAGCATCTCAACCGTGGCGGTCTCATTGGCGCAGCGTTCAAAGCGGGCCGCGATGCATTCCTGGCTGGCCGCACGCTCAATCCGTTCGAGCAGAAGACGGCGCTCCAGTTCATTCTTCTTGGTGATCCTTCCTTGCCGGTATGAGGCCATTGATGCGAGTTCTGGTTCTGACGGTTGTGAGCGTCTTGATGCTGGCTGTTGAAACGGCCGTTGCGCAGCAGCGGTCCGGCGATGTTCCACCACCCAGGCTGACGCCAGGCGCACCGCCACCGCAACTATCGACCCCGCGCAGACATGCGTTTGGCGTGGCGTTGGTCATCGACGTCCTGACGCAGAAGGGGCCGTGCGCGCTGACGACACTGGAATATCGATCGATGGCCGGTGACGAATCGGCCCTCACGACACATGTCGCCCAGCACTGTCGGATGTTGCCGTTCGAAGACGGCGCCGGGTATCGGGTCATCGTCTTGCACCCGCGGTTCAAGGCCTCCTATGCCGCGACTGTCACGTCGCAGACGGAGCTCGGCAGTGGCGTGCTGGAGGTGCGCGGCCTCGCGGACATCGCGCCGCTTGATTTGAGCAAGATCGGTACTCCCGTCGCCCACGGTGGACGGATGCCGTCAACACTGAGCATCCCCGCGCTCACGCCCGGTCAGGTGCTGGAGCTCTTGCTGGATCCCACGCGAGTCAGCGAGCTCATGATCACGATCGTCAGCCAACGGCGTGACCTCAGCGATAGCGCCGCCGCGCTGGAGCGGGAACGCACACGGCTGTCGGATGAGGTCAATACTGTCGCCGGTATTCCCTCCGCGGCACCGCAAGAGTGCACACCGACGTCGGGTGGACCGACGATGGACGGACTGATCGCCTGCGTTGATGCCATCAGCAAGCGCATTCGCGAGAACAGCTCAATTGGCGCCGTACTCTCGCCGACGCCCGCGTGCGAGGGCAAGCCTAGCGGCTGGAGCGCACCAGAGTTTGATTGTGTGGTCAATGACATCAACGTGCGCATCGGCCACTTGGCCCTGATTCGCGCGCGGCTCTCAGAATCCAATCTCTTGGTGGCAGCAGATCAACTGGATACGGAAGCGGTGCAACTGCAGGTAAAGATTGCGGCGTTCGAGAGGAATCTCGAGACGATTCGAGGGACGCTGCAGGACATCCAGGCGGTCGTGGACATCAAGTCGGTGAGCGATCCCGCCAAAGATGTGCTGAGGGATGCCCGCCGGGCACTGATCAAGAAGCAGCTGAAGGCCCGATACAGCGAAGTGATGACCGAGGTCGAGTTAAGCGCGCTGGCGTCCAGGGCGGCGTCCGCGATGACAAATGACGGCATCGTCGATGCAACCGCCGCCAGAATCACTGAACTGACGAACTACATCCGCGACGAGTTGGGAACACCGAGCGCCCGCCCGGCGGTCACCGGTCGTATCCAAACTCTTCGGGATTCGGCCGACGCCGTCCGGACACGCCTTGTACCGGTGGCCCAGCATGTCACGGTGCGCACCACAGATCTGAACAACAAGTTTGCTGACATGCTCGCCGCGATTGACAATGTATACCTGCGTGTCGCCGATAAGGAAATCAAGTACATCGAGCTGCGCACGGACGAAAAGCAGGGCACCAACCGCGTGGTCTACGCGAAGGTGACATCGAACGAAACGTTTCAACTCTACGTGTTCACCGGTGTCGCTCAGCCGCCGCCAACGGCAGCCGGAGGAGTGCCACCGCTGCGATCGGTCTCGGCGGCTCCCGTCTTCAGCGCAACACCCGCCAACCTGCCGCAGAATTTCGAGAAGACGTTCAGCCTCGAACTTCACCGGCTCTGGCGCGCCAACGTGGTCGGAGGCGTGGTATTTTCATCGCTCTCGGACAATCAGTTTGCGATCGGTACCAAGATCGTCGACGGCAAGGTGGTCCGTTTGCCCATCGTCGCCAACGAGCAGAGGCCTTCTGCGCACTATCTTGTCGGGTTGAACTATTCGTTTGTTCCAGCAGATTCGTTTCCCAGCGCAAGGCAGGGCGCCAAGCGTTGGATTCCGGGCGCCATGTTCGGCCTCGGCCTTGAATCGTCCAAGCAGTTCTTCTTCGGTCTGAACTTCGAGCCGACCCTTGGCGTCGACTTGTCCGCGGGTTGGCACTGGGGACAACAGACGGCGCTTCAACGGAGTTACGCCGCCGATGACACCGTCTTGCCGGACGAAATCACCACCGTGCCTACCCGGACCGTCATGCGTTCCGGGTTCTACTTCATGGTGGGCTTCGACCTGAATATTTTCTCGCGGTTCATGGGTGCGGTCGCACCCCAATAATGATCTATCGGTCGCTGATATTTCCCTGCTTCGTGAGCGCGTCCTAGTTGGACCTTCGGAGCGCACGAGCAGGAACAGCAGTGTCGGCGTCTCACGGCGCGACGATTGCCGCCGCGATGGTAATGAATCCGGTGGGCATGGTGCCGGCCGTCGATGTTCAACTGGAATCCATCAACGCACTCGAAGGCGAGACGGCCGTAACGCAGAATGGGGCGAGGCCTTAAGCCTCGCGCCCCATCCAGTCCTTCTCCTACGGTCAGGCTGTCGTGACTGCTGACGACGGAACGTTCGAGATTGCCGACGTTCAGCCTGGGAGGTACATCCTCGCGGCGTTGACGCCTGGCAGTCCTCCGGTGTTCCATCGACAATCCGGCGCGGGATCGCTTGTTTCTGGCGATCCGCTGTCCATTGCCGCGGGTCAGCGGGTCGAGGGGCTGGAACTAAGGGTCGTTCGTGGCGGCGTCATCGCGGGCCGTGCCGTCGATCCGGTCGGGGATCGTCGTTGAGGTGCACCCGTACGTGCCGTGACGGGCACTGGCCCGCTCCGTCGAACACGTTGTCGAGCCGCGGACATCGACCGGCAACGCGAGTGCGCGTCCCGGACGCGACCACAGCTAAGCTGGCGTCAGC
>JBDTVC010000222.1:0-8373 GCA_040007475.1 Burkholderiales bacterium
AGGTGGTACTGGAAGCGGCGCCGGAACGCCGGGTCGATCTGCTCGATGCGGTTGGTGATCCAGATCACCGGCACCGGGTTGGTCTCGAGGATCTGGTTCACCCAGGCCTTGCCGCTGACGCTGCCGGTGAGCGCCGCGCCATCGCCGGTGTCCATGCGCGCGATCAGCTGCGCGGCGTCGGTCGAGATCGGCGGGAAGACGTCTTCGACCTCGTCGAACAGCAAGGTCACTTTCGCACTGCCCTTCAGGAACACCTGACTGATCTGCAGCGATCGGTAGCGGTCACGCCCGCTGAGCGAATTGCCGTCGCGATCGGCGTGCTCGACCTCGTACAGCTCCAGCCCGGCCGCCTGCGCCGCGACCTTCGCGAGCTCGGTCTTGCCGGTCCCCGGCGGGCCATACAGCAGCACGTTGACGCCAGGCTCCTTGCGCGCGACCGCATTGCGCAGCAGCGCCGTCATCATCTGCTGATCGACCGCGACGAAGGCGAAATCCTCGGGCACCAGCTCGCTGCGCTTGGCGGGCCGCGTGAACACCGCCATCAGGTCGGACGGGCCTTCGTACTTGCGCATCAGCACCGGTGGCAATTGCTCGCTGACCTTCATCAGGTCAGCCAGGTCGGTGATGTTGTGCTCCGAGATCAGGTTCTCGACCATGCCGACGCGCTCCAGCCGCGAGCCGGCGCGCAGCGCCTCGGCCACGTCGGTCTCGCTGACGCCGGCCACGCTGGCGATCGCGGCATACGCCTCCTGCGCGTTCGAGACCTTGAACTCGACCAGCAGCCCGCGCAGGTCGCGCTGGTAGCGCGCGAGCGTGCCGTAGAGCAGCAGCGCGCGCTCGGCCGGGTTGAGCTGCAGCAGGCCGGCGAGCGAGTCGATGTTCTTCTCGACCAGCGTCGACTCCTTCTTCAGGCTGCGGCTCAGCCAGTCGGCGGTGGCGCCGAGCACGGCGAGCAGGTCCTTCGGCGCGTCCTTGATGTACTCGTCGATGTAGAAGAACAGCGTGCCCTCTTCGTACGGCCCGCGCCACGCACCGTGGCGCAGCATGAAGGCTTCGTCGGACAGCGCCTCATGGCCGCGCCAGTGCTCGTTGCCCTTGCAGCGCTTGTTGAGGAACTCGCGCAGCCGCGCCAGCACCGAGCCCGGCCACACGAGGTGTTTGCCGGTGAGCGAGAGCAGGCTGTTCCAGTCGCGGCGCAGGTTGAAGCGGCCCGCGTTGTGGGTGGTGAGCGTCAGCACGAACTGCGAGCACATGCGGTCGAGCACCGGGGCGTCTTTCAGCCCGGGGGACAGCAGCATCCGCGCTTCCGTATGGCTCTTGGCCATGTCACCTCCTGCGAGCGACTCGTAGGACCATCTTGGCGCAGTCTGCGCCGAGCGGCAAGCCCTGCATGCTCGCAGGGCTCAGCGACGATAACGCGGAGGAGCCGCGGCGGAGGACAGGAATCAGTGAAGAATCACCGGCTGCTGCATCAGCGACGCAAAGCGCTCGATGTAGTCGTCGATCTCTTCTTCTGATGGTTGCGTCTCGATCAGGGCTTCGACGCCCTCTTTGAAGCTCTCGGCCAGTGCGCCTTGCAGGAAGATCTCCTTGCGCGCGAACTTGTCGACGATCTCGTAGCCGCCGTGGCGCAACGGCTCTTCACCGGGTGCGCGCGCGACACTGCCCGCGACCGGGCGGCCTTCCACGTCGAACAACATCACCGCAAAACTGTCGGAGTTGTAAAGCATCTGCATGGTGTGATCCTCGTGGGGAGTACCTGCGGATCTAAACGCAAATATCAAGCCAGCGGAGGACCCACCGGGTCATTTACCTGCGAACGGGGGATCAGGACGCCGTCTCGACCGACTGCAACCGCAGCTCGAAGACTTCGTCGCCGGTGCCCGAGCGCTGCATCGCGCGCACCGGCAGGTAGTGCTGCGCCGGGTCGATCCAGACCTGCACCTGCGTGTCGTACGGTTCGCGCGGCTCGCGCACGAACTTGAGCGCGTTCACGCTGCCCGCGCCGGTCGTGACGGATTCGATCGCGGTGCAGTCGAATGCCCACACGCTCGCATCACCGTTGGCACCGACGACGTTCATCACGACCTTCGCCCCGACACCACGCAGCTTCGGCTCCGCAGCCACGATGGCGCCGAGCTGCACCATCCAGCTCAGCCGGTCCTGCGTGCCGTCGCGCAGCGGGAACTCGGTGGAGGGGCCGGAGAACGTGATCTTGCCCGCCGCGCGCTGGAAGTTCGCCGCCTTCGTGCCGCGCCGCAGCCGCTGGTCGGTGAAGCGCAGCGGCGCGACACCGGCGGCATCGAACGCGCCCTGACTGATCTGTGTCAACACCGACAGGCCCGCAACGCGGCCTTCGAGCTTGAGCTCGTAGTGGTCGCCGTCGGGCCGCCATGAGAGATCGCCGTTGCCGCGCAGCCCGCCGCGCTGCATCACGTAGCGCAGCGTCAGCGCGGGCGGCATCTGGGTGCGGTAGTGCGGGATGAGCTCGATGCCCGGCGGCGCCTCGGGTGCCGGCATCGCGGCCACTGCAACGAGCGTGGGCGTGGCGCTGGCGACCTGCACGGCGGCGACCTCGGGGATCTCGGCCACGGCGGGGGTGATCACCGGCGGCGCGCGCCGCGCAGCACGCGGCGGGAGCGCCGCGACCTTGACCGGCGGCGGCGATGGTGGCGACGCACGCGGTTCGTCGACGACCGGCGGCGCCGTCACCACCGGCGCATCGATCACGCGCACCTGCACCGCCGCAGCCGCGCCGACGCTGGATTCATGGCGAGGCCACGCCCAGTCGAGACCGCTGAACGCGAGCAGGTGCACCACCAGCGCGGCCACGCCGAGCGAGCCCAGGCGGGCCCAGCGGCGCCGGCCGGCCTGCATCGACAATAGCGGCTTCACCGTGTTCATCATTCCTGCACCACACCCATGAAGCTTGCGACCTACCAAGACGGTTCACGCGACGGCCAGCTCGTCGTCGTCTCGCGCGACCTGGCCAGCGCCCACTATGCCAGCGGCGTCGCGACAAGGTTGCAACAGGTGCTCGACGACTGGAACTTTCTGTCACCGCAGCTGGAAGAGATCTCGCAGTCGCTGAACCACGGAAAGTTGCGCCACGCCTTCCCGTTCGACGCGCGGATGTGCATGGCGCCCTTGCCGCGCGCCTATCAATGGGCCGACGGCTCGGCGTTCATCAACCACGTCGAGTTGGTGCGCAAGGCGCGCAACGCGGAGGTGCCCGAGAGCTTCTACACCGACCCGCTGATGTACCAGGGCGGCAGCGACGACTTCCTCGGCGCCTGCAACGACATCGTCTGCGTCAGCACCGACCACGGCATCGACTTCGAGGCCGAGGTCGCCGTGATCACCGGCGACCTGGCCGTGGGCACCTCGGCCGATGAAGCGATCGAGGGCATCCGCCTGCTGATGCTGGCCAACGACGTGAGCCTGCGCCAGCTGATCCCGGCCGAACTCGCGAAGGGCTTCGGCTTCGTGCAGAGCAAGCCCGCGACCGCGTTCAGCCCGGTCGCGGCCACGCCCGACGAACTCGGCGCCGCGTGGCAGGGCGGGCGCGTGCACCTCAACCTCGAAAGTGTGTGGAACGGCAAACGCGTCGGCCTGTGCGATGCCGGGCCCGAGATGACCTTCCACTTCGGCCAGCTCATCGCTCACCTGTGCAAGACGCGCAATGTGCGCGCCGGCAGCATCGTCGGCAGCGGCACCGTAAGCAACAAGGACTGGTCGCGCGGCTACTCGTGCATCGCCGAGAAGCGCGCGATCGAGACGATCGAAGGCGGCGCGCCCACTACCGAGTTCATGCGGTTCGGCGACACGATCCGCATCGAGATGAAGGGCGCGGACGGCCAGAGCGTGTTCGGCGCGATCGCGCAGAAGGTCACCGCGCTGTCCGACGCCCGGCCATGAGCGGTGAGCTGCCCCGCAGCTTCAAGCTCGTCACGATCTGGCTGGTGGTCGGCGCCGTCGTCTTCGTCGGCATCCAGTGGTGGCAGCACCGCGCGCAGCAGTCGCGCTTCCAGACCCTGGGCGAGGCGGTGGAGATCCGCCGCGGCGACGATGGTCATTACCACTGGCCCGGCCGCATCAACGGGCGCAGTGTGGACTTCCTGATCGACACCGGCGCGACCGGCACCGCGATCCCCGCGGCGCTCGCGCGCGAGCTGCGGCTGGAGTCGCTCGGCGAGGTCGAGTCGAACACCGCCGGCGGCGTCGTCACCGGGCAGGTCGTGCGCGCCGACATCGAGCTGCGCGGCGGCGTGCGCGTCGACCGGCTGCGCGTGGTCGCGCTGCCGCAGTTGGGCGACAGCCCGCTGCTGGGCATGGACGTGCTCGGCAAGCTGCACTGGCAGCAGCGCGACGCGGTGCTGCGCATCGAGCCGAACGGCTCTCACTGACACGACGCCGGACCCGCCATGACCGCCGCCTCTCGCTGGATCCTGGGCGCACTCGTGGGCGCGTGGCTGCACGCCGCCGCGTTCGCGCAGGCCGCGACGCTCGATTGCCCGCCGGTCGCGACCGAGCCCACGGCCGCGCAGCTGCAAGCCGGCGCCGCCGCCGCGCGCGACCACGGCTTCCTGTGGCGGTTGCGGCGTGACGGCCGCGTGTCGTGGCTGTACGGCACGCTGCACGTCGCGCGCTTCGAGTGGATGTTCCCCGGCCCGCTGACGGCCGGCGCGCTGAAGGCCAGCGACACGATCGCGCTCGAACTCGACGTGCTCGACCCGGACATCCAGCAGCGCATGGCGCAGGGCATGGCCGCCGCGCCCGCGACACCGCTGCCCGCGCCGCTGCAGCAGCGCCTGCAGCGGCAGGCCGAGGCCGCCTGCCTCGATCCGCAGGCGCTGGCCCGGATCAGCCCCGAGATGCAGGTCGCCACGCTGGAGACGCTGCTCGGCCGGCGCGACGGGCTCGATCCGGCCTATGGCATCGATGTCGTGCTCGCCGGCTGGGCGCGCGGCGCGGGCAAACCGGTCGTCTCGCTCGAGACGCCGGAGCTGCAGCTCGCGACGCTGACGATGCCGAGCGCGGCCGAGACGATCGAGTACATCGACGGCGCGCTGACCGAGATGGAAATGGGCCGCGCGATGCCGTCGATCCGGCGCATCGCGCGGGTCTGGTCCGAGGGCGACCTCGGCACGCTGGCGCGCTACGAATCCTGGTGCGAATGCATCAAGACGCCCACCGACCGAGCCGCCCTCGCGCGGCTGCTCGACGACCGCAACCCGGCGCTGGCCGACAGCATCGCGGCACTGCACGCACGCGGCCAGCGCGTGTTCGCCGCGGTCGGCAGCCTGCACATGATCGGGCCGCTCGGCCTGCCCGCGCTGATGGCGCGGCGGGGTTTCACGGTCGAGGCCGTCGCGTTCGCTCGCCGATGAATGCAAAATGGCCGGTGCAGGCCAACAAGATCCCGGAGACAACCCATGACTGACGCATCCAGCTTCACCAAGCTCGTCCCCGGCTTCGACTTTCTGCAGGGCCTGGTCAAGAACGCCGGCGCCGCGCTGCCGGGCATCGGCCAGTGGGTCGCGCCGACGATCGACCCGGCCGAACTCGAGAAGCGCATCCAGGAGCTGCGCACCGTGCAGTACTGGCTCGAGCAGAACGCCCGCATGCTGGGCGCGACGATCCAGGCGCTCGAAGTGCAACGCATGACGCTGTCGACGCTGAAGACGATGAACGTGCAGATGGAAGGCCTGCGCGATACGTTGAAGGTCCGCATGCCCGAGCCGGAGCCGGTCGCCGAAGAGCCCGCGGTCGAACCCGCGCCGGCCGCGCCAGTTGCACCTGGCGCCGTCGATCCGATGCAATGGTGGGGCGCCCTCACGAAGCAGTTCACCGAACTCGCCACCAGTGCGATGAAGGAAGGCGATGCGGCCCGCGCGATGGCCGGCGCGATGGTCAAGACCCCGTTCGACACCACCAGCCCGCCGCCGACGAAGACCGCCGCCCGCAAGAAGCCGGCCGCCCGCAAGAAGGCCGCGGCACGCACGCGATGAAGCGCTTCCTGCACGGCCACGCGGCGCACCCCGATGCGCGCATGGCGCTCGCGCTGGCGGCAGCGCAGATCGAGGCACGGCGCCGCGAGCCCGGCCACGCCGATGCGCCGACGCTGGGCTGGCTCTACCTCACCGACCATTTCGCGCCGCAGGCCGAAGCGCTGTTGGCCGACGCGCAGCAGCGCTGGCCCGGCGTGCAGTGGGTCGGCTCGACTGGCGTGGGCATCGCCGCCGGCGGCGTCGAGTACTTCGACGAGCCTGCCGTCTCGCTGATGCTGGCGGAGCTGCCGCGCGAGCAGTTCCGCGTGTTCTCCGGCACGCGCCCGCTCGGCAGCTTTGCCGCCCACACCGCGAACGTGCATGCCGACCCGGCCACCAACGACCTCGCCGAGCTGATCCGCGACATGAGCGCGCGCACCGCCAGCGGCTACCTGTTCGGCGGGCTCTCGTCGGGCCAGTCGCGGGTTCGGCACATTGCCTGTGGTGTGCTCTCGGGCGGCCTGTCCGGCGTCGCGTTCGCACGCGAAGTTGCGCTGGTCTCGCGCGTCACGCAGGGCTGCCAGCCGGTCGGCCCGCAACGCCAGGTGACCGCGGTCGACCGAAACGTGGTCACGCAGCTCGACGGCGAGCCCGCGCTCGACTGCCTGCTGCGCGATGTCGGGCTCGAAGGCGTCGAGCCGCGCACCGCGCTGCCGCGGCTGCGGCAGATCCTCGTCGGCCTGGGCAGCGTTCAGGCCGACCACACCCATGAAGGCAGCGCCACGCGGAGCGCCTTCGATCGTTTCGTGCCGCGCGATGCCTTCGGTGCCGACACGCGCGTGCGCCACCTGATCGGCCTGGACCCGGGCCGCCGCGGCATCGCGATCGCCGACGTGGCCGAGGTCGGCACACCGCTCGCGTTCTGCGCGCGCAACGTCGAGGCCGCGCGCCGCGACCTGATGCGCGTCTGCGCCGAGGCCCGCGAGGAAGTCGAGCCCGAGACACTGCCGCTGGCGGCCGCCCATGCGTTGCGCGAGCCGCCGATGGGCGATGCGTCGCCGAGCGCCGGCAGCGGCATTGCCGGGGCGATCTACGTCAGCTGCTCCGGGCGCGGTGGTGCGCACTTCGGTGCGCCCTCGGCCGAGCTCGCGATCGTGCGCCATGCGCTGGGCGATGTGCCGCTGGTCGGCTTCTTCGCGGCCGGCGAGATCGCGCGCTCGAACCTGTACGGGTACACCGGCGTGCTGACCTTGTTCGCGGCCGCGTGATGGGCGCCGTGCTGCGTGGTGCACACGTGGTGCTGCGGCCATGGACGGACGCCGACCTGGCCCCTTTCGCCGCGATGAACGCCGACCCCGAGGTGATGCGCCACATGGTCAAGCCCCTGACGCGCGACGAGAGTGATGGCCTGGTCGCGCGCATTCGCGCGCACTTCGCCGAGCACGGCTTCGGCCTGTGGGCCCTCGATGCGCCGAATGCCACCGGCACGCCGGCCTTCGCCGGCTTTGTGGGCCTGAGCGCGAAGGTGCCATTCGACTTGCCCGTGGCCGGCATCCAGCCGGCACCGCACGAGATCGGCTGGCGTCTCGCGCGTAGCGCCTGGGGCCACGGCTATGCCACCGAGGCCGCTGCGCTCGCGCTGCGCTATGCGTTCGACGCCATCGGTCTGTCACAGGTCGTCTCGTTCACCGCGATCAAGAACATCCCCTCGCAAGCCGTGATGCAGCGCATCGGCCTGACCTGGCACGGCGAGTTCGATCACCCGCGTCTGGCGGAGGATCACCCATTGCGCCGTCATGTTCTGTACGCCATGGACTCACCGATGAAGACCACCTCATGAACACCGTCGTCGCCGCCGGCGAGCGCACGCGCCGCCAGGCCGAGGTCGTCGCCGCGCTGTCCGCACTGCTGCCCGCGCACGCGCTGTTGTGGCACCGCGAAGACACGATCCCGTACGAGTGCGATGGCCTCACCGCCTACCGCGAGCAGCCGCTCGTCGTCGCGCTGCCCGAGACCGAGGCGCAGGTCGCCGCGGTGCTGCGCGCGTGCCATTCGCTCAACGTGCCGGTGGTCGCCCGCGGCGCCGGCACCGGCCTCTCGGGCGGCGCGCTGCCCAACGCGATGGGCGTGACGCTGAGCCTGGCCAAGTTCAACAAGATCCTGAAGATCGACGTGGCCGCGCGCACGGCGGTCGTGCAGTGCGGCGTGCGCAACCTCGCGATCAGCGAGGCCGTCGCGCCCTACGGCCTGTACTACGCGCCCGACCCGAGCAGCCAGATCGCCTGCACGATCGGCGGCAACGTGGCCGAGAATTCGGGCGGCGTGCATTGCCTGAAGTACGGCCTGACGCTTCACAACGTGCTGCGCGTGCGCGGCTTCACGG
>JBDTVC010000223.1:0-8286 GCA_040007475.1 Burkholderiales bacterium
CCTTGTTGTACTTGCGGATCACGTCCCAGGTGCTGAACTTCTCGCTGTAGCGGCGCCGGTTGTTCTTCCACATGAAGTCGTAGACGCAGTTGTGAAAGTAATAGAACTCCAGGTGCTTGAACTCGCTCTTCGCGGCGCTGAAGATCTCTTCGACGCGGTGGATGTGCTCGTCCATCGTGCCGCCCACATCCATCAGCAGCAGCACCTTCACCTTGTTGTGGCGCTCGGGCACCATCTTGATGTCGAGCCAGCCGGCGTTCGCGGCCGTGCTGCGGATCGTGTCGTCGAGGTCGAGCTCCTCTTCTGAGCCTTCGCGCGCAAACCGCCGCAGCCGGCGCAGCGCGACCTTGATGTTGCGCGTGCCGAGTTCGAGGGAGTCGTCGTAGTCCTTGAACTGGCGCTGGTCCCAGACCTTGACTGCGCTCTTGTTGCGCGACTTGTCCTGCCCGATGCGGATGCCCTGCGGGTTGTAGCCGTAGGCGCCGAACGGGCTGGTGCCGCCGGTGCCGATCATGCGGTTGCCACCTTCGTGGCGCTCTTTCTGCTCCTCGAAACGTTTTTTAAGCGTCTCCATCAGCTCGTCCCAGCCCATCTTCTCGATCGCGGCCTTCTCTTCGGCGCTGAGCTCGAGTTCGAGCTTCTTCTGCAGCCAGTCGAGCGGCACCTCTTGCGTGAAGTCGGTCAGCATCTCGACGCCCTTGAAGTAGGCAGCGAAGGCGCGGTCGAACTTGTCGAAGTTGGCCTCGTCCTTCACCAGCGAAGTGCGGGCGAGGTAGTAGAACTCGTCGATCGTGTTGTCGATCACGCCGGACTTGATCGCTTCCAGCAGGGTCAGGTATTCCTTCACCGAAACCTTGAGCTTGGCGGCACGAAGCGTGAAAAAGAAATTGATCAGCACGGTAGGCCTGTTTACTTGGGGCTGAAGGGGTCGATAACACCGGCAGTATCTGCCAAACGGCCAGGCCCGTGGCCCGAACGTGTTTCCGAGTTTTGATCGAGTTCCTTCCCCTGTCGCCGACGGCGTGGCTCGTCGCTGCCCAGTTCCTGCTCTATTCGGTCGGCTGGGTGCTGTGCGGCTCGCTGCTGCGCGAGCAGCGTGCGGCCGTGTTCCACTGGTCGGCGTTCATGGCGCTCTTCGGCGTCGGATTCCTGCTTGCCGCCCAGCGCTCCGTGCCGCCGACCTGGTGGGCCCATGGCGGCGGCAGCATCGCGTTCGTCGCCGGGTACGTCATGCTCCGTCGCGGCATGCAGCTGTTTCTCGGCACGGCCCGCAGAGACGGCGAGAACCTGCTCATCCTCGGCGGCGTGACGAGCGGTTTCGTCGTGCTGGGCGCGGGGCCAGACACCGCCGCGGCCCGCGTCGTGCTGGGCCAGGGCGCGAGTGCGCTGATCCTGCTGCGCCTGGTGCTCGACGCCACGCCGGCCCTGCAGGCCGAGTACGGCCGGCGCGTGGCCTGGCTGCTGGCCGCACCGCCGGTCGTGCGCGCGGTGAGTTTCCTGATCGGCGCGCTGCGCCAGCTGTGGTCGCCCGATGTGCCGCTCGAAATGCAACCGGCGATGTTGAACAGCACCAGTGCCGTGCTCAGCTTCATTGCCGCCGCGGCGTTGTTCAACTTCGGGTTCATGGCGCTGGTCACGCTGCGCCTGGTCAGGCGCTTGCAGGACCAGTCGCTGCGCGATCCGCTGACCGGCCTGCTCAACCGGCGCGCGCTCGACGCGGAGCTGCAGCGTGAATGGCTGCGCGCGCGCCGCACCGGTGCGACGTTTGCGCTGCTCGCCGTCGACATCGATCACTTCAAGAGCGTCAACGACGCGCATGGTCACCACGGTGGCGATGCGGTGCTGGTCGCGATCGCGCAGCAGCTGCGGGCCAGCGCCCGCCAGACCGATGTGGTGGCGCGCACCGGCGGCGAGGAGTTCGTGCTGCTGATGACCGGCGTGACGGCGCGCGGCGCGCTCGAGGCCGCGCAACGTTTGCGCCATGCGGTGGCCGCCGCATCGGTGGAGCACGCGGGGCGCCAGATCGGCGTGACCGTCAGCGTCGGCGTGGCGATGCCGGAGCCTGGCGATATCGATGCCGACGCATCGATGCAGCGCGCCGATCGCCTGCTCTATGCGGCGAAGGCTGCCGGGCGCGATCGCGTCTGCGGCGACGAGACTCCGAGCTTCGCGCGCTGACTCCCGCCCGGCGCCGCGCTTCACCGCGGGGCATACTCGCCACGGCCACCACACCCCAGCGGAATCCGGTCGATGCTCTCCAGCCTGACCCCCACCGACGTCGCGTTCGTCATGGCCGGCCTGATGCAGGCGGTGCCGGCGGTGCTTTGGCTGATCGGCGGCTGGGTGCTCGGCGATACGCAGCGCGCGGCCGTGCAGTGGGCGCTCTACGCGGCCGCCAGTGCGGTGTCGTTCGTGTTCCTGGTGGCAGCGATGCAGGCGCACGAACCCCTGCACGCCGAGTTGCTGCGGGCCGTCGGCAACATCGCCGGCGTGCTCGGCGTGATCGCGCTGCAGCGCGGCATCTGGCTCTTCATCGAGCGGCGGATCACGCGCACCGCTCACCTGCTCGCGCTGGCCGCCGTGCTGCTGGCTTCGTGGGTCGGACTGGACCCGGCCGCCGGCTTCATCCGGGTCGGCGTGAACTCCCTCGTGCAGGCCGTCCTGGTCGTGAGCATGGCGGTCGACCTGCATCGCTACGCCCGTGACCGGCTGCAGCTGCGCTGGCCCTGGGTGCTGCCGCTGCCCTTGTGCCTGGCGGCAATGGGTTTCGCGGGCCGTGGCCTGCGCGCCATCGTCTCGCCCGATGCGGTGGCGGCCGAGATGACCGTCCACAGCGGCCTGAACATCGGCTCGTCGTTCGCCTACGTGGTGCTCTCGCTGTCGTTCCACGCGATGCTGATGGCGCTCGTGATCATCCGCCTCGTGGCGGACCTGCAGCGCCTGTCCCGCCGCGACGGCCTGACCGGGCTGCTGAACCGGCGCGCGCTCGAAGAGGCGATGTCGCAGCAGGTGGCGCGCAGCCGCCGCACCGGCGAGGCCTTCTGCGTGCTGATGCTGGACGCCGATCACTTCAAGCAGATCAACGACCGCTTCGGCCACGCCGTCGGTGACCTGGCGCTCAAGCACCTGGCCACGCTGCTGCGCGGCCACATGCGCGATGTGGACCGGCTCGCGCGCTTCGGCGGCGAGGAGTTCCTCGTGCTGCTGCCCGGCCTGGCGCTGGCAGATGCACTGCCGGTGGCGGAGCGGCTGCGCGAGCTGGTTGCGTCCGAGCCATTGCCGCATGCGGGCGGTGCGATCCGCCTGTCGGTCAGCATCGGCATGGCCGAGTGGGGCGGTGCGCAGGAGGACCCTTCGCGGTTGCTGGTGCGCGCCGACGCGGCACTGTACGAGGCCAAGCGGCGCGGGCGCGACCGGGTGGCCTCGGCCGGGCGGGAGCTCGGTTCGGGCGTACTCCCGGTCTGACGGGCACGGCCACTCGGGAGCGGCCCGGCGCCGCTCGTGTCGACGCTAGCGCGAGGTCTTGCCGTGGCGCTTCAGCCAGTCGAAGAACTCGCCATACCAGAGCTTCGAATTGCGCGGCTTCAACACCCAGTGGTCCTCGTCGGGGAACCACAGCAGGCGCGCGTCCACGTCCCTGGCCTTGAGCGTGTTGTAGTAGGCCAGGCCTTGCTGGTCGGGCACGCGGTAGTCGAGCGCGCCGTGCACGACCAGCGTGGGCGTCTTCATCGCCTTGGCGAACGTGCTCGGGCTCTGCGCATGCACCTTGGCCGGGTCGTCCCAGTACCACGCGCCGAGCTCCTTGGCATGCCAGGTGTAGGCGTCGTCGCTGAACATCGCCTGCCAGTCGAAGCAGCCGGCGTGGCAGACATAGGCGTTGTAGCGGCCCGGCTTCACGTGGCCGTTCATCCACGCGACCATGAAGCCGCCGTAGCTGCCGCCGGCCGCGAACACGCGTTGGCGATCGATCCACGGCTTCCTCAACAGCCAGTCGGTGCCGGCCTCGACATCCTGCAGTTCGAGTTCGCCCCAGCGGTGCGTGATGCTGTCGAGGAAGGCCTGCCCGAATCCGCTGGAGCCGTGGTAGTTCACGCAGGCCACGACATAGCCTTGAGCGGCGAACGCGTGCGTGTTCCAGCGGTAATGGAAGGTGTCGCCCGCGGCCGCGTGCGGCCCGCCGTGGATGCTGTGCAGCACCGGGTACTTCTTCTTGGCGCTGAAGCGCGGCGGGTAGGTCAGCCACATCTGCACCGGCTCGCCCAACGCGCCCTTGAGCGTGACCTCCTCGCAGTCGCCAAGCTGCACGTCGGCCAGCAGTGTGTCGTTGAAGCGTTCGAGCCGCAGCGGTGCCGCGCCGGGCCGCGTCGCGTGCACGCGCGCCGGGTGCATCAGCGAGTCGGCCACGGTCGCGAGCACGTCGCCCGCTGCATCGAAGTCCTGCACCCAGCCGCCCTGGAACGCGATGCTGGCGCTGCGGCTGGCCAGGTCGAAGCGGTAGAGGTGGCTGCGGCCCCGGTCCTCGGCCGTGAAGTGCACCGCGCTCGCGTCGGCGGCCCAGCGCAGCGGGGCATGCACCTCGTGATCCCAGGCGCCGCTGAGCAACTGCCAGCGCGTCTTGCCGCCGCGCTCGAGCAGGGCCAGGTGGCTGGGCAGGGTGTGGCGCTTGCCGGTGTTGGCGGCGAGGAAGGCGATGCGGTCACCGCTCGGGCTGTAGCGCGGCGCGCCGAAGTCCCAGGCCGGGTCGGCCGTCAGCGCGGTGAACTTGGCGGTGCGCAGGTTCAGCTCGACCAGCGCCGTGCGGTTCTCGATGCGCTTCACGGTCTGCGGGTCGTGCGCGAAGACGAGGTGGCGGCCATCGGGCGAGAGGTCGAAGCCGTTCGCATCGGGGTCGGCGCGCGGCAGCTCGTACGGCGTGCCCTCGAACAGGTCGGTGACACGGCCGCTCGCCACGTCGAGCAGGTGCAGGTGCGGCACGCGGCCC
Organism: Burkholderiales bacterium; assembly: GCA_040007475.1. Classification (GTDB taxonomy): domain Bacteria; phylum Pseudomonadota; class Gammaproteobacteria; order Burkholderiales; family Burkholderiaceae_C; genus LMDS01. The sequence continues at coordinate 4,982 of JBDTVC010000223.1, forward strand.
ATCGGCAGCTGGTGGTCCCAGAAGCGGTACTGGGCCTCGCTGGTCGCATAGCCGCTGGCCTTGCGGTCGTTGAATTCCTTCAGCCGCTTCGCCTGCGCCTTCGTGCCTTTCAGCTCGGGCCAGACCCATGCGACGAAGACGATGCGTTTGCCGTCGGGCATCCACTTGAAGGCCTCGATGCCGGGCGCGAAGTCGGTGACGCGGCGCGCCTCGCCGCCGTCGGCGGCGATCAGGTAGAGCTGCGCAGCCTCGTCCTTCTTGCCCTGCTGTTCGCGCTTGGCGATGAACGCGATCGACTGGCCGGTCGGCGACCACGCCGGCTGCCCGTCCTTCTCGCCGCTGCTCGTGAGCTGGCGTGGCCCGCCGCCGAAGGTCGAGAGCAGCCACAGGTGGCTCTGGCCCTTGTTCTCTTCCATCGAGAACGTGCTGACCGAGCACACGGCCTGGGCGCCGTCGGGCGCGAGCGAGAGGCCGCCCACGCGGGCAAACTTCCAGAGGTCGTCGACGTTCAGGGATTTCTTGGCAACGGTCATGGCGGCACCAGAAGCTTGCAAACTCGAAGTATCGCGTGAGGCTGGCTGAGTTGAGCGGCCCCGCCGAAGGAGACGATCCAAAAAGCCCGCGCCCTGCAGCGGCGCGCTCGCCGGTGCGGCTACGCCTTGCGCGGCGCCCCCGGCGCAGCGCAGGCGGCGGCCTGGCCCAACCCCTTCAGGAACGCGCGCCGGATCGTGCCGGCGGCGATCGCCGCGGCCACGTCCTTCGAGTAGCGCTCGGCGCCGCTGAGCTTGCAAACCCAGCCGCGAAACGGGATCACGCTTTCGGCGGCGCCCTTGAGGGCATGGCCGGCCGCGTCGCTCGCGGCGTTGGTGCCGCGGTCGATCAGGCTGGGGTTGCTCTCGGTGGCCGGTGTGTCGAGGTCGGCGCCGAGCGCGGCGTCGAGCGAGCGCACCTCGCTGGCCAGCGCAGGGCAGCTGTGATCGGCGGGCACCGCGTAGGGGGCCTTCTGGGCGACGACGAGCACGGGCGGGATATCGGCGCGCACCAGGTTCAGGTCGTTGAACGGCACGCTCGCCGCGTCGGTGATCTGGTTGTTGGTCTTGGTCTGGAGGTCGGCGCCGTTCGACGACGGGGTGGTGCTGCAGGCCGCCAGCAGGGCGGCGGCGATCAGGGGCGGAGCGAGTGTCTTCATCAGGTCCTTCAGGGCGCGCGGGGTTTGTCGAGCTGCCAGCGCAGGTGCGCCTTCACGGTCGGCCACTCGGCCTGGGTGATGCTGTAGACGGCGGTGTCGCGCAGGGTGCCGTTGCCGGCGCGCTGGTGGTTGCGCAGGATGCCGTCGAGTTTCGCGCCGAGCCGCTCGATCGCGCGGCGGCTCTGCTGGTTGAAGAAGTGGGTGCGGAACTCGACCGCGATGCAATCGAGTTGCTCGAATGCGTGGCCCAACAGCAGCAGCTTGCACTCGGTGTTGAACGGGCTGCGCTGCATGCGCGCGGCCGTCCAGGTCGAACCGATCTCGACGCGCTTGTGCGTGGCATCGACGTTCATGTAGGTCGTCATGCCGGCCACGCGGCCCTGCGCGTCGAAGGTGGTGAACGGCAGCATCGACCCCTTCGCCTGCAGATCGAGCCGGCGCGCGATCTCGGCGCTCATGCCGTCGGGCGAGGGAACGGCGGTGTACCAGAGCTTCCAGAGCTCGCCGTCGCGCGTGGCATCGACGAGGCCGGCGTGGTGGTCGGCACCAAGCGGCTTGAGTGCGCAGTGCGTCCCTTGCAGCGTGACCGGCGCCAGCCAGCTCATCGGTTGTTGCGCTGCATGAACACGAGCTTCTCGAACAACGACACGTCCTGCTCGTTCTTCAGCAGCGCGCCGACCAGCGGCGGCACGGCGACCTTGTCGTCCTTGCTCTGCAGCACCTCGAGCGGAATGTCCTCGGCCAGCAGCAGCTTGAGCCAGTCGAGCAGCTCGCTGGTCGAAGGCTTCTTCTTCAGACCGGGCAGGTTGCGCACGTCGTAGAAGTTCTTCAGCGCCGCCGACAGCAGCTCCTTCTTCAGGTTCGGGTAGTGGACCGCGACGATGCTCTTCATCGTCTCGGCATCCGGGAACTTGATGTAGTGGAAGAAGCAGCGCCGCAGGAACGCGTCGGGCAGCTCCTTCTCGTTGTTCGAGGTGATGAACACGAGCGGGCGGTGCACGGCCTTGACGAGCTCGCGCGTCTCGTACACGTAGAACTCCATGCGGTCGATCTCGCGCAGCAGGTCGTTCGGGAACTCGATGTCGGCCTTGTCGATCTCGTCGATCAGCAGCACGACCGGCTGGTCGGCGGTGAAGGCCTGCCACAGCACGCCCTTGACGATGTAGTTGTGGATGTCCTTGACCTTCTCGTCGCCCAACTGGCTGTCGCGCAGGCGGCTCACCGCGTCGTATTCGTACAGGCCCTGCTGCGCCTTGGTGGTCGACTTGATGTGCCACTGCATCAACGGCATCTTCAGGGCCTGCGCGACTTCCTGGGCCAGCATCGTCTTGCCGGTGCCGGGTTCGCCCTTGATCAGGAGCGGGCGCTTCAGCGTGGCTGCGGCGTTGACTGCCAGCATCAGGTCGGGCGTGGCGACGTAGTTGTCAGTGCCTTGGAACTTCATGAGGGTCGGGCCGTGCAGCTGTGGTTTCGGGGTCTCGGGCCAGTATATAGGCCCCCTATAATCGACGGCTGAACCGAAAACATCGTCCGAAACCTCGTCAAAGCACCGCGCGCCCAGAACCATGAAAAACCTTCTCCGCCTGTTGATCGCGTTGGCCACCGTGGGCCTGTCGTTGAGTGCATCCGCACAGGATGCGAAGGCCGGCGAGAAGAAGGCGGCGATGTGCATCGGCTGCCACGGCATCCCCGACTACAAGGCGAGCTTCCCCGAGATCTACCGCGTGCCGATGATCGCGGGCCAAGGTGCGAAGTACATCGCCTCGGCGCTGGCGCAGTACAAGAAGGGCGACCGCAAGCACCCCACCATGCGTGGCATCGCCGCCTCGCTGAGCGAGCAGGACATGGCCGACCTCGCCGCGTTCTACAGCACCGAGGCCAAGGTCGATGCGCCACCGGCCGCGCCCGCCGGCACGCCGCCCGCCGAGGTCGCCGAGCTGCTGAAGAAGGGCAATTGCGAGTCCTGCCACGGCAAGAACTTCAGCACGCCGATCGACCCGACGTACCCGAAGCTGGCCGGCCAGCACGCCGACTACCTCTACGTCGCGCTCAAGGAATACCAGACCGACAAGAACCCGCAGGTCGGCCGCAACAACGCGATCATGATGGGCATGGC
>JBDTVC010000224.1:0-8173 GCA_040007475.1 Burkholderiales bacterium
TCGCGACGACGACGTTCAGCTTCAGCGGCAGCGCCGCGGCGGCGACAGCCGCGGCCGCCGCCACGCCGGCGGCGACCCAGCTCGCGCGGTCGGTCAGCAGCGAGTACATCAACCCGAGCAACGCGAGGATGCCGGCGAAGCCGAAGCCCCACTCGGTCGGGATCGCATCGGCGAGCAGCAGGCCGGCCAGCGTCGGCAGCTGCCACGACGGCCAGTTCACGGCCACGCCACCCCAGAAGTACGGCATCTGCTCCGGCGCCGGCCGCGGCTCGGGGAAGCGCGTCATGAAGACGACGTAGTTCAGGTCCGCGGTGAAGTAGCCGAGCAGCATGCGCTTGCCCCGCGAGAAGTGCGCGAAGTACGGCCGCCACTGCGCGCTGAAGATCACGAAGCGCAGGTTCACGCACGCGGCGATCGCCCACACCATCCAGATCGGCGCGCCGGCGACCACCAGCGGCAGCGCCGCGAGCTGCGCGCTGCCGGCGAACACCAGCAGCGACATCAGGATGGACAGCGGCAGCGGCAGGCCGCTCTTGGCCATCGCCACGCCGGTGACCAGGCCCCAGGCCGCAATGCCCATCGAGACACCGACCATCTCGCGCGCGCCGCGAGCGAACTCGGGGTGGCGCCAGATCGGGCGGGTTGTCACTGCTTCGGTCATCGGACGATTGTCCTATGGCCGAAGCGCCCTCCCAGGTTCAGAGTTTCTTAACGCTGCCGCTGCCGGCGATCGCGGTCTTCACGTTGGCGCTCCCGGTGTAGGCCACGCTGCCGCTGCCCGCCACCGAGATGCTCAGCGACTTGCGCGCGTTCACGCTCGCGTCGCCGCTGCCGGCCACCGCGACGGACGCTTCGTCGGCCTCCAGCCCGCGCGCGTTCGCGTCCCCGCTGCCCGCGACGACGAGCGCGAGAATGCCGGCGCGGCCGGTGAGTTCCAGATCGCCGCTGCCCGCGACCTTGGCCGACAGCTCGTCGACCGCCAACTGGCGCAGCTTGATGCTCGACGACCCCGCCGCGACCAGGCGCAGGCTGGGCGACTTCAGCGCCTCGCTGACGACGTCGCCCGAGCCGGCCACCGTCAGCGCGCGCAGCGTGATCAGGTCGATCGTCGCGACGACCGGGTTGCGGCTCGCGTAGCTCGCGCCACTCTTCGTGCCGATCACGAGCGTGGGCACGCCGCCGCGATCGACGACGCGGGTCTCGATCAGCGGCAGGATGTTGTCGTCGGAGCGCAGCTCCACGCCTTCGCGCGTGCCCTGGCGCAGCACGAGCCGGATCGACCCGGCGGTGCTGATGCCCTGGAAGCCGGCGACGTTGCGCGTCTCGTTCTGCAATTTGCCGGAGCCGGTGACGCTGCTCCAGCCCACGTGCTGCAGGCGTGCGGCACCTTCGTCGGCGTGCACGGCGGGCGCGGCGAAGAGCCACGCGCTGGCGCTGACGAGTGCGGCGAGGGTGAGGGCGAGGGATCTCATGAACGCGTTCTCCGAGCTGGGGAGACGCCAATGTGCCAGCCGGCTCTGCGGCCGTCATGCGGCACGCGACGGAATGCGCCAGCGTGCGACGGGCCGTCGATCAGGAGTCGTGCGCCTTGCGGGGCTTGGCGGTGGACGCGCCCTTCGCGGCGGCCTTCTCGCCCGACTTCTCGGTCGCCTTGTCCGCCACGGGCTTGCTCTCCTCGGCCTCGGCCGGGGCCTTGGCCACCTGGGTGGCGGGCTGACCGGCGATGACCGGCGTGACCGGCTCGATCTTGTTCTCGCGCATGTAGTCGTTCATGTCGCGCCAGCCGGCGAACACCGAGGCCTTGTCGGCCTTCTTGTTCATCGCGTAGCAATCCTCGATCGCCCGCCCGGCGTGGCGGCAGGCGCCGCCGATGGCCTTGCCGTCGCCTTCGCGCGCGGCAGCAACCTTCTCGGGCGACTCGATGCCCAGCGCGCCGCCGATCATGTCGCAGCCGGCGAGCAGCAGCGTGGCGATGACGAGGGTGATGGGCGCGATGCGTGACATGGTCGAGACTCGGGCAGTGGTCTGCCCGGGATATCGGCCGGCTCGGCGCGGACTTGAGGGATGGCGGGCGAGCAACTCCCGCGCTCAGTACGGCTCGATGCGCACGTGCGCCGGCGTACGGGTGATCATGATCGAGTCGGCCGGGGTCCCGACCAGATGCCCCTCGACGAAGACGCGCGCAGTCGTGGGCCACGGCCCGCGCAACACGACGCCGCCCGGTGGCATCACTCGCAGCGCGTCGATGGCGACATCGATACGGCCGTTCGCCGCGGCACGCGCCTTCCAGCGCAGCGCGCCGTACGGCGTGCGCAGCCCGTCGATCGCGAGGCCCGGCCCGCGCAGCCAGTCCATCGGCACGCCCGCGGCAAGCACCAGCGACCCATCGCCCTCGTGCTCGTACGCGAACAGATCCAGCACCGAACGGATGTGGTCCGACGCGACCCAGCCGTGCGGCATGTCGCCGAGGAAGCGCGGCTCGCGCGCATCGCGCAGCACGACCTCGGCCCATTGCCGCCAGCCGGCCGGGCGGCGGTCACGGTAGAAGTACCGCATCGCCTCCAGCGCGCGCCCGCGCTCGCCGAGGCGCACCAGCGCGCCGACGTTTCGCCACTCGTACGGCGTATAGGCGCCATCGCCGTGGCGCACACCGGCGGCCTCGTCCGCGCGCCGCTGCTCGAACTCGCGCCAGTAGTGCGCCCACGTGTTGCGCACCAACGCAGCGGGCAGCACGCCGAGCAGGCCGGACGGCGTGAGCGCGATCGTGCTCGAGCTCGGATCGACATCGCCGCGGTCGGCCGCGCCGGGCAACACGTCGAGCTTGAAGCGCCGCGTGACCGTGTCGATCGACGCGAGCAGATCGGCGCGGAAGTCGTCGCGCTGCGCGCCGATGCGGGCCGCATCCTGCGGCAGTTTCAGCGCCTGTGCGACTTCGGCCGCGCTTCGGTAGCCGGTGTAGGCCCAGAAGTCGTCCCAGTACGAGTACGCGGGGCGGTCGGAGTAGCCCTCGTGGCTGATCGACGGTGGCATCAGCCCGTAGGTGCCAAGTGCGCGGTTCGCATCGGTGCGCTCACCCGCGCGCAGCGTCTCCATGTAGTCGATCGCGGCGCGCACATGCGGCCAGATGGCGCGCGTCGTCGCCTCGTCGTGCGTGTAGCGCCAGTAGTCGGCGAGCGCGAACGCGAGTTCGCCGTGGCTGTCGTTCTCGGGCACCGGGTCGGCGCCGCGCGCGGTCGCGCAGCACGGCACCTTGCCGTTCTTGAACTGGAACGGCGCATACCAGCGCAGGAAGTCGCGCGCCACGTCGTCATGGCCGAGGCGCAGCAGGGCCGACGAGGTCATCGCGCCATCGCGGATCCACGAGCGGGCGTACGCGCGGGCACCGGGCTGCAGCGCCGGGCCGCTGCGGTTGACGAGGATGTGGCCGAGCGCGGTGCGCAATGTCTTCGCGACATCGTCCACCGCGGCCGGGCCGGTGATGCGCACGCGGTCGAGCTTCGCGCGCCATTGCGAGGCGACGCGGGCTTCGAGGTGCGCAACCTCGCGCGGCGGCGAGGTCACGTTCGCGGTCATCGGCATCGCCACCGCGATCTCGCGCCGTTCACCGGGCCGCAGCGTGAGCTCGTAGCGCAGCACCGCGCTCGCGAAGCCGGCCGGATCGTCGACGCGCTGCGCGCCGCTCGCCATCGATGGCGCGGTGAGCCAATCGGTCACCGGGCCGGCCGCAGCAGGCGCGATGCGCACGCGGCTCGGCGCTGTCAGCGGCTGCAGCCGCGTCGCGCCGTTCACCGACAGCGCGTGGCCGTCCCACGCTAGCTCGCGAATCCCGCTGGCGCCGCCGGGATGCGCAAGAAACTGCGTCGGCGGATTGGCCTGGAACGGCCGCCAGGCGAGCGCGAGCGTGACGCGGCGCGTGCGCGGGCCGAGGTTGCGCACGGTATAGCGCGCCAGCGCCTGCGCCGCATCGGGCGCGCCGTGGCCGAACGCGCCGATGTCGAGCGCGAGGTTGCCGGCACGCCAGTGCGCCCTGGGCATCGGCAGGTCGCCGTCGCGCAGCGATTGCGTGATGCGCGCATCGGCCCAGGTGACCAGCCGATCGCCATCGAGCAGGAAGGGTTCGAGCGCACCGACGCCGGGCACCGGCTCGATCACGCCGTCCTCGGTCATCAACGCCGCGGCGCGTGCGCCATCGACACCGAACACGGTCCAGTACGACTGCTCGCCGATGTAGGCACGCGGGTAACGCCCGCGTGGCGCCTGCTTCGCGACGAGCGCGAAGAACGCGTTCGCGCTCGCCGCCTCGTGCAGCTCGACGGCCGGTGGCGTGTCGGCCAGCACGCGCACCTGGCGCGCTTCGGAATCCGGCAACCAGTGGTACTGAACATCACCCGCCGCGCCGTCGACATGCCGCACCGTGCGCCACGTCTGGCCGTCGTCCGAAAACTGGATGTCGTAGCGCGACGCGCCACGGCCCGGCGGCCAGCGCAACGTGAGCGCACCGAACTCGCGTGGCTCGTCAGGCGAGGGTTGATCGCTCAGGCGCCGCAGCGTCAAGCGATCGAAGCAGGCGCTGCCCTTGCCACCACCGCTGCCCGCGCTGATCACGAACTCGATAGCCTCGCTGCGCCGCAGCGTGCGGTCCGCCGTCGGCCCCCACGCGAACTCGATCTGGCGCTGACGGAACTTCAACGCCTGCCACTCGCGCGGGAAGCGGTACTCGGTCTTCTGGCCCCACCACACGTTCTCGCCGCTCGCGTCGACGAGCTTGAACTGGAACGCGTTCGGCGGCCCGTCGCCGCGCACATTCATCGCGATCTCGTAGCGCGCCGGGTAGTCCAACGGCAGCGCGCGGCGCGCCGTGACGTAGCCGGTGACCTGGCCGAAGTCGTAATCCAGGCACAGCGCCTTGCCACGCGGCCCGTCGACGCTGCGGAGCTTGGCGCGCACATCGTCGGTGGCCGCCACTGTCCACGGCGACAGGTCCTCGAAGTCGTCGAGCACGCGGTCCTGCGCCTGTGCGATCGTGCCGACGAGCAGCATCGACAACCACCACCTCTTCATCCCTTCACGCTCCCGGCCATCAGCCCGGCCATGTAGTGGCGCTGCAGCGCGAGGAACACCACGAGCACCGGCAACACGGTGACGACCGAGCCGGCCATCATCAGCTCGTTGTCCTGCACATGCTCGCGCGACAGGCCGGCCAGCGCGACCGGCAGCGTGTGCAGCGAGTCGTCGGTCAGCACGATCAGCGGCCACATGAAGTCGTTCCACGCGGCGAGGAAGCTGAAGATCCCGAGCGTCGCGAGCACCGGCGTCAGCACCGGCACGATGATCGTGACGAAGATGCGCCATTCGCTCGCACCATCGATGCGCGCGGCCTCGAGCAGATCGTCCGGGATGCCGCGCGCGAACTGGCGCACGAGGAAGATGCCGAACACCGTGGCCATCAGCGGCACGACGGCGCCGGCATACGAGTTGATCAGGCCGAGCGGCTTGAGCATCAGGAACAGCGGCAGCATCGCGACCTGCCCCGGGATCACGAGCGCGCCGAGCAGCGCCTTGAAGATCGCGTCGCGGCCGCGGAAGTTCAGCTTCGCGAACGCATAGCCGGCCATCACGTTGAACGAGACCGAGATCACGGTCGCGAGCAGTGCGATGCCCAGGCTGTTCGCGAAGTACCGCCCCATGCCGATGCTGCCGAACAGCTGCCGGTAGTTGTCGAGCGTGAGCTGCGGTGGCAGGATCGGCGTGGGGAGCACGTTCGATGCCCCGGCCGGCATGAACGACACCGACACCATCCACAGCAGCGGGAAGAGGCTCACCGCGGCCAGCCCCGCCAGCAGACCGTTCACGATCCAGACTGCGAGCCGCGGATTCATGTCGCACCGCCGGGTTCACGATCGAAGCGCAGCAGCACCCAGCTCACCGCGAAGATCACCAGGAACAGCAGGAACGCCACCGCCGACGCGTTGCCCAGGTTCCACCACCGGAAGCCCTCTTCGTACATGAAGTACAGCACGCTGACCGTGCTGCGCAGCGGCCCGCCCTGCGTCATCACATAAGGCTCGGCGAAGAGCTGGAAGTAGCCCGAGATGGTCAAGATGCCGACCATCACGAGCGCGGGCGCGAGCAGCGGCACGGTCATGTCGATGAACTGCCGCCACGCGCCGGCGCCATCGACGCGTGCCGACTCATACATCTCGCGCGGCACGGCCTGCAGTGCGGCGAGCAGGATGATCATGTTGTAGCCGAAGTTCTTCCACGCCGCGAACAGGATGATCGCGGGCATCGACCAGTGCGGGTTGCCCAGCCAGTCGACCGGGTCGAGGCCCAGCCCCGCAAGCCCCTGGTTGATCAGGCCGTAGCGCGTGTGCAGCAGGTAGCGCCAGATCACCGCGACCGCCACGACCGTCGTGACCACCGGCGCGAACAGCGCGGTGCGGAAGAACGGCTGCCATTTCGCGACGCGCGAGTTCAGCAGCAGCGCCGCGCCGAGCGACAGTCCGATCGACACTGGCACGCCCAGCGCGACGAAGTAGAACGTGTTGCCCAGCGCCTGCCAGAACAGCGGCGTCTGCAGCAGGTTCAGGTAGTTGCGCAGGCCCACGAAGCGCAGCGTCGAGATGTCGGCCAGCGCGTAGAGGTCGAAGTCGGTCAGGCTCAGCGCGAGCCCGGCGATCACCGGCAGCGCGAAGAACACGCCGATGACCACGAGCGCCGGCGCCGCGAGCGCCCAGCCGACGACGCCGGACTTCTTCATCCTTGGGCCTTCGCGCGTTCGCGCAGCCAGCGGCGCTTCTCGAGCACAGCATCGGTCCACGCGTCGAGCTGCAGCGTCGCCGCGTCCACGCTCTGCTTGCGCTGCACGACGCGCTCGGCCGTGAGCTGCATCTCCTGGAAGATGCGCTCCCACTCGGGCACCTTGGGCGCCGGCCGCACGCGCTCGAGCTGCTCGGCGAACGCACGCGACGGCACATCGTCGCGCAGCGCGGGCGCGAGCCAGGCGCTGCGGCGCGGCGGCAGGTCGCCGGTGAGTGCGTGGAAGCGCTGCATCGTTGCCGCCTCGCTGAGAAACTCGATCAGCTTCCAGGCGGCGTCCTTGCGCGGCGAGCTCCGCATCAGCACGAGGCTCGAGCCACCCGCGGTCGAGACACCGGGGCCGTCGGGCCCGGGCAGCGGCGCAGTCGCCCAGTCGCCTTGCACGGCTGCCGGCAACCGACGCCGGAACTCGCCGATGTTCCACGGCCCGCTGATGTAGAACGCGAACATGCCGCGCGCGAACTCGTCCCACACGTTGGAGATCTCGGTGTTCGTCATCGACGGCGCGAGACCGTCGTGGAACAGGCTCGCGTAGAACGCGAGCGCGCGGCGGAACGCGGGTTGCGAGAACGCACCGCGCGTGTCGCCATCCTTCAGCAGTGCGCCCTGCTGCAGCGCGAACGCGTACAGCGGCTCGGGTTCGTTCACCGGCAGCAGTGCGCCGTAGCGGCCGGCGCCGCCGAGCTGGCGGATCGCCTGCATCGCCGTGCGCCACTCGGCCCAGCTGCGCGGCGCCTGCTTCACGCCGGCGCGGCGCAGAAGATCGGTGCGGTAGTACAGCAGCCGTGTGTCGACGTACCACGGCAGACCGCGCAACTCCGGCGCGTGCGCGGCACTCGCGGCGGGCATGCGGTTGGTGTCGAGCACGCCGGCGTAATAGTCGTCGAGCCTGATCGTGGAGCTCGCGACGCGCTCGTCCAGTGGTTCGATGGCGTCGAGCGCGGTGAACTCGGGGATCCAGGTGTTGCCGAGCTGGCAGAGATCGGGCAGCGAATCGCCCGCATAGGCGGTGAGCAGCTTCTCGTGTGCTGCCGTCCACGGCAGTTGCTGGATGCGCACCTCGATGCCCGGGTGGCGTGCGCGAAACGCCGGCAGCAGCGTGCCGACCACCTCGGCCTCGCGGCCCATCGCCCAGAAGTGGAGCGGCCCGCCTGCGTCGGCGCGCCGGCCGCAGCCGATGCCCGCACCGATCACCGCGACCATGCCGGCGCCGAGCCGGCGCAGCGCGCGGCGGCGCGGCTCGCGCACGGTCACGGCACGCTCGATCATCAGGCGGCCTTGTCGAGCCAGCCGCCGGTGAAGCCGGCGCGCGCCAGGCCACGGCGCAGCGGCACGCAGTTGCGCATGTCGTCCC
>JBDTVC010000225.1:0-8160 GCA_040007475.1 Burkholderiales bacterium
ACCGCCCAGGTGAACGCGAGGCGGTGGACAAGCTCGTCACCGGCAACGACGTGCGCGCCCGTCTCGTTGTCAATGAATGGCGCCGGCTGGCCTCCGACGCATCGCGGTCACGTGCCATCGTGTTTTGCGTGTCCGTCGCACACGCGGAGTTCATGACCGACTGGTTCAACCGTGCCGGTCTGCCGGCAGCCTGCGTGGTCGGTGCGACGGCGAGCGAAGAGCGGCACCGAGCGCCGCAACGCTTGCTGAGCGGCGAGCTGTGCGCGCTGGTGACGGTCGATCTCTACAACGAAGGTATCGATCTGCCCATGGTCGACACGCTGTTGCTGCTGCGGCCCACGCAGAGCCCCGTGCTCTTTCAGCAGCAGATCGGCCGCGGCCTGCGCTTGGCGCCGGGCAAGGAGAGCTGCCTAGTGCTCGACTTTGTCGGCCAGCATCGCACCGAGTTTCGTTTCGACCGCCTGTTGTCGAGCCTGACCGGCTTGTCACGCCGCGAACTGGTGGACAGTGTCGAGAACGGGTTCGGCAGCCTGCCACCGGGTTGCCACATCCACCTGCAGCGGCAGACGCGAGAGCAAGTGCTGCAAGGCCTGCGTGCGCTGACCACGCAGAACTGGCGCCGCCTGAAGACAGAGTTGCAGACGTATGCCGCGCTGAAGGGGCGAGCCTCCGTGCGCTTGGCAGACTTCCTGCACGACCAGGCGCTGGAGCTCGAAGACGTCTATCGAGCAGGCACCGGCCTGGGTCGCAGCGGGTGGACGGCGTTGAAGCGCGACGCAGGCCTGATCGTTGCGGAGCCAGGCCCGGAAGAGGACTACTTCAGCCGGCGTTTCGGAGACCTGCTGCACGTGGACGACCCGCGTCGGCTCGATGTGATGGCGGCGATCGGCGCTATGCAAAGCCAATACGACGTAACCGATGCGCAGGGTGCGTTGGGCGTGCAGATGCTGGCCTATCAAATCGACGGCCGGCATGAACAGGCTGCTGGCCACGACGCCTTCGCAGAACGTCTTGAACGTCACTCTGCCATCGCCTCGGAGCTGGTCGAGTTGTCAGGCCTGCTGCAGGCCCGAAGCACCTTGGGGGCCTACGCCCTTCCGGGTCTCGAAGACACGCCGTTGTGCCTGCACGCCGCCTATGGTGTGCGCGAAGTGCTCACAGCGGTCGGTTGGCTGACGGCAGCGCGCCGCGCGCCGTTTCAGGCGGGGGTACTGCCTTTGATCAGCCGCAAGACCGAACTGTTGTTCGTCACTCTCGACAAGAGCGAGGGCTACCACGACCGCATCTCCTATCACGACTATGCGATCAGCGCGGAGCGCTTCCATTGGCAGACACAGAACAGCGCGGGACCGGACACCCCCAGCGGGCGGCGATATCTGGAGAGTTCTACTAACGGTTGGCAGTTCCAGCTCTTCGTGCGCCCGCGCAAAGGCGAGGCGTACCGCGCCTGCGGGCGCGCGACGCTGGAGTCAGCTGAGGGTGACCGGCCCATGAGCATCGTTTGGAGGCTTGAGACTCCGTTGCCAGCGCGACTGTTCATGGAGTTCAGCGTACTGCGAGGGGTGTGAGGCAGGCCGCTGCGATTGCAAAATGACGCCATGCTCGCCAATTGGTCGACTGGCCCGTAGTCATCAATCGGTCAGGTGCCAGTGCAGCAGACGTTTGGGCGGAGAAAGGAATCAGCCCTGCGGGCATCCCGTTGGTTGAGCGGTGGTGATCCGGTGGCAAGATCAAACCTCCTCAGCCGCTGCCCTTCCATGTCCTCACTAGTCTTCTACACGGACGCAAACAACATTGTCGTTGCGACCGACACGCTCGCCGTAACACCCACGGGCGCCCCCTTCATGTTCAGCAGCAAGGCGATTTATCTACCGCACTTGCGAACAATCATTGCAGGCACCGGCGCTGGATCCTTCGCTGGCGACTGGGCCATGTATGTCAACAACCGCATGATTCTTGAGGGAATCGAGAACCTAAACTACCACGCCGCAGAGGGACTGAAGGCGCGTTGGGATGAGTTCAAGTTGCGGCCAGAGGTGCCCGAGGACATGACGACCACCGTCTACCACTTTGGATTCTCAGAGGACAACGCCGTCACAGCGTTCGCTTACCGGTCGACGAACCGCTTCGCGTCCGAGCGGTTGCCGAAAGGCTTCGGAATCAAGCCGCCGTCGGCCGTCCCTGAAGGCGATGCCATTCTCTCCATCCTTGAGCAGATCGTTCGCAAGCAGCGTGTCGAGCAGGATGCCCTGCCGCCCGGCGCGCGAATCTATATAGGTGGCGCGGTTTACTGTATCCACCTGACATGTGACGAATGCAAGACTGTCAAGCTCTTTGACTTTGACGACCAGGAAGCGCACCAAATCAGCATGAACGCTCGGCATGCACGTGGCGAATAGCGTCTCGCCGGCACACCGACTATGGGTTGCCGTCGTCGCTACGCAAATTCATCTGGAGAAGTGGCGACGACGAAGCTGCTCGCGCAATTTCGGCCTCAAGTGCGTGCTAGAGTCGAAGTGGATTCGCGGATAGATTTTTTGCCATGCATCATGGCATGTGAAACCAATGTCCCGAGACATGCTCCCGGGTACTCCGGCATCTACGTCAGCATCAGCGCTTACATGCGTATGAGTATCCGCGGATCCACCTTGCTCGAATTGGGAAAGCATGTCGCGAGTTGCCGACCTAAAAGCTGCCACCGGACTGAGCGATGTTGCGCGGCTGCTCGATCTAAAGCCTGCAATGCTTTCTTTCCACCTGTACCAGAAGCCTAAGTCCACTTGGTACACCGAGTTCGAGGTGCCAAAGCGCCACGGCGGCGCAAGAAAAATCTCTGCACCTGAGAAAACTCTGAAGCTGATCCAGCATCGCCTGTCTGATCTGCTTCAAGACTGCGTTGAAGAACTCAATGTCGCTGCGGGAAGCATTGAGAATGCCAAGCATCTCGGCATTTCTCATGGCTTCAAACGTGGCCGAAGCATCATTTCGAACGCACGTCCCCACGTAGCCCGCCGATATGTCTTTAACGTTGACGTTCATGACTTCTTTGGAAGCATCAACTTCGGCCGAGTGCGAAACTTCTTTATCAAGAACAGGAGCTTCGCACTAAACGAAGGTGTGGCAACAGTACTCGCGCAGATCGCATGCCATGACAACAAGCTCCCCCAGGGGAGCCCTTGTTCGCCGGTCATCTCGAATCTGATTGGGCACATTATGGACATCTATCTTGTCCGTCTAGCCGCCGCAACGGGTTGCACGTACTCGCGCTACGCCGATGATTTGACGTTTAGTTCGAACAAGCGATCGTTTCCAGCACGCGTGGCAAGCAAAAGCGATGATGACGAGCATCGATGGGTCGCAGGAACTGGGCTTGCGCGGCTCTTAGGAAAGAGCCGGTTCAGTCTCAATGAGCAGAAGACAAGGATGCAATATCGAGACTCTCGCCAGGAGGTGACGGGTCTCACGGTAAACAAGAAGATAAATGTTCCAGCTGAGTACCGATACAAAGTCCGCGCTATGGTGCACAAGCTCTTCACCACCGGGGAATTTACTGTCGATCACAAGAAGAGAGATCAGTTCGGCGTTCCAGTCTTGGTGAGCTCAACCGCCGGCAAGCCTAGGCAATTGATGGGAATGCTGTCGTACATCCATCAGGTGGATACCTTCAACAATGATCTATGCGAAGAGAACGACAGGGAACCAGTTGAAGCCCGCGGCCGACTGACCCAGTTTCGACGCTTCATCTACTTCGATGCCTTCTACGCCCCTACGTCACCGGTGATTCTGTGCGAGGGTAAAACCGACAATGTCTACTTGAAATGTGCCATCAAGAGCTTGGCGCTGACTTTTCCTCTGCTCGCATCCGCTGAGCAAACTCCGAAGCTGAAGGTTCGACTTTTTAAGTATGGCGATCGACCTACGAGCAAGATCACTGCGATCACTGGAGGTGTAGGCGGTCTATGCAACATGATGAAGAACTACCAAAGTGATCTCGTCAAGTTCAAAGGCCCGGCTCCCAAGCATCCTGTGATTCTGCTGATCGACAACGACGCGGGGGCCCATAGTGTCTATGGCGCAGTCGTGGGAATTGCGTCAATTAAGAAGCCCTCTGGGGCAGAGCCATTCATTCACGTTTTTGGAAACCTATACGTCGTTCCGACCCCGCTGGGCAATGGTGGAACTCAAACCAGCATCGAGGACTTCTTCGATCAATCAACACTTGACACTCTGCTCGATGGGAAGAAGTTCGATCCGACGAAGGAGAAGGACAACACTACCCACTACGGCAAGGCAGCGTTTGCTCGCGATGTGGTCGCGGCAAAGGCGGACACCACCAACTTCAAAGGATTCGTGCCGATTTTGGATCGGGTCAATGATGTGCTTGTCCACTATGCAGCCTATGTCGGAGCGGCAGCCCCGGTTGAGGGCCGTTGGCCTTAGGCTCAGAAAGCGGTCGGTAGACATTCGGCAGCTAAGGTGACCAACGTCATCAGTGATGCGGTCGGCGCAGGGCGCATCAAATGCAAGGACGCGGGTAGCGGCAAGAGGTTTGCCGAGTACGTTCCCTACTGGGCGTGAGAGGGTTCGTCTAACCGCATGCGATAGCTTCGGCGATAAATTGCCTGGCCTGCAGGTCCGATATCGAGCTCCAATCTCGCTCGCAGCAGGTCTTGGGATTGAGCCCCAGGGCTACCTCTAATGCCGCGGCGCGCGCCCAATCGGTTGAGGGCCGGATGTCACAAAACTCTCGAAGTGTTCATGCTGCACGCGCGGCACCGAGTTGCGCATCGAACCGTACATCATCGTCCGTGCCGAACCTGTACCGCATCGCTCGCTTCTACTCTGCCTTAGGGATGGGCCGGCTACCGCGCGCTGCTATTGTCGTCACTGGGGAGCTCGGACTTAAGCAAACGCGAGGACGCGGGGCAACGCGAGCGAACAACAATGAAGCGACTTGTCCTCTTCTCTGACGGCACGGGCAACAGCTCGGCGAAGGCTCAGAAGACCAACGTCTGGCGATTGTTCGAGGCGCTGGATCAGGCCACTTTCGATCAACTCGCGAAGTACGACGACGGTGTCGGCACCTCGACCAACAAGTACCTCGCCGCGCTGGGCGGCGCGTTCGGCTATGGCCTGAAGCGCAACGTCATTGATCTCTACAAGTTCGTTTGCCGCAACTACGATGGGGACGCCGGGGACAAGATCTACGGCTTCGGATTCAGCCGCGGTGCCTGCACGATCCGGGTGCCTCGCGAATGTCAGCGGTTGCCGAAAGCCGCCAATGACAAGTTCAAGAAGTCAATGACCGTCTGCATCGGTGACCGGCCGCCGTATGCAGGTCGCGATGGTCGCCGAGTCGCGATTGCCGACCGTCGGCTCTACCAGTTCACCAACTGGAAGTCTCGACCCGGAGCTGAAGTAGCGATCCAGCATTTCATCTCTTATAAGCAGTCGCTCAACGTTTGAGCTCAGCCGCCTGCGGAGGCTGGCGACGCCAGTCGTCGTGGCTCGGCTGCAGCGAAGGGTCAGGCGGCGCTGCTCTTGGCGTTTGGCACCACCAACCTAGCAATTCACCGGTTACCGGGAGGGCCGGTGCCCGCGTGGCCCGATCAGGCGTCCGCCGGGCGTAAGGGATTGGCCGTATCCGCACCAACGACGGTGTTCCAGCGTCGCACGAACCAATGCTGCACCAGACCTTGCTGCACGTAGGGGTCCGCGCGAGCGAATCGCTCGGCCACCCGTGCGTCGCCCCGGAACAGAAGCATCGCACCTTCGGACGTCTTGCCGAACGCGCCGCCGAGGATGAGCTCGTCGCGCCCGACCGCCTCCCATGCCGCGCGGATGTGGGCATCGCGAAAAGCGAGGCGGCGTTCGGCGAAATCGGGGGTCACTTCTAGAAGAGTAGGTGATGCATCGTGTTGGCGCTCAGGTTCAGATCGACTGATTCATCTCGGCCGCTGGGAAGCCGTGTGTCGCGTGCCGGCGCACGATGCGCGCCGGCACGCCGGCGACGGTGCAGTGCGGCGGCACGTCGAGGAGTACCACACTGCCAGCAGCGACCTTGCTCATGGTTCCGACTTCGATATTGCCGAGAATCTTCGCGCCGGCGCCAACCATCACGCCGCGGCGGATCTTCGGATGCCGATCGCCATGCGCCTTACCGGTGCCGCCGAGAGTCACGTTTTGAAGGATGGAGACGTCGTCGTCGATGACTGCCGTCTCGCCGATGACGATGCCGCTGCCGTGGTCGAGCATCACACCTGAGCCGATCTGAGCGGCCGGATGGATGTCGACACCCAGAGCGGCCGAGCTGGCGCTGGCCAGCCAATGCGCCAGCTCCTTGCGCGCCTGCAGCCACAGCCCATGTGAGACGCGGTGCACCTGCAGCGCATGGAACCCCTTCAGGTTAACCAGGGCATGCAGGAGTGTCGTGCAAGCAGGGTCTCGCGCCCTCACCGCCAGGAGATCGGCGCCCACCAGTGCGAGCAATTCCGTATGGCCGTCGAAGGCGCGGCGAATCAGCTCGCGCAGGCCAGCCTCGTCAGGAGCCCCGCCGCACAGCTTGCGCGCGAGTACGCGCCCGAGCATGTCGCCGTCCGA
Source organism: Burkholderiales bacterium (assembly GCA_040007475.1). Lineage (GTDB taxonomy): Bacteria > Pseudomonadota > Gammaproteobacteria > Burkholderiales > Burkholderiaceae_C > LMDS01. Next base: position 6,601 of record JBDTVC010000225.1, read on the forward strand.
TTCGCTGGCGAGCACCAGATCGTGCAGCGTGGTGCGCAGCAGCGGCTCGCGTTCCGCCACGTCGGCCGCTTCGAGCCGGATGCGGCCCCAGGGGGCGAGCGGTTCGACGGCGAGAGCGGCGTTTGCCGCGTTGTGGGCAGGGCCCGTGCCGTGGGCCTTCACCCTCGCTGCGCGGAGGCCGTCGGACACGATCGGGCGCGAATTCATTCTGTGGGCCTCCTGCTCGCGATGGTGCGGCCGATGGTACTTGGTCGGAATCAACCCACGGCCGCATCGGCAGCCGGTATGCGCCGGGATTCGACCACGCACATCCAGGCTCACGCCTTTGGGCAGACGGACTTGCAACTCCCTTCCCGGTAACGGCGATTGACCCTGTGGCAACGATTCCACCTCCATCGCAACCAACGCGTGGCTCGGCTGCAGCGAAGGGTCAGGCGGCGCTGCTCTTGGCGTTTAGAACCACCGCCCCAGCGATTCGACTCGTAGCGCTAGGCTTGAATCCATTGACACCACCCGCGTCAAAGCGAGAGGCAATTGAACATCATGATCTCCTCGACAAGCTCAAGCCCCTCGGCAGCAAGGCTCTGCTGCAACGTTGCCGCGTCGAAGCCACTCGGGAAGGGCTCGCCGACCGAAGCGAATGCTTGCGGCAACATTGCAAATAGGCTGGTGGGTTCTCGCTCAGCCTTGTGGAAGACGACTTGGTCAAGATAGTTAAAAACAATTTCGCTGCCTGGCGGGCTGGTTCGCGGCGATGGCGCTCAGCGACCAGAGGTTGACTTCACGTGGCGGGTACAGGGTGACGCCCAGCCAGTGGAAGAACGCGGGTTCGTCGGTCTCGAACTCATGGTGTCGCCGCTTTGGGTAGCGCGCCGGGCTCCTCGTAGGCGATCTCACCGTCCACCAGCGTCAGCACGCTGCGCGTCGCAGGCAGTGCCGCAGCTGGGATCGTCAGAACGTCCTGTGACAGCACCGCGATATCGGCTGCCATGCCGGGCGCGATGCGGCCCTGGCGTGCCTCAATGCGCGCAGCGAAGGCTCCCCCTGCGGTGTAAGCGGTGAGCGCTTGTGTGCGGCTCAATGCCTCCTCGGGATTGGCCGCGTAGCTTGCAGCGAGCATCAGGTTGAGATAGGGGTTGGCTTCGTCAACGCCGCCGTCCGAGCCCAGCGCCAGTGGCACCCCTGCGCCGAGCAAGCTCGCCAGCAGCGACTGCGATGGCGCGGGCGGTGGCGGAAAGTGCGTCGGGTTCTGAATCACCACCACGCCCAGGCGCGCGGCACGCGCCAGCGTGTCAGGGCGAATGCCATCACCGTGCTCGATGCGCACGCGCTTGGCCCGCCAAGCCGTGGCCGGTGCCAGTGACTCCATCAGCGCAAGCAGCGCATCCGTCTGAGCGTCCCCGACCGTGTGCAGGGCCAATTGCTGTGGTCGCTGCAGCGCCATCTGCAGGATTTCACGCAACTGGGTCTCACTGAAATTGGCACGCCCGCGCCAGTCGCCGCGGCCGGCGTAGGGCCTGCGCTGCAGCGCGTTCTGCTCGATGGGGGTGCCGTCCAGCA
>JBDTVC010000226.1:0-8132 GCA_040007475.1 Burkholderiales bacterium
CGCTGGTCATGCTGCCGCCGTCGAAGCGGCCCTCCACAACACGTCGGCCAAGACGGCCGAACTCGATCGTCCCAACCTCAACTTCTTCGGTACAGTTTGGCTTCGGCATTGCCCGCTCGCTCATCAAGATTCGACACCTCGATAAACGGGCATCCAAAGGGCAATGCCGTCCTCGCTTCTACGGGGGTAGGTGAAATATCCGGGCTAGCGACACCACGGGCGACGCCGCTGACGAGTGAGGGCGCATGAAATGATGCGGCATGCCTATGAGCTCCGAAGACCTGCAGCACAGCGCCGCACGCACCCTGGCGCACTACGAGCAGCACGCCCAGGGCTACTGGGAAGGCACGCGCGACCACGACGTCAGTCAGAACATTGCGGCGTTGTCGAAGCACATACCCGGGCCGCCGCCCTTTGATCTGCTGGACTTCGGCTGCGGGCCCGGGCGCGACTTGCACACCTTCAAGGCGCTGGGCCACAGTCCACTGGGTCTGGAAGGCTCGCCCAGCGCGGCGGCGATGGCGCGTGCCCACAGTGGCAGCGAGGTGCTGGAGCAGAGCTTCCTCAACCTGGAACTGCGCTCGCAGGGCTTCGACGGTGTGCTTGCAAGCGCCGCGCTGTTCCATGTGCCCAGCCAGGTGCTGCCGCAGGTGCTGGGCCAACTGCAGGCCTGCCTGCGGCCGGGCGGCGTGCCGTTCAGTTCCAACCCGCGGGGGTGATGGCCAGGAGGGCTGGAACGGCCAGCGCTAGGGCGCGATCCACGACTGGCCCACCTGGCGCGTTCTGGTGACGGCGGCCGGCTTCAACGAGTTGGACCACTTCTACCGCCCGACGGGCCTGCCGCGGGAGCAGCAACCCTGGCTGGCGGGTCCGTGGCGCAGGCGCTGAGAGTGGCTAATCTGATTTGAGAGCTCAGAACTCGAAGAGCAGCTTCGCAGCGTGAGGAGTCCGTCGCCGCTGGCTGGCGTACTCACGCTGACTTGCACCAAGCGGTCATCGGGCCGGGCGGACGGTGCTGGTCCGAGCGGCTGTTGTACGAGGTGGTGCGGTCGTAGGCCTCCGGCCAATCCGAGGGCAACGCGTCAACGACCGCTCCGCCGTCACCTGGAATAACGGTACTCGACCCCAAGCAGAGATTTAGAACCAGCAGTTGGCGCCACAAAGCGGACGGCCACCCACCAGAGTCATGGGCCAGATCAACTCCTTCGCCGATTCGACAATCGATGCCGAATGTGAGTCGATTTGACCCTCGGCGCTGCATCGCGAACTATTTTGCGGCCGACCCGCCAACTTCCTTGCGCATCGCCTCGACAACGTCCTTGCCCACGCGCGCGGCCATTTCTTGCTGGACGGGAAGCATGGCATTCATCCAGACTTGCCTTTCGACTGGCGTGGGTACGTACACGGTTGTCTTGCCAGACGCCTTGATCGCGCTCAACGCGTCGGCTGTTTCCTTCTTCGCGATTTCGTCGTTGTACGAGGTGGCATCCTTCATCGCACCGACGAGCGTTGCGCGGATGTCCAGCGGCAGACCGTCCCAGAACTTCTTGTTGACCACAACCGCGTAGCCGCTGTAGGTGTGGTTGGTGATGGTCACGTGCTTCTGGACCTCGAACTGTTTCTGCGTATACAGGTTTGAGAGGTTGCCATCGGTGCCATCGACCACGCCGCTTTGCAGCGCCTGGTAAACCTCCGAGAACGCCATCGTCTGCGGCAGGGCGCCGACCGAGCGAATGATCGCCTCGTTGACCTTGGATGAGTTGATCCGGATCTTCAACCCTTTCATGTCGGTTGGAAGATGCATAGGTTTGTTCGAGCTGAACACACGAAAACCGTTGTCCCAGAAAGCGAGGCCGACCAGCCCCTTCGGTTCGAGCTTCTTCAACAGACCCTGCCCGATCGGCCCACGCGTCACCTTGTGCAGCGCCTCTTCGTTGGCGAAGAGGTAGGGCATGTCCAGCGCCTCGAAATCCTTCAATCCCATCGGGCCGAACTTGCTGGTGATCGGCGCGAGCATCTGAACCGCGCCGAGCTGCAAGGCTTCGAGCTCCTCCTTGTCCTTGTACAGCTGGCTGTTGGGATAGATATCGACCTTGACCCGGCCCTTCGTTCGCTCCTCGGCGAGTTGTTTGAACCTTTCCGCGGCCTGGCCCTTCGGCGTACCGACGGCCACGACGTGGCTGAACTTGATCACGATGGGTGTTTGCGCCGAGGCGGGGCCGAACACGGCGAGGCCGGCGGCGAGCAGCAGCGAAGTGGTGAGGCGATTCATGTGATTTGTCTCCGTTGGGTTTGTGAGAGTCGAACGAGCTTCAATCGGCCCTGAGCCGGGCGTCGCGCACGACACCGCGCCACCGGGCCAGCTCATCGCCGACGAGCGCACGCAGCACCGAGGGCGTACTGGTCTGTACTTCGGCGCCGTGGCCTTCGATGCGCTCGGCCACGTCGGGCTCGTGCAAAACCTGATTCAGCAGCCGATTCAGGCGCTGAACGGCGTCGGCTGGCGTGCCGGCCGGGGCGAAGAGTCCGTACCACTGCGCAACATCGACGCCGTGCACGCCGGCCTCTTCGAGCGTCGGCACATCCGGCAGCCGGGGATCGCGCTTCGCGCCGGCCACGGCCAGCGCACGCAACCGCCCGGAGCGCACGAACGCGTCGGCCGTGAACAGGCTCGGGAACATCACGGCGGCCTGGCCGGCGATCGTATCGGCAATCGCCGGCGCCGCACCTTTGTGCGGCAGGTGCAGCATCTGCACGCCCGCGTGGAGCTTGAACAGCTCAGCCGCGAAGTGCGGTGCGGTGCCGCTGCCGGCCGATGCGTAGGCGTAGCGATCCGGGTGGGCCTTGAGCTGCGCGATCAGCTCGGCCACATTGCCGATAGTCAGACTGGGATCGACCACCAGCAGGGTCGACGACCTGGCGACAAGACCGATGGGCTCGAAGTCCGTGAGCGGGTCGTAGTTCAAAGGCTGCAACGCGGGGTTCATCGCGTGCGTGCCGACGTAGCCCAGCATCAGCGTGCGACCGTTCGGCGTCGCCCGCGCGACGAACTCGGCTGCGATCGAACCTGCACCCCCGGCGCGGTTGTCGATCACGACGCGTGCTCCCAGCAGCGGACCGAGGCGCCGCGCAATCACGCGCGCGATCGCATCGTTGCCGCCACCCGCCGTGGTGGGCACGACGAGGGTGTAAGTCTCCGTGGCTCCTGGCTCCAACTTGACATCGGCCGCGCGCGGCCGCGACAAGACGTAGTCCGGGATGTGCAGTTCACCCTGCATGATCTTGCGCGCAGTGCGCACCAGCGACGCACGCTTGATCTGCGCCGTGTCGGCCCTCCCGACGAGCTCGACCTCGATGTCGATACGCCCGGCCGGATGCAGCACGACGAGTCGGCGCTTGCCTTCCATGACCGACTCGCCGCTGGCAACGGTGCCACGCAGCGCGAACGCGCTGGCGACACCGATTGCTCCCGTTACCGCATGCGACGCATGACAGCGCCGCGGCGTGAAGTAGCGCGAGGTGATGCTGTCGTCGCCGTCACCGGCGCTGACCAGCACCGGCTTCGGAATCACGCTGTTCGAGACATCGCCCAGGCCCATCAGCTCACCCGCCTGCCGCCGCAGTGACTCGAGTCGCTGCAGCAGCGCCGTATTGGCATCCAGTTCGACCGGGCTCTCGCTGCCGGCGACGCCGAGGTCGCTCGCATGCACGATCATCAGCGGCATCGCCGCATCGATGCAGGTCACCGGAGTGCCGTCGATCACGTCGATGCGGCGGCCCGTTGGAAACACTTGGCCGGTGACCGCGCCCCAGGCATCGAGAAAGTCCAGATGGATCGGCGCAGCGGTGCCCGCCACGCCGTCGATGCGTGCGTCACCCTCGTACGTGATCCGGCGATCCGGCGTGCACACCGTGACGTCGATCCGCGAGCGCGTGTTGACGTTGAAGACGCGCGCCGTCGTCGTGCCCTCGACCGCCTCGATCAAGCCCTGCTCGATCGCGAACGGGAGCACGCCCGAAAGCATGTTGCCGCAGTTCGGGCGCGTGTCCACCGACTGCTGACCGACTCCGACCTGAGCGAAGAGGTAGTCGAGATCGCAGCCCGGTTCGGTCGATCGCGACACGATCGCGACCTTGCTGTTCAGCGTGCTGCCGCCGCCCAGGCCGTCGAGCTGAAGCGGGTCGGACGCACCGATCGCGCCGATCAGCATCTGGTCGCGCGCCTCGGTGTCGGCCGGTAGCCACTCGCGCAAGAAGAATGGGCCGCGTGACGTGCCGGCTCGCATCAGGATGCAGGGAAGGGTCGTGCTCATGGAGTGGAATCATCGGTGCCCGATCAATGCATGTGAATTGCATAGTTAGGATCGATTGATGCACACTGCAGATCAACAAACTCAATTGCCTGGTTTCACCGATGGCCATCAACTTTGACCTGAACGACCTGCAGGCGTTTCGCGCCGTGGCCGAGCTGAGCAGCTTCCGCAAGGCTGCGGAGGCGATCCACATCTCGCAGCCGGCGTTCAGCCGTCGCATCGAGAAGCTGGAGGAGGCATTGGGCGTTCGGCTGCTCGACCGCACGACCCGGCGCGTGAACCTCACCGCTGTCGGCCGCGATTTCGACCGCAAGGTGCAGGCGCTGCTCGACGAGCTCGACAACACATTGCTCGGCATCCGCGGTGTGGCCGCGACGCGCATGGGCGAGGTCACGATCGCGTGCGTGCCGTCGACGGTGTACTACTACCTCTCGCAGGTCATCTCGCGCTATCACGAGCGCTATCCGAAGATCCGCGTGAAGGTGTTCGACGCCAGTGCAAATGATGTGCTGTCGGCGGTCGCGCGGGGCGAAGCCGACTTCGGCCTGAACTTCATCGGCGCCCAGGAAAGCGATATTGAGTTCAAGTCGCTGCTCGAAGAACGCTTCGTCGCCGCCTGCCGACGCGATCACGCCTTGGCGAAGAAGAAGCGCGTGAGCTGGACCGAACTCGCGCAGTACGACTACATCTCGGTGGGCAAGGCCTCGGGCAATCGCCTGCTGCTCGATCAGGCGTTGGCCGGCGTACCCGGTCGCCCGCAGGCGATCTACGAAGCGCAGCACGTGACCACGATGCTCGGGCTCGTCGAAGCCGGTCTGGGCGTCGCCGCGGTCCCGGCGATGGCGATGCCCGCGGCCGATCACCCCTTGCTTGTCAGTGTGCCCCTGGTCGAACCGGTGATCACGCGCAAGGTCGGGCTGATCCGGCGCAAGGGCAGGACCTTGTCGCCCGCGGCGCAGCAGCTCTACGAGTTCTTCACCGAGATGAAAAAGCGGCCGCGAGAGGCGGCGAAACGCACGCCGCCCGCGAAGCGCTGACGCGTCGGGGTGCACTCACTGCAGGTTCATTGCGCCGAGCTGAGGGTTGCTTGCGCCCGCGGACGACGCGACGCCGGAGCCGCCGTCTTCCTCCAAGGCTTCCTCGGTCTTCGCGTAGTCCTCGGTCAACTCACGCTGCAGCGTCGCGCGATCGCAGGCGCCTTCCCAGATCGAGACCACGATGCACGCGACTGCGTTGCTGATTGTGCTGGTCAATGCGCGCGCTTCCGACATGAAGCGGTCGACGCCCACGATCAGCGCCACGCCCGCGACCGGCAGGTCGGGCATCACCGTCAGCGTCGCGACCAGCGCAACGAAGCCGCTGCCGGTGACCCCGGCCGCCCCTTTCGACGTCAGCAGCATCACCCCCAGCATCGCCGCAATCTGGCCCCACGAGAGCGTGATGTCGCAGGCTTGGGCGATGAACAGCGACGCGAGAGTCAGGTAGATCGCGGTGCCGTCGAGATTGAACGAATACCCGGTCGGAAGGACCAGACCCACGACGCCCTTCTTGCACCCGAGCCGTTCGAGCTTGACCAGCAGGCGCGGCAAGACCGGCTCGCTCGACGACGTGCCGAGCACCACCAGCAGCTCCTCGCGGATGTAGCGCATCAACTGCCAGAGCTTGAAGCCGTGCATGCGCGCCAGCATGCCGAGCACCATGGCGACGAAGAAGCCGCAGGCGACATAGAAGGTGCCGATCAGCAGGCCGAGCGAGCCGATCGACTTGATGCCATAGCGCCCGACCGTGAACGCCATCGCACCGAACGCCCCGATCGGCGCCAGCTTCATGATGAAGCCGAACGCGGCGAACAGCATGTGCGAGAAGCCGTCGATGCTGTCGAGCACCGGTTGCGCCGCCTTGCCGATGCGTGTCAGTCCGAAGCCGCACAGCACAGCGAGCAACAGCACCGGCAGGACCTCGCCATCTGCAAACGCGCCGAAGAACGAGTGCGGAATGATGTGCAGCACGAACTCGGCGAAGCCCTTCGGCGGCAACTGGCTGCCGAACTTGGCGGCAACGCCGGCGTCGAGGTGCTTCGGATCGATGTGCATGCCCGAGCCTGGCTGCAGCAGCATCACCGCGGTGAGCCCGGTGAGCAGCGCCAGGATCGTCAGCACGTAGAACAGGCCCATCGACTTGAGCAAGGTCTTGCCGATCTCTTTCGAATCGTTCAATGACGTGATGCCGCTGACGATGGTGCAGAACACCACCGGCGCGATCATCATCTTCACCAGCTTGACGAAGCCGTCGCCGAGCGGCTTGAGCGCCGCACCGAATTCGGGCCAGAAGTGGCCGACGGTGATGCCGATGGCCAGGCCGATCAGGACCTGGACATAGAGATGCTTGAGAAGTTTCACGGGCTTGTCTCCGGTGAATGGATCGAATGGGCAACGCCGCAGCGAACCGGTCTGCGCCAGCTGGGTACGCTGACGAGCGGATCAGCTCAGCTTGGCGAGCACGCGGTCCACCATGACCCCGGATTGCCCGAGGTAGTTGGCCGGGTCGCACAGCTTGGCCAGCGCGGCGCGATCGAGATGCTTGGTGATCTCCGGGTGCTCGCACAGCAGATCGAGAAGCGGGCGCTTCTCTCTCACGGCAACGCGGCAGATGTCGTAGACAAGGTCGTGTGCATATTCGCGGCCGATGTGCTTACCCAGGCCCATCATCACGGCCTCGCTCATCACCAGGCCGCCGGTCATGTCGATGTTGGCGCGCATCTGCGCGGCGTCGACCTCCAGCCCTTCGAGGATGAAGCGCGACTGCTGGAGCGCTCCAGCCATCAGGCAGAAGGCCTCGGGCAGCACGATCCATTCGACCTCCCACGGCCCGGTGCTGCGCTCGTGGTCGGCGATCATCGCGTCCATCAACGCCGCGGCGTGCTGACGCACGACCGACACCTGCGCGTGGATGTAGCAGCTCGAGATCGGGTTGCGCTTCTGCGGCATCGTGCTGCTTGAGCCACGACCGTGGGCGAACGGTTCGTAGACCTCGCCGACTTCGGTCTGCATCATCAGCTTGACGTCCATGCTCAGCTTGCCGAGCGTGCCGCCCACCAGGCCGAGGAAGCAGCCGACCTCGGCGATGTTGTCGCGGATCGTGTGCCAGGCGATGTCGGGCTGGCCGAGACCGAGCTCTTCCATCAAGCCGGCCTGCGTCTCCATCGCGCCGGTCGCGAGCGAGGCGAGCGTGCCCGCAGCGCCAGCGAACTCGCCGACGAGCACGCGTGGGCGCAGTTGCGCGAGGCGAGTGCGATGCCGTTCGATCGCCGACAGCAGCCCGGCCATCTTGTAGCCGAACGTGATCGGGATCGCCTGCTGCAGGTTGCTGCGGCCGATCATCGGCGTGAGCCGGTGCTTGCGCGCGAGATCGGCCATCGCCTTCGAGATCGCGGCCAGATCGGCATCGACGAGTTCGAGCGCCTCCCGGATCTGTAACACCGTCGCGGTGTCGGTGATGTCCTGCGTGGTCGCGCCCCAGTGTACGTACTCGCCGAGCTTGTCGCGGCACAGCGCGTTGATCTGCGACACCACGCCGAGGATCGGGTAGCCGATGCGCTCGGTCTGCGCGCGCAACCTGACCATGTCGATCTGGTCGAGGTGACAGTGACTGATGATTTCGTCGGCAGCTTCCTGCGGGATCAGGCCGAGACGGCCCTGCACCTTGGCGAGCGCGCGCTCGATGTCGATGTACTTGCGCGTGCGGTTCTCGTCCGACCAGACCGCGCGCATCGCGTCGCTGGTGAAGATGCCCTGAAAGATTGCCGAGTCGATGATCGTG
>JBDTVC010000227.1:0-8125 GCA_040007475.1 Burkholderiales bacterium
GGTGCGTGAGGTCATCTCCGCCTGGTGGACCGTGGACGGCGGGCAGGCGCGCGACCTGATCGCGCGCACTGGCATCGGCCATGGTGGCGCAACGCTGTTCGGTGCCGTGTGGCTGGTCGCCGCGATCGTGTGGGCACGTCGGCAGCGGGTCGAGACCTGGGCCTGGGCCGGCGCGATCGGCGTCGGCCTGACCATCGCGACGGCCTGGTGGGCGACCTACGCCATTTCCAAGGTGTCGTTCGATCCGCATCCGGTGCAGTCGCTGAGCTTCACGGGGCCTTCGGCCGACGTGCTGTCGCGCGTGCTGTTCTCCAGCGACAAGCCACCGACCTTCGACCTCGGCCTGGTGCCGGGCGTGTTCATCGGCGCCTTCCTCGCGGCGGCGCTGTTCGGCGAACTCAAACTCGAAGGCTTTCAGGGTGGCGCCAGCATGCGCCGCTACATCGTTGGCGCCATGTGCATGGGCTTCGGCGGCATGCTTGCCGGCGGGTGTGCCGTGGGTGCGGGCCTGTCCGGCACGGCGGTGTTCACGATCACCGCGTATGTCACGCTCACCGCGATGTGGGCCGCTGCGGCGATCACCGATCGGCTGCTCGACCAGCATCCGTCAGGCGCGCTGGACCAGCCCATGCCAGGCATCGCCAAGCCCGCCTGACCCCCACCACGACGGATATTGCGATGCAGCCAAGAGAACATTGGGAACGCGTCTACGCCACCAAGGCCACCGACGCCGTGAGCTGGTTTCAGGCGCACGCGGAACAGTCGATGCGCCTGATCCGCGGCACCGGCGTGCCCCTGTCGGGGTCGATCATCGACGTGGGTGGCGGGGCCTCCACGCTGGTCGATGACCTGCTGCGGGACGGCTACGCCGCGCTCAGCGTGCTCGACCTGTCTGCCGCTGCGCTCGCCGCAGCCCGCCACCGTTTGGGTGCGCAGGCCGACGCCGTGCAGTGGATCGAGGCCAACATCACAGAGGCTGACTTGCCTCTCCATGGCTACGACATCTGGCACGACCGCGCCGTCTTCCACTTCCTGACCGACGCCGTTGCCCGGCAGGCCTACGTCGATGCCGTGTTGCGAGCGGTCAAGCCTGGTGGGCACGTCATCGTCGCCACCTTCGCGGAGGACGGCCCGACCCAGTGCAGCGGTCTGCCGGTCATGCGCTACAGCGCCGACGAATTGCACGCGGAATTCGGTGCGCCGTTCACGCTGCTGGCGCACGAGCGCGAGGAACACCACACGCCGAACGGCGCCGTGCAGTCGTTCGTCTACTGCTACTGCCGGACATCGTCGTCGTGACTCGCGGTCAGCGCCATCCCGTTCGATGGCTCTACGCCGTCGTGTGCCTCGTGGCATGCGTGACGGCGAGCATGACGGCGTCGGCCGATGAGGCTGCGCTGAAGGCGACGCAGGTCACCGACCGTGTCTGGTTCGTCCAGGGTGCGGCGGCACTGGGTTCGCCGGCCAACCGCAACTTCATCTCGAACGCGGCCTTCGTCGTGACCGACGAGGGTGTCGTGGTGATCGATGCGCTGGGGTCCCCTGCACTGGCCGATGAGCTGCTGGCCGAAATCCATCGCGTGACCCCGCAGCCGGTGCGCTACGTGATCGTGACCCACTACCACGCCGATCACATCTATGGCCTGCAGGCGTTCAAGGCGGCGGGCGCGACGATCATCGCCCACAGCGAGGCCCGCGAGTACCTGAACTCCGACACGGCGCAAAAGCGATTGGAGGCGAGCCGGATCGAGTTGGCGCCCTGGGTCGACGACAAGACACGGCTGGTGCCCGCCGATCGATGGATAGCGAGCGACGAGGCGCCGCTGCGGGTGGGCACGTTCGACTTCCTGATCCGCCACGTCGGGCCGGCGCACACATCGGAGGACGTGGTGGTGTTCGTGCCGAAGCTCGGTGTGCTGTTCTCGGGCGATCTGTTCTTCCGCGGGCGGATACCGTTCGTGGGGCAGGCCGACAGCCGCCTGTGGATCGCTTCGCTGGAGCGCCTGATCGACTACAAGCCGCGCGTCGTGGTGCCGGGTCACGGGCCGGTCTCGACCGATCCGATGGCCGACCTGCAACTGACCCGCGACTACCTCGTCCATCTGCGCCAGACGATGGGCGAGGCGGCGCGCAACCTCGAGCCGTTCGACGATGCCTACGCCAAGGCCGACTGGTCGCGCTTCGACAAGCTGCCGCTCTTCCGCGCGGCCAACCGCATGAATGCCTACAACACCTACCTGCTGATGGAACAGCAGGACGGCAAATGAGCGAATGCCTGTCGTCGGAGTGGGCGGGCTGCTGGCGACTCGGCTGGTCGATGCGATCGTCCAGCAGATCGACCAGGGCGACCCGATGGCCTGGCCCACGCTGAAGCTCCTCGATGGCAAGGCGCTGACCGCCGACGCTTGGAACGTCGTGAGCCTTGCCCCATACATCGCTCTGTGCGAATAAACTAGCCGATCGATGCATCAACCTCGGGCAGTCGCGTCATGGGTCAAAACAGCAATCAAGACCGCGTCTTCGAGTCCGCCGCCGAACTGTTCGGTGTGCTGGCGACTCCGGTGCGCTTGAAGATTATCAGCGCGGTGTGCCAGCAGGAGAAGAACGTGACGGAGTTGCTGGCACTGATCGACACCTCCCAGCCCAACATGTCGCAGCACCTCGCGGCGCTCTACCGCAGCGGCGTGCTGTCGAAACGTCGCGAGGGTACGCAGATGTACTACCAGCTGAAAAGCGAGCGCGTGGCGCTGCTGTGTCGCGCCGTGTGCACCCAGGTCGCGATCGAGCTCGACAGCGGTGCCGAGATCGAGGCCTCCGATCGGCTCGTGCCGTTGATGCATCGGTGACGTGGTGGCGGGCGGCTGAATCCGCAGCTCGCATTCCGGATGGGCCGTTGAAGACCAGGTCGTCGGTCCGGCGTATCGCCGGGTGACCCGGCGCATGTTGATAGCCTTTGCGAAGGAACTGATCGGATGACCATTGCCTGGAACCTGTTCACACCGTGGCATGCACTGGCGGGCGGCCTGCTGATCGGCCTGGCGTCGGCGTTGTACGTGCTCGGCAACGGCCGCATCGCGGGCATCGCGGGCATCGTGGCCAGCCCGCTGCGCGCGCTGCTGTCGGGCACCGGCATGGCACCGGAACGAACCCGATTGGTGTTCATCGGGGGGTTGCTGATCGCCCCGTGGATTTGGCGCCTGTTCGCTCCGCTGCCGGTCGCATCCGTTGACGTGGGCACGGTGGGCCTGATTGCCGCGGGCCTCTTTGTCGGCGTGGGCGCGCGCTTGGGCAATGGCTGCACCAGCGGGCATGGCGTGTGTGGCCTGAGCCGCCTTTCGCTGCGCTCGCTGGTCAACGTGATGGCCTTCATGGCGGCTGGCTTTGCCACGGTGTACCTGCTGCGCCACGTGCGCTGAGACACAGATGATGCGCACCCTGATTGCTCTACTCAGCGGCCTGGTCTTCGGCCTCGGCCTGATTGCCGGGGGCATGACCGACCCGGCCAAGGTGAAGGGTTTCCTCGACCTCTTCGGCGCCTGGGACCCGAGCCTGGCGCTCGTGATGGGTGGCGCGATTGCCGTGAGTGTGTTCGCCTTCGCCCTGGCGAAGCGTCGCAAGAAATCCTGGACCGGGGACTGGATGGAGATCCCCGCCATCACCGTCATCGACGCCCGCCTCGTGGTGGGTGGCGTGCTGTTCGGCATCGGCTGGGGCATCGCCGGCTTCTGCCCGGGGCCGGCCATCGTGGCCCTGGGCAGCGGTCTCGGCGCCGCATGGGTTTTTGTCGCCGCGATGATCGTGGGCATGCTGATCCATGACCGCGTGTTCACGCCGCGGTAGGTTCCACGTCGCGGCGCGGCCTCATTGCCTGGAGTTCATTTGTCGTGTTGATCTTTCGCCAACTGTTCGATCCGGTCTCATCGACCTACACCTACCTGCTGGGCGATGCGGGCGAAGCCGTGCTGATCGATCCGGTCTTCGAGCACGAGCGGCGGGATGTCGCCTTGCTGCGCGAACTCGGCCTGAAGCTGGTGGCGACGCTGGACACCCACGTCCATGCCGACCACGTGACAGGCGCCTGGCTGCTGAAGCAGCGTTGCGGCAGCCAGATCGCCTTGTCCGAAGCGTCCAGTGCCGCGAATGCCGACCGGCTGCTCAAGCATGGCGACAGGATCGCCTTTGGTGGCCGTCATCTGGAGGTCCGCGCTACTCCGGGCCACACCAGCGGTTGCCTGACCTACGTGCTCGACGATCTCGGCATGGCATTCACCGGCGACAGCCTTCTGATCCGCGGCTGCGGGCGAACCGATTTCCAGCAAGGCAGCCCGGAGCGCTTGTACCGCTCGGTGCAGGAGCAGATCCTCTCCTTGCCGCCAGCCTGCCTGCTGTACCCGGGGCACGACTACAAGGGCCTGACTGTCACCAGCGTGGCGGAAGAAAAGAGCTACAACCCGCGCCTGGGCGGCGACGTGAATGCAGCGGACTTCGCGGGCTACATGAACAACCTGGGCCTGCCGCATCCGAAGCTGATGGACATCGCGGTCCCGGCCAACCTGCGCTGTGGTCGACCCGAGGGGCCCGCCGCGTCGGTTGCGGAGCCGGCCTGGGCGGCATTGACCTGCACCTTCGGCGGCATCTGGGAGATCCAGCCGGCAACGCTGGAAGAGCGCATCGCAGGCGCCCATGCCGACGACGTCCAGATCATCGACGTGCGTGAGCCGCAGGAGTTCACCGATGCGTTGGGGCACATCCCCGGCGCCCGGCTGCTGCCCCTGTCGGAGCTGGCCGCCCGTGCGGGAGAGATCGATCGCGATCGTCCTGTGGTCACCGTCTGCCGCTCTGGCGCGCGATCGGCGCAGGCCACGGTGATGCTGCAGAAGGCCGGGTTCAAGGACGTCGCCAACCTCGCCGGCGGCATGCTGCGCTGGCGGGCCGAGGCGCTGCCCGTCGACAACGGATCGGCCTGACGTGACTATGCGCTCGTGACGAAGTGCACCGCCAGCGCCAGCGCCACGACGGCCAGGATGAAGTTGAGCCAGACGCCGATGTGGGTCCAGTAGCCTCGGGGAATCTCCCTTTCGCCGAGACCGCGCACGACGTTGCGGAACTGCAAGCCCGAAATGACGGCCACGCCGGCGCCGAGCATCAGCAGGCCCACACCGAGCCACAACGAAAATCCGCGCTGCGACAGCGACAGTGGCTGGTTGCTCACCATGCGCAGGAACAGGCCGAACCGTTCGACGACGAATCCGAAACCCATCAGCGCGATGGCGGTGCGTTGCCAGGCGAGCAGTGTCCGTTCGGCCGCGAACAGCACGCGGGGATCGTCGAGGTAGGGCATGCTGGGTCGGGTGGCTTCCGATCAGGGCTTGCGTGCCACGAATCCGATGAGCGCCGATCGCCCCGCATGCCGCGCACCTTCGGTCAGCTCGGCCTCGTACTCGACCAGTTCGATCGTCCGCAGCGACGCAAACGCCTCACGAAGCAGATCGGCGGTGTAGAGATGCGACAGCACGCCCGGCCCGCCCGTCTTGTAGTCAAGCTGCTTTGGCGTGTATCCCTGCAGGATCAACACACCGCCCGGCTTCAAAGCACGCGCCATGTTGGCGAACAGCCGTTCGCGCATCGCGGGGTCTGCAAACTGCACAAACACCGCGACGACGGCGTCGTAGGCATCCGCTGCCCACGGCCATTCGTCGCAGCCGGCGACATGAAACGCCACCGAGACGCCGGCGTCAAGCGCCAGCTTGCGGGCCTTGGCGACACCGACCTCGGCGATGTCGAAGGCCTCGACCTGCAGGCCCTGGCGTGCCAGCCAGACGCTGTTGCGCCCTTCGCCATCGGCAACGCACAGCGCGCGACCGCCGGGCGCCAGCAGCGGCGCCTGAGCACGCAGGTAGTCATTGGGTTCGCGACCGAAGATGTAGTCCTCGGCTGCGAAGCGCTGGTTCCACATCGCAGCGCCGTCGGTGAATGTGTTGGCCATCCAGGGATTGTCGGGCTTTCGGCCGGTCTGCCCGCCATCGTGCGGCGAGCGGACTGCGAACGCAGGGTGCCATGGCGCCCGGGGTTGATCCGGAGCAATGCAGCCAAGGGTTGCCGGGTCGACCATGCACATCTGTTCGGTACAACCAAGGATATGCCATGAAAACGATTCGTCTGGTGGTTCTGGCCTGCGGCTTCGTCGTCGCCGTGGGCACTGCCTCGGCTCAAGGCGGGCCCGGAGCGGGCATGGGCCCGGGCGCGAGTGCGCCTGGCGCGGGCATGGGCGCAGGCATGCGCGGCGGTCGTGGGCCGGGCGCGCGGGCGGGTGCGGACTACACGCCGGGATGGACCATGATGACACCCGCCGAGCGCAGCGAACACATGAACCAGATGCGCTCGATGAAGACGCTGGACGAATGCAAAGCCTATGTCCAGAAGCACCACGATGAGATGGCCGCACGAGCCAAGGAAAAGGGCGCCAAGGTACTTGCTCAGCCGCGGCGCGATCCTTGCGCAGGGCTGAAGCCCTGAGCCTTTCGTACGGGATGGGCCGGCATCGCGGCTCCTGCAAGGGGATCAGCGTCGGGCGGTGATCCTGCGGTTCAGGCGCAACGCCAGCGAGCCGATGCCCCCGCCGTTGGTGACCTGGTCGTAGCCCATCTCGGTCAGGACATTGCACGCCCGCCCTGAGCGGGCGCCCGAGCGGCAGTACAAGACCAATGGCATTTTCTGGTCGGGCACGGCCCGAGCGATGTCGACGTGAATGCGGTCGAGCGGCAGCGACACCGCGCCTTCGATGTGCCCGGAGTCGAATTCGCCCGCCCCGCGTACGTCCACGAGCATCGTGCCGACGGGCAGTGCGGGCTTGTCGCCCGCAGCACCTGCCGAAGGACCTTCGGCACTCGCCACGCCGAGAAGCTTCCTGATCCAGTTCATCGGGCCTGCGGGCGTCATCGTTCGAGGCGCTCGATTCCGAGCGACTTCAGCACGTACTTCTCGTAGATTGGCTCCGAGGTGCCGTTCTTCATCTTGTACATGAAGTACTTCTCGTAGCCGACCTTGGCCAGGTGCACCCACTTGCCCTTCTTGAACCAGTTGACGTTGCGCGGCGGGATCTGCGGCATGGCCACGAACGCGGCGCCGGTGTCGCCCATGTCGGCCAGGCAGATCGCGTTCCAGGTGCCCTTGGCCGTTGCGGGCTTGCCCGCGATCTCATTGGCGATGTTGTGCACGATCGCGGTGATCATGGTCTCGATCATGTAGCCGGTCTTGGGCGCGCCGGTGGCCACTGGGGTCACCTCGACCGGCGGGATCGCCACGCAGACGCCGGCCGAGAAGATGTTGCGGTACTTCTTGCTGCGCTGGTACTCGTCGATCAGCACGAAGCCGCGCGGGTTGCACAGACCCTCCACCGCAGCGACCGCGTCGACGCCCTTGAACGCCGGCAGCATCATGCTGAACTTGAACGGCAGTTCGTGCTCCTTCTTCGGCTGGCCGCTGTCGTCCATCTCGGTGACGAACATCTTGCCGGCTTCGACCTTGGTCACCTTCGCATTGGTGATCCACTTGATGTCGTTGTTGCGGAACTCGCTCTCCAGCATCGACTTCGAGTCGCCCACCCCGCCCAGCCCCATGTGGCCGATGTAGGGCTCGCTGGTCACGTAGGTGATGGGCACCTTGTGGCGCAGCTTGCGGCGCTTCAGGTCGGTGTTGAAGATGAACGAGAACTCGTAGGCCGGGCCGAAACACGAGGCGCCAGGCATCGCGCCGATGACGGCGGGGCCAGGGTCCTGCAGGAACTGCTGGTACTGCGCCCAGGCCTTCTCGGCGTGGTCGACCTTGCAGATCGACTGCGTGTGGCCTTCGGGCCCGGCGCCAGGCACTTCGTCGAACGCGAGCTTGGGGCCGGTGGTGATCACGAGGTAGTCGTAGGGCAGGCGATTGCCGTCGGCGAATTCGAGCGCGTTGCCTGCGGCATCGATGCGCTGCACGGCCTGGGCCACGAACTCGATGCCCTTCTTCTCGAGATGGGGCCGCAGCGGGAAGGTGATGGTCCCGCGTTCGCGCCAGCCCACCGCCAGCCAGGGGTTGGAGGGCACGAACTGGAAGTAGTCGACCGCGTTGACGACCGTGATGCGGT
>JBDTVC010000228.1:0-7901 GCA_040007475.1 Burkholderiales bacterium
TGCCGCCGGCCAGGCTGCGGATCTGCCCTTCGAAATCCTGCACCTCGTCGAAGTTGCCGCTCCAATGCAAGCGGCCGTGCCCGGTGCCCGATCGCCCGCGCAGGCTGATGGTGTTGCGCAGGCCTTCGCCTTGGGCCGTGAGGTCCCAGGTCCGGCCGTCGTGGCCGCCGTCGTGATGGCAGCTGGCACAGCTCATGTAGGCGTCGCGCGCCAGCCGCGTGTCGCGGGCATCGTAGAAGTATTGCTTGCCCAGCAGCACGGCAGGACTCAGCTTGTCGGTGGCGACGCTGCCGACGGTGGCGAGCACGGTGCCGGCGAGTTCGCCGCGCGTCGTCAGCGCGGAGATGTCGACGACGCTGACGCTGCGCCCGATGAAGTTGTGGACATACACCCGCGTGTTGTCGGCCGACACCACGACGGCCTGCGGCGCGATGCCCGCTTCGATGCGGAACAGCTCCTTGCCACCGATCGCGTTCACCACCGCGACCTGGCGCGAGGTCTCGAGCGCGACGAACAGGAACGCGCCGGTCGCGTCATAGGCCACGGCGCTGGCGACGCCGGCGTTGTCGTGGTCGATGCGGGACGGATAGTCTTCGCTCAGGGTCCCGAGGTCGATGCGCGAACTGATCGCGCGCACGGTGTTCTGGAAGTCCAGGCTCAGACGGTTGCGCAGCGCGCCGCGCGTGATGTTGTCCTGCTTCGACGGCACCCAGGCCGACGTGCCGTCCGGCGAGATCGCCGCCGCGCCCAGGTAGTTGGGTATGCCGCTGCCGGAGATCTCGGTGTCGGTCTTGCCGCTGTGGCGCAGCACGACGGTGGACGTGATGTTCATCGCGTTCGCATCGACGACGACGACCTCGCCGCCGCGCTGCACGCCATCGACGACCGTCTGCACCGTGGCCGTGCCTTCGCCGGGCAGCGCGGGCGTGACGAAGCGCGAGACCAGCACGCGCGCCGAATCGCCGCTCACCGAGAGGTGGCGCGGGCTCGCGCCTACGTCCAGCGTGGTCAGCGTCGCGCCGCTGCTGCCGTCGAGCGCGAGCAGCTTGCCAGCGGCCTCGAGGGTCACATACGCCCTGCCGGCCGGCGCGAACGCGATGCCGTAGGGCTGCGAGGCGCGCGGCAGCGCGATCGTGCGCGCGACCGCCAACGTGCCCGCGTTGATCACCGAGATCGACGCCGCATCGCGGTTCACGACCCACACGCTGCCGTCGGCAGCCAGCGCGAGCGTGCGCGGTGCGCTGCCGGTGGCGATCTCGGCGACACGGGTGTTGGACCCGGTGTCGAAGACGCTGATCGAATCGTTGTCCGGGTTGACGACCCACAGGCGCGCCGCGGCACCCGTGCGTGACTCGAGCAGCATGGCCGATGAGGCGCGCGCGCGATTGACCGTCGCAGCTCGGTAGACCGCCTGCGTGAAGCTCTTTGTGCTGGTCTGCCCCGCCGCGTTGCGCACCGTCAGCGTCACGAGGTAGAGGCCGGGGCCGGCGTAGGTGTGGGCCGCAGCGCTGCTCACCGAGTACGGGCTCGAACTGCCGTCGCCAAAGTTCCAGCTGAACTCGAGGCCGGCGGCGTCCAGCCCCGGCGTCCAATTCGCGGCGCTGCCGTTGATCACCGGTGCCGCTGCGACCGAGCTGAGCGCGGGGAGCGGCGTGGCCGACGACAGTTGCTGCGCCAGGAAGCCCGCGTTGATGGTGAACGCGGCGTCGTCGGCCTGGGTATCGATCCAGATCTGCCCGTCGCGGTGATGCATCACCCGCGCCGGGTAGTTCTTCGAGCGCAGCGCGATCCCCGTGCCGGACAGGCCGGGCTCCGGGCAGAACGTCGCATCGTCGAAGAACAAGTCCGTGGCCGTGTAGGCGACAAGCTGCGGGCGGTAGCCGGAGTGGCGCAGCCACTTGCCCGGTGTGCGGACTGACTCCAGCGACACGCACGACGCATCGGCCAGGCCATTGCGTGCGACGTATTGGGCCGGCGCCAGCGTCGCCGTGCTCGGCGGGCTGCCGAGCGCCGTCAGCACGGCGAGGTTGGCCGCGTCGACCGAGACCGCCGAGCCACTCGTGGCGACACTGCCAAGCTCGAGCGTCACGCCGCGCGGCAAGGTGGCGCGCGGCGCGAAGCTGGCGTCGGCGCGGAAGACCGCATCGTCTGCAGTCGCTTCGAGCCACAGCTCGGCCCCGCGGTGGCGCAGGACCAGCTCACGTTGGGCCTTGGAGCGAAGCGTGACGCCCACGCCCGACAGACCCGCTTCGGGGCAGAAGGTGGCGTCGCTGCGGAACGCCGCGCTGCCGTCGCTGCTGCCCAGCGCCAATTGAGCGCCCTGCTTGCGCAGCCACTGACCGGTCGAAGAAACCGATTCGAGCGACACGCAACTCGCATCGGCCAGCCCGTTGCGCACCCAGAACTGCGCCGCGGCAGGCGCGGACGCGGTGTTCGACACCGTCGCGAGCACGCCGGCTCCGGCGCCGTCGGTGGCGATCGCCTGGCCGCCGGCATTGACGCTCTCGAATGCGAGCGCCCGGTCGCGCGGCAGGTCGGTCTGTGCCGTGGGCAGCTTGCCGTTCAGGCCCAGGCTCACGATCACGGCGCGCGACGGCACGCCGTCCGAATTGAGCGCGATGACCTGGTAGTAGCCCGGCGGCGCCAGGCTGGCGCTCGCCGGCAGCGTGGCGTTCAGCAGCGCGCCGTCCTGCGTGAAGGTGAGTTCCTGGAAGCGCTGGCTGTTGTTGAACGAATGGGTCACCGTTCCGTTGGCCACCAGCACCAGACGTGCGACCGTGGCGCTGTCAGTCATGCGGACCTGCACCGAGCCGCCGTGGCTGAAGCTCAGCGCGTTGATCGACGACATCGTCGGGCGCGACGCGAGCTGCGTCACGCCAGCGACGTTCTTGAACAGGTACGGCGGGTAGTAGACCTCGGCATTCAGGTTGTTCACCGGCCCGGGCGCGCCGCCTCCGGTCGACAACACGGCGCCGTTCGGCAGCAACAGCGTGGCCGAGTGGTAGACGCGGATCTGTGCGGCGCTGGCGCCGAGCGTCCAGGCGCCGGTGGCCGGGTCCCAGATCTCGGCGGCATAGACGGCGTCAGCGCCGCCGTTGTTGCCCACGGCCGTGCCGCCCGTGACGAGCACCCTGCCGTCGGGCAGCACCACCGAATTCGGGAACCGGCGCGCAAGGCTCATCGGCGCGGTCTCGGTGAGCACCGGTGCTGCACCGTTGAAGTCGACCATCGTCGCCAGTTTGCTGGCCGGCAGGCCGTCACCATTGAAGTAGCCGTTGCCGCCGACCTGAAGGACTTTGCCCGGTGCATACATCACCGCCGTGCTGGTCGCGCCGACGTTGACCGGCGCCACCCTGCTGGCCGGCCCCTTGAAGCTGCCGAGCACGGTGACCGCACCCGCGCCATCGTTGGCGCTGACGTCGAGCGACCACATGGTTTCGGCGGAGATGCCGAACACGCGGCCGTTCGGGGCCACCCAGGCGCGCGGGTACGAGGCGCGCAGATAGTCGGGGCCGAAAGCCTCGCGGCTGCGGGCGCCGGTCAGGCTGCGCCAGCCGGTGCCGATGGTGTAGATCTCCGGCGTCATCGACACGGTGCCGGCGGCGATGGCCGCATCGGGGTTGTCGGCCATCCCCTCTTGATACGGGTCCATGCCGCCGAGGATGACGTTGCGCCCATCGGCCAGCATCAGCATCGTCGCGTACCAGCGCTGGTCGGCCAGCGTCGCGGCGTCGGTCACGGCGCCACCGGTGGACGGTGTGACCAGGCTGCTCGCCAGCGGCGAATTGCCACCGGTCACCATCAGGCGCCCGTCGCTGAGCCACGCTGACGTGCTGCAAAAACTGTTGACACGGGTCGCATCGAAGCTGGTCGTGTGACTCGCCGCAGCGAAACCCAGCGACGGTGTCCAGAGGTCCAGCGTGCGGCCGTCCTGGGTCGCGGGCGTGTTCTGCGGCGTGCCGTAGCTGAACACCCTGCCGTCGGGCATCAGCGCCACGTGCAGCGCGTTCATCGGCCACGGCTGCGTGGCCGACCACATGCCCTTCGTGGCGGCATCGGCCGGGATCGTGAGCCCGTCGAACAGCGGATCGGCGGTCTGCGGCAGCACCACAGACAACTCGGTGCCGGCACTGACGGCCTGGGCACGCATGCGCTGCTCGCTCGTCGCCACCTCCGTGTCGGTGCCGCCGCAGCTCACCAGTGCGGCCATGGCCACCACGGCAGCCGCTCGGCTCGCCCACGTCGCGTGCGGGAAGGTCGTCTCGTCAAGGCCAGTTGCGGTCATACCGGGTTCTCGTTCTTGTTCGGAGGTGATTCGTGGATTGATTTCAGGCGCCGCCGCGGCGTCGCTGGTGAACCAGGCGGGTCAGTTCGTCGGCCAGTCGTGGGCGGTCCACGGGCACGCCCGCGAAGCGCTGCACCAGCGCGCCGCTGGCGTCGAAGAGGTACAGCGACGTGCGATGGTCCTGCGGTCGGGGATTGCTGCGACTCGGGTCCTGCGCCTGCATGCGGTTGATCAAGACGTCTACCTGTGGCGGCGCGCCGGTGGCGAAACGCCAGCCCGGCAGGTCGGCATCCATGCGCCGGGCGTAGTCGGCGAGCGTCTGCGGCGTGTCGTTGGCCGGATCCACGCTGATCGACAGGAACGCCGCCGCGTCACGCACGTCCCGCGGCAGCATCCGATGCAGTGCTGCCAGTTCATGTACCTGGAGAGGGCAGGTCGACGAGCAGCCGGTGAAGACGAAGTTCAGCAGCAGCGGGCGGCCCCGCAACGAGGCGCCATCGACGGCCTGGCCTCGGTGATCGCGCAACACGACCCGGTCGAACACCGCGGGCTGCGCAGCAACCGTCGAGCTCAATACAAGGGCACTCATCAGCACCAGCCAGCAACGCTTCATTCGACGGGCACCGAAGAACTATTGGACACAACTGGATACGTTAGCGAATAGGGTGGCTGAAATCACCTCCCCAAACAGGGGTATTCACCGGACGTACTGCCGAAGGCAACCCTCGCGTCGTCATGCCCGTGAGGAATTGCCTGAAAGATCGACCCGCGGCCAACACCGGCGGCGGATGGGATCAGACCGGTCGGGCCCTGGGCAATTGCGCTGGTGGCCTCGGGTCAGGCCGGCCGCATCGAGTACGAAAACAAGGGCGGCAAGGGCGGCATCCTGGGTCTGACGCACTACGTCGAGCGGTATGGCAACGACGCGAACACCTTGCTCGTGGGCGGCTTCGTGATGGTCGGGTCGATCGCCCTGAACAAGCCGAAGCGAACGCAAGGAAGGTCTGGCCTCGGGTCGGCTCCGCGCGCTGGGCTTGAGTTCGCGGCGCGCTGCGTTCGGCATCGCCTCGTTCCGCGAGCAAGGGCTCGCTGTCGATCTCGGCAACTGGCGTGGCGTGTTCGCCGCCAAGGGTCTCAGCAACGCCAACGTCGATGCGCTTCGCGGGGCGGTTCAGAAGGCGACGCAGTTTGCCAGCTGGAAGGAAGCTCTAGCCTCCAACAACTGGCAGCCCGCGTGGCTCGCCGGGCCGGAGTTGAAGCAGGCCCTGGAAACCGACCAGAGCATGGCCAGCGCGCTGGTGCACATGCTGCACCTCAAGGCGTCCTGACAGGCGCCTCGCTCTACCCTCGTTCGATGTGCGCGTACGCCGAGTGCGCGTGGATCGACTCGAAGTTCTCGACGTCGATGCGGTAGCGGCCGATGCGTGCATCGGTGTTCAGCCGCAATGCCACATCACGCACCATGTCCTCGACGAACTTGGGGTTCTCGTAGGCACGCTCGGTGATCCACTTCTCGTCGGCGCGCTTGAGCATCGGCCAGATCTCGCTCGACGCTGAATCCTCGGCAAAGCGGACGAGCTCGGCCCAGTCGATGTCCTGCAGGAGTTCGACGCGGATCGTGACGTGCGAGCGCTGGTTGTGCGCCCCGTAGTCGGATATCTCCTTCGAGCACGGGCACAGCGACTTGACGGGTACGACGACTTCGGCCCAGATGGTGCGGCTGCCACCACGCGCTTCGGCGATCCAGCGGCCCTGGTATTCGAGCAGGCTTTGCACGCCGGTCACCGGTGCACGCTTGCGCAGGAAGAACGGGAACTCGGCCTCGATGCGACCCTCGGTCGCGTGCAGCTTGTCGAGCATCAGCGCCAGCTCGGCACGCAGCGCGGCGGCATCCAGTGGCTTGTCGAGAGCGTCCAGCCACGCGACGAAGCGCGACATGTGGGTGCCCTTTTGCTCGGCCGGCAGCGCCACGTCGAGCGCCCACATCGCCACGGTCGGCGACACCACGTTGCCGATGCGCAGCTGCAGCGGGTAGCGCACGCTTTTTACGCCGACGCGCTGGATCGCCAGGTGGCGCTCGTCGCGCTCGCTCTGCGTGTCGGGGATGTGCAGCGCGTCTTTGAGGTTGCTCATGTCATTCATCTTGTCACCGGCCCGAAGCATGCCAGCAATTGGGCCGCCGCGCGGGCGCACGGGTATGAAGCGGGCGTTCGAGCCGATTCAATGGTTGACGGCCGCCCGCACGAGCGCCGGCTTAGCACCGAAGCGCTTCAGGATGGACATTTCGATGCCGGCGGCGTCCAGGCCGCAGATCGCGAGCAGCTTGACCGGGTCGCCATGCTCGATGAACTCGTCGGGCAAGCCCAGCGTCAGCATGGGCGTCGACACGCCGGCGGCCGCGAGTGCCTCCTGCACGGCGCTGCCCGCACCGCCCATGATGCAACCCTCTTCGACCGTGACGATCGCGTCGTGCGTACGCGCCAGTTCGAGCACGAGTTCGACATCGAGCGGCTTCACGAAGCGCATGTTGGCCACCGTCGCATCGAGCTTTTCGGCCGCGGTCAGCGCCGGGTACAGCAGCGTGCCGAAGGCGAGGATCGCGACGCGGGGTCCGCCCTGCCCGACGGCGCGCACGATCTCGCGGCGAATCTCGCCCTTGCCGAACGGCAGCTCGGTCAGTTCGGCCTGCGGCACCACGCCGGCCCCGCTGCCGCGCGGGTAGCGCACCGCACTCGGGCCATTGCTGCGGAACGCGGTCGTCAGCGCCTGCCGGCATTCGTTCTCGTCGGCCGGGGTGAGCACACTCATGTTCGGGATGCAGCGCAGGTAGGCGATGTCGTAGGCCCCGGCATGCGTCGCACCATCGGCACCGACGAGGCCGGCGCGGTCGAGCGCGAACACGACGGGCAGGTTCTGGATCGCCACATCGTGAATCAGCTGGTCGTAGGCACGCTGCAGGAAGGTGGAGTAGATCGCGACGACCGGCCTCAGCCCTTCGCAGGCCAGCCCGGCCGCGAACGTGACGGCGTGCTGCTCGGCGATGCCGACATCGTGATAGCGCTTCGGGAAGCGCTTCTCGAACTCGACCATGCCCGAGCCTTCGCGCATCGCCGGCGTGATGCCGACCAGGCGCTCGTCGGCCGCGGCCATGTCGCACAGCCACTGACCGAAGACCTGGGTGAAGGTCTGTTTTGGCGGCGTGGCCGGCTTGACGATGCCGACGGCCGGGTCGAACTTGCCCGGTCCGTGGTAGTTGACCGGATCGGCCTCGGCCAGCTTGTAGCCGTAGCCCTTCTTGGTGACGACGTGCAGAAACTGCGGGCCCTTCAGGTTGCGCAGGTTCTCGAGCGTCGGGATCAGTGAATCCAGGTCATGGCCGTCGATGGGGCCGACGTAGTTGAAACCGAACTCCTCGAAGATCGTGCCGGGCACGACCATGCCCTTGGCATGCTCCTCGAAACGGCGCGCGAGCTCGAACAGCGGCGGCGCGTTCTTCAGCACCGACTTGGCCGTATCGCGCGCGGTGGCGTAGAAGCGGCCGCTCATCAGCCGCGCGAGGTGGCGGTTGAGCGCGCCGACCGGCGGCGAGATCGACATGTCGTTGTCGTTCAGGACG
>JBDTVC010000229.1:0-7889 GCA_040007475.1 Burkholderiales bacterium
ACCGGCGCATGAAGTCGGCCGACCTCGGCGTCTCCGAGCTCGAAGCCAACGTCGACTCGCTGATCGTGATCCTGAACGACAAGCTGCTCGACGTGCTCGGCGACGACATCACGCAGGACCAGGCCTTCGCGCACGCCAACGACGTGCTGAAGAACGCCGTCGGCGGCATCAGCGACATCATCCACATCCCCGGCCTCGTCAACGTCGACTTCGAGGACGTGAAGACGGTGATGAGCGAGCCCGGCAAGGCGATGATGGGCACGGCGCAGGCGCAGGGCCCGGACCGCGCGACCAAGGCGGCCGAGGCGGCGGTGGCCTGCCCGCTGCTCGAGGGCATCGATCTCTCGGGTGCGCGCGGCGTGCTGGTGCTGATCGCGGCGAACCGAAACACCTTCAAGCTGGCCGAGAGCCGCAACGCGATGAACTGCATCCGTCGCTACGCGGCCGACGATGCCCATGTGATCTACGGCACTGCGTACGACGAGTCGCTCGGCGACCAACTGCGCGTGACCGTGATCGCCACCGGCCTCTCGCCGGCCCGCCGTGCGCAGACGCCGATCACGATGGTGCACAGCCAACCGATGCAGCGCACCGGCACGCACGACCTGCCGATCCTGCAGAGCGCCGTCAGCACGCCGCAACAGGGGATGGCTCCGGCGCACGACTACAGCGCGCTGACCACGCCGAGCGTGTGGCGCAACGGCCGCTCTGCGGCGGCGAAGGTCGACGCACTGGCCAGCAACGGCATGGACGAGATCGAGATCCCCGCCTTCTTGCGCAAGCAAGCGGATTGAGCGTGAGCAAGCTCGGCCGCCTGCTCCTGCCCGGAGCGGGCGGCCTTGGCTCGTCGCGCTTGATTCGTGGGGTGGGCGCGGTGGCGGGCTTTCCGCGACAATCGCTGCCCATGGTGGCCCAACGAACCCTCAAGTCGATGACCCGCGCCGTCGGCGTCGGGCTGCACGGCGGCCAGCGCGTCGAGCTGACACTGCGGCCTGCGCCGGCGGACAGCGGCATCGTGTTTCGCCGTGTCGATCTGGCGACGCCGGTGGACATCCACGTCAATCCGCTGTGGATCACCGACACGCGCCTGAACACCACGCTGTCGGCCGGCGGCGACCCGGGCGCGCCCAAGGTCCGCACGATCGAGCATCTGCTGTCGGCGTGCGCCGGCCTCGGGCTGGACAACCTCATCGTCGAGATCAACGGCGAAGAGGTGCCGATCCTCGACGGTGCGGCGGCGAGCTTCGTGTTCCTGCTGCAGAGCGCCGGTGTCGAATTGCAGGACAAGGCCAAGCGCTTCATGCGGATGCTGAAGGCCGTGGAAGTGCGCGAGGGCGCGGGGCCTGCGCTGAAGTGGGCGCGACTCGAACCGTACGAGGGTTATCGCCTCACGTTCGAGATCGACTTCGATCACCCGGCCGTGAACCAGACCGGCCAGCGTGTCAGCTTCGACATGGGCTCGGGCCGCTACAAGCAGGAGATCGCGCGTGCCCGCACGCTCGGCTTCACGAAAGACGTCGAGATGATGCGCGCGCGCGGCTTGGCGCTCGGCGGCAGCATGGACAACGCGCTCGTGATCGGCGATTACAAGGTGCTCAACGGCGACGGCCTGCGCTACGACGACGAGATCGTGCGCCACAAGATGCTCGACGCGATCGGCGACATGCAGGTGCTCGGCCAGCCGCTGATCGCCGCGTACAGCGCGTACCGATCGGGCCACGATCTCAACAACAAGCTGCTGCGCGCCGTGCTCGCCGACCCGTCGTCGTTCGAGCACGTCAGCTTCGATGACGCGAGCAAGGCGCCCGCGGGCCTGGCCGAACTCGCTCCAGCCTGGTGACCAACGCGCAATGCTGATCTTCCGCTGGGTCGTTCTGCTGTTGCTGGCCGCGGGGCTCGTGAGCATGGCGATGTTCGTCGGCACCGGGCAGCAGCGCTACAAGGTGCTGGCCGTGCGCATCGTCAAATGGACGCTGATCGCCGGCCTCGGTTTCTTCGCGGTGCTCATTCTCGAGCGCCTGGCGATGATCTTGTGAACGGCCACTTCTTCAGAAAAGGGCACTGATGACCGTCTTCCGCTGGATCATGGGCGTGCTGCTGGCGTTGACGGCCGGCGGCTCCGTGCTGTGCTTCGTGCTCTTCATGATGTTCGACATCAACATCTGGATCGAGCGTGCCCGTTCGCTGCGGCGCGGCGCCTACCTGGTGGCGCTGTTCTGGTTCAACATCGAAATCTGGGGTCGGGTCGTCTACACGCTTATTCACTGGACCTGAGGCCGAGGAAGCCGACGACATCGGGCAGGTGCGAATCGAAGTCGCTCAGCGCATGGTCGCCGCCTTCGAGCAGCTTGACGCGACAGCCGGCGTAGCGTGTGCTCATCTCCACCCAGCTCAGCACCTCGTCGCCCTTGGCGATGACGGCCAAGTAGCGATCGAGCCGTGTCAATGCCGCCGGTGAGATCGCACGCAACTCGTCGATGAACTCGGCACGAAAGAAGAATCGCTCATCGCTGTGCCACGCGGTCGTCTCGCCGATGTGGCGCGCGAGGTCGCGTGCCGGATCGATGGCCGGGTTCAGGAGCACCGCGCGGCCACCGAAGTGCTCCGCCATCGCGGTCGCATAGAAGCCCCCGAGCGAGCTGCCGATCACACCGGTGCTCGCGGCGGGCCAGCTGCGGATGCCTTCTCGCAGCAAGGCCATCGCCTCGCGCGGTGAGGGCGGCAACTGCGGGCACCACCAGTGGACGTCCGGGCGGTTCGCCTGCATCCAGGCCGCCATCTGCCGCGCCTTGGCGGACTGCGGCGACGAGCGGAAACCGTGCAGATAGAGCAGGTGACTGACGGACCGGCTCACGGCCGCTTGGCCAGCGCGTCCAGCAGCTTTGCGTGGATGCCGCCGAAGCCGCCATTGCTCATGCACAGCACGCGATCGCCGGGCCGCGCCGCGGCGACCACGCGCTGCACCAGGTCGTCGATGTTGTCCGAGACAACGGCCTGCGCACCCATCGGCGCGAGCGCCTGCGCGGCATCCCAGCCGAGCCCGCCGCTGTGGCAGAAGGCCAGGTCCGCTTCTTCGAGCGACCAGGGCAGCTGCGCCTTCATCGCGCCCAGCTTCATCGTGTTCGAGCGTGGTTCGAACACCGCGAGGATGCGCTGCCGTGGCGCCCCGGGCGCGGTGGCCAGCTGATCGACCTTGCGTCGCAGCCCGTTGACCGTGGTGCGGATCGCGGTCGGATGGTGCGCGAAGTCGTCGTAGACCTTGACGCCGCCAGCCTCGCCGCGAAGCTCCAACCGGCGGCGCACGTTCTCGAAGCGCGACAGGGCCTTCGCGGCGACCTCGGGCGGCACACCGACGTGCTCGGCCGCGGCGATGGCCGCGAGCGCGTTCAGCTGGTTGTGCTCGCCGAGCAGCGACCACTCGACCCGCGCCACCTTCAGGCTGCCGCGCAGCACGTCGAAGGCGTGCGGCTCGCCGCGCGCCCGCAGCGCGCCGGGCTCTTCCTTGCGCGCACCGAAGCGCTGAACCTCGCTCCAGCAGCCCATCGCGAGCACGCGCTGCAGGCTTTCTTCACGCGCGTTGACGACGAGGCGGCCGCGTGCCGGCACGGTGCGCACGAGGTGGTGGAACTGGCGCTCGATCGCGGCCAGGTTGTCGAAGATGTCGGCGTGGTCGAACTCGAGGTTGTTCAGGATCGCGGTGCGCGGCCGGTAGTGCACGAACTTGCTGCGCTTGTCGAAGAACGCGGTGTCGTATTCGTCGGCCTCGATCACGAACGGGCCACCCGGGCGCACGTCACCGAGCCGCGCGGAGACGCCGAAGTTCATCGGCACGCCGCCGACGAGGAAGCCGGGTTTCAGGCCGCCCTGCTCGAGCATCCACGTCAGCATCGACGTGGTGCTGGTCTTGCCGTGCGTGCCGGCTACCGCCAACACGTGCCGGCCCTGCAGCACATGTTCGGCCAGCCACTGCGGCCCGCTGGTGTACGGCAGTCCGGCGTCGAGGATCGCTTCCATCAGCGGGTTGCCGCGCGTGACGACGTTGCCGACCACGAACAGGTCGGGCGCGAGCGCGAGCTGCTCGGCGCCGAAGCCCTCGACGAGCTCGATGCCGAGCGCGCGCAGCTGGTCGCTCATGGGCGGATAGACGTTGGCGTCGCACCCGGTGACGGTGTGGCCGCCTTCGCGGGCGAGTGCGGCCAGGCCACCCATGAAGGTGCCGCAGATGCCGAGGATGTGGATGTGCATGGAATGGTTCCGGATGCGGTGGTTATAGCGCGGTGCGATCACCCTGCACGAATCACGCCAAACCAGTCCGCGTCGCGTTCGCAGGCGGCGTCGAGCGAGGGCAGCACCGCGTGGCAGCGCGCCAGCCACTCGGGCGCGGGCGGCTTGAGGTCGGGCACGGCAACGGTGGCCAGGCCCGCGGCCAGCGCGGCTTGCACGCCGTGGCCCGAGTCCTCGAACGCAAGCGTGTGGGGCGGCGAGGCACGCAGGCGTGCGAGCGCCAAGGCATAGATCGCCGGATCGGGCTTGCCGCGCGCCACTTCGTCGCCGCCGCAGACGGCGGCGAAGTGATCGAGCAGACCGACGCGGTCGAGTCGGCGCCGCACTTCGGCATGGTGCGTGGACGACGCCACGGCGCACGGAATGCGCGCCTCGCGCAGCATCTGCAGCAGGCGCCGCGCGCCGGGCTTGGGCTCGAAGGCGTCGCGCGCGGCGAGCGACGCGTCGACACGGGCGCGCGCCGCCGTCAGCAGCGGGGTGTTGCCGCCGAACAGCGTGAGCAGCCGCGCGTGGCTGTCGGCGTGGTTCAGGCCGACGACGCCGAGGTAGTCGGACTCGCTCAGCGGCACGTCGAGCGCTGCGGCTGCATGCAACCAGGCGTCGCGCGTCGGTCGCTCGGAGTCGAGCAGCAGCCCGTCCATGTCGAACACCACCGCCGTGAAGGCGGGTGAACCGATCCGCACGGCGAACTCAGCGAAGCGCCTGCAGCGTGGCGTCGGCGGTGGCTTTCAGGTCCGCCGCCGTGTGCGCGGCGCTGACGAAGCCGGCCTCGTACATCGCGGGGGCGAAATACACGCCGCGGTCGAGCATCGCGTGGAAGAAGCGGTTGAAATGCTCCTTGTCCGTCGCCATCACTTCGCTGTAGGTCGTCGGCAGGGTGCTCGCGAAGAAGAAGCCGAACATGCCGCCCTCGCAGTCGCCGACCATCGGCACGCCGGCCTGGCTGGCCGCACCGAGGATGCCGTCGAGCAGCGTGCGCGTGCTCGCCGTGAGTGCCTCGAAGAAGCCGGGCTTGGCGATTTCGCGCAGCGTGGCGAGGCCGCAGGCGGTGGCGACCGGGTTGCCCGACAGGGTGCCGGCCTGGTACACCGGCCCGAGCGGCGCGAGCTGCTGCATCACCGCGCGCTTGGCGCCGAAGGCCGCCAGCGGCATGCCGCCGCCGATGACCTTGCCGAACACGCTGATGTCGGGCTCGAATCCGGGGATCGCTTTGGCATAGAGACTCTGCGCACTGCCGAGCGCGACGCGGAAGCCCGTCATCACCTCGTCGAACACGAACAATGCACCGTATTGCGAGCAGAGTTCGCGGATGCGCTTGATGAACGGTACGCTGGCGCGCACGAAGTTCATGTTGCCGGCGATCGGCTCGATCACCACGCAGGCGATCTCGTCGCCCTGCAGCTTGAACGCCTCTTCGATCTGTGCGACGTTGTTGTACTCGAGCACCAGCGTGTGCTGCACGACCTCGGGCGGCACGCCGGCGCTGGTCGGGTGGCCGAAGGTGGCGAGGCCCGAACCGGCTTTCACGAGCAGCGCGTCGGCGTGGCCGTGGTAGCAGCCCTCGAACTTGATGATCTTGCTGCGACCCGTCGCGCCGCGCGCCAGGCGTAGCGCGCTCATCGCGGCCTCGGTGCCGGAGCTGACGAGGCGAAGCTGATCCATGCTCGGCACGAAGGCCAGGATCGCCTCGGCGAGCTCGACCTCGCGCTCGGTCGGTGCACCGAACGAGAAGCCGTCTACCGCGGCCTTTTGAACCGCCTCGAGCACGGCCGGGTGACCATGGCCGAGGATCATCGGGCCCCATGAGCCGATGTAGTCGATGTAGCGCGTGCCTTCGGCGTCGAAGATGTACGGGCCCTGCGCACGCGCGATGAAGCGCGGCGTGCCACCGACCGCGCGGAACGCACGCACGGGCGAATTCACGCCGCCCGGGATGACCTTCTGCGCGCGTTCGAACAGCTGGGCGTTGGTGGCCCTGGCACCGCTGGTGGCGCTAGTGGACATGACGCGGGCCTTTCGGTGTCGGGATGTCGTCTGTCGGCTCGGCGGCGCCGGGTTCCCCGTCGCCCTCTTCGCCGGGCGGCAGCGCCCAGAAGAAGCGGTCCGGAACGACGTTGCCCATGCCGGGGCGGAAGCCCGCGTCGAGCGCCTGGTCGAGGAACGCGAGCGCCTCGCCGACGGCCGCCGTGAGCTCGGCACCCGAGGCGAGCAGCGCTGCGAGCGCGGCGGAGAGCGTGTCGCCGGCACCGACGAAGCTGGCCTCGAAGCGCTCGAACTTCTCGCCCGTGATCGCGCCCTGGGCCGAGGCGAGCACGTTGTCCATGAACTGGTCGTTTGGCTTGGCGCCGGGGATCAGCACGCTGGTGACGAGCACGTAGCGCGTGCCGTGCTCGCCGGCGGCCACCGCGAGCTCGCGCGGCGAGGCCGGGCGTTCGTTGTCCCACTCGGGCAGCAGGAAGTCGGTCAGCGCCTGGTGGCTGCCGACCAGCACCTCGGTCTGCGGCAGTACCAGTTCGCGGAAGGCGTCGAGGTAGCTCTGCTGCGGGTCTTCTTCGAGCCACGACAGGTTGGGCATGTAGGCGACCAGCGGCACGTCGGGGTAGTCGGACAGGATCTCGGCCACCGCGCTGACGCCCTCGGTCGAGCCGAGGAAGCCGACCTTCCAGCCGGAGATGGTCACGTCCTCGAGGATGGTGCGTGCCTGTTCGGCGATCACGTCGGCATCGATCTCGTGGTGGTCGAAGACTTCGTGGGTGTCGCGCATCACGATACTCGTGACGACGGGCAGCGCGTGCGCGCCCATGGCCGCGATGGTCGCCACATCACCGGCCACGCCGCCGGCGCCGCTCGGGTCGCTCGCGTTGAAGCTCATCACGCAGGCGGGCGCGGGCTGCTCTTCCACGCCCTCGGCGTCCGCCGCGGCATGGTCAGTGGGGTTTTCAGTGGTCATCGATAGGGCCCGAAGGGGTGAATTGGCAGGACGACCAAACCTCTAGGCAAACGTGAAGAATGTTGCGTATGTGCCTACAGGGACTTGAGTTTTCGACAACTCGGGTGGCTACAATCTGTCTGCATTGTAGTGAAGCGAAGTGCCGTGCCCGGCTCTCCCCCAAGCAAAGTGAGCGAAGCCAAAACCTGGATGTGCCTGATCTGTGGCTGGATGTATGACGAAGCAGAGGGCGATCCCGAACACGGTATCGCGCCAGGCACCCGATGGGAAGACGTCCCGATGAACTGGACCTGCCCTGAGTGCGGTGCCCGCAAAGAAGATTTCGAGATGGTTCGGATCTGAGCGCCGAACCCGAACACGACAGATCCCGAAGCCGGTGACGAGGTGGGGCCCACCCGCCCGCCAAACCCTTGAGGAGAATGCTGGTTGAGCAATCAGGCCCCCGCTGTCACCGCAGGCATCAAGGTGCTGGTCATCGACGACAGCAACACGATTCGCCGCAGTGCCGAGATCTTTCTGAAGCAGGGCGGCCACAACGTGCTGCTGGCCGAGGACGGCTTTGACGCACTCGCCAAGGTCAACGACCACGACCCCGACCTCATCTTCTGCGACATCCTGATGCCGCGGCTCGATGGCTACCAGACCTGCGCGATCA